>JANXCT010000001.1:0-300000 GCA_025059875.1 Candidatus Kapaibacterium sp.
CCCTTCCTCTGGGGGTACTGTCCCAGGGGAGCTTTGCTCCCCCTTTCCTCCCCCCCGACAGCGGTTTACAAGGCATACGCCCCTTCTTCCCGCACGCGGCGTCGCTGCATCAGGCTTGTCGCCCATTGTGCAAGATTCCCCACTGCTGCCTCCCGTAGGAGTCCGGCCCGTGTCTCAGTGCCGGTGTGGCTGACCACCCTCTCAGGCCAGCTACCCGTCGTCGGCTTGGTAGGCCGTTACCCTACCAACTACCTGATAGGACGCAGGCCCATCCTCAGCCAAGTTTCCCCTTTGATCGGAAGGAACTTCCCCTCCCGACCTCATCTGCTATTAGCCCCAGTTTCCCGAGGTTATGGCAGGGCTGAGGGCAGGTTACCTACGCGTTACTCACCCGTGCGCCAGTGGCAGCAGAGGACGAACCTCTGCACCCCTTGACTTGCATGTGTTAGGCACGCCGCCAGCGTTCGTCCTGAGCCAGGATCAAACTCTCCGTACTATCTAGCAAGAGAGTACTCTCCCTCTGCCTTCTCCCTCAGGGCACCGTAGGTGCCGCTGCTCCCTGTTTTCAAAGAACGCTGCCCGCGTTGAATTGTCAACAGGGGTACAAAATTACAACGCCAAACGCTTTTATGCAACCCCCTCTCCAGGAAGTAAGGGGGATACCTCTCTCAACGGGCTACAAACTTACGAGTTTTCCTCCATTCTCTGGACGCCTCTAGTCGCCACCTAGTTATAGGCCTTAGCTCCCGGTCAAGTTGCTAACTTTGCAATCTATTTTACAATCACGCCTGTCTCACACCCCCGAAGGCATATCAAGCTATGCGTGAGGACACAGCAATCCGTGGAAAGTCGGCTCTGGAAATTCGCCAGATCCGCAACATTGGCATTTCGGCCCACATAGACTCCGGCAAAACGACCCTCAGCGAGCGCATTCTGTACTACACGGGGCGGATTCACCGAATCGAAGAGGTACGCAGCAAGACTGGCGGCGGACCCACGCTAGATTACATGGAGCTGGAGCGAGAGAAGGGCATCACCATCCAAGCGGCTGCAACGTACTGTAGCTGGAACCAGCACCACATCAACCTCATTGATACCCCTGGCCACGTTGATTTCACCGTCGAGGTGGAACGGGCACTTCGCGTGCTCGATGGTGCCATCCTCGTCCTCTGTGGCGTCGCAGGCGTCCAGAGCCAAACGATGACTGTGGACCGCCAGATGCAGCGGTATCGAGTCCCCCGACTTGCTTTCATCAACAAACTGGACCGTCCGGGTGCAAATCCCGACAAGGTCTTGCAGCAGATGCGCGAAAAGCTCCGCCATCGCCCCGCACTCATCACGATGCCCGTTGGGCTTGAGGATCGCTTCGAGGGAGTCATAGACCTCTTGAGACTCCGAATGCTCACCTTTGAAGGGCCCAACGGCGAGCACGTTGTAGAGCACGATATCCCTTCTGATCTGGTCGAAGAAGCACAGCGCCGCCGTCAGGAGCTCATCGAAACGGTTGCCGACGTTGACGATGCCATTGCAGAGAAATTCCTAGCCGATGAGCCGATTTCCACAGAAGAGCTTGTCGCCGCTATCCGGCGTGCCACACTCCGCCGTGAGCTGACCCCGGTGTACGTTGGCTCAGCTAAGACGAACCGGGGCGTACAACCACTGCTGGATGGCGTCTGCTTGTTCCTCCCTAGCCCTCTGGACGTCGCCTACGAAGCAATTGACCGGGACACAGGGCAGAGCGTTCCCCTCTCTCCTGACCCGGAACTGCCCTTAGTTGCCCTCGCTTTCAAGCTGGAGGACGGGAAGTACGGGCAGTTGACGTACATCCGCATCTACCAGGGCACTCTTCGCAAAGGAGACACAATAGTCAACGCGTCCAACGGCCGCAAGACGCGTGTCCCTCGAATCGGACGCATCCATGCAGATCAGCTCCACGACATTGAGATCGCTGCTGCCGGCGATATCGTGGCCGTCTTCGGTGTAGAGTGTGCCAGCGGTGACACGTTCACAGATGGACAGCTCAACGTCACCTTGACGGGGATGTATCTGCCTACCCCTGTCATGGAGCTGGCCGTAACCCCCAAAGACCGTAACAAGTATGCCAACTTCGCTAAGGCCCTTAGCCGCTTTACCAAAGAAGATCCTACCTTCCAAGTGGCCCGTGACGAGGAGACGGGGCAAACCCTCATCCGTGGCATGGGCGAGTTACACCTTGAGATCTACATAGAGCGCATGCGCCGCGAATACGATTGCGAGGTCGAGGTAGGGCGCCCCCAGGTAGCCTATCGAGAAACCATCACCCAACGGGCTGAGTTCAACTACCTCCACAAGAAGCAAACCGGTGGCGCTGGGCAGTTTGCTCGCGTAGCAGGCTACATTGAGCCAATCCCCCTGGAGAGTGGGATCAGCTACGAATTCGTGGATCAGATCGTCGGCGGAGCGATTGCACGTGAGTTCATTCCAGCATGCGACAAAGGCTTCCAGGAAGCTCTCCAACGAGGCCCCCTCATCGGAAAGCCCGTTGTAGGGGTCCGTGTCGTCCTCAATGATGGGCAGACACATCCTGTAGACTCTTCGGAGCTCGCCTTCAAGATTGCCTCGGTGGCTGCATTTCGAGAAGCCTATGAGCGTGCCAACCCGATCGTGTTGGAGCCGATTATGAAGCTAGAAGTCTCCGTACCTGAGGAGTTCCAGGGAGCCGTCATTGGTCAGATCAACCAGAGGCGTGGGGTTATTACGAATACCACGATCGATAACGGCTACGCGATTATCGAGGCAGAGGTCCCCTTAGCAGAGATGTTTGGCTACTCTACCGACCTGCGAAGCGCAACGCAAGGAAAGGGTGAGTTCACGATGGAGTTCCTGCGCTACGCTCCAGTACCACGCTCTATCCAGGAAGAGCTTGTACGAGAGTACCGAAAGCGTCAAGCTCTTGAAAGAGCTGCGTAGGTTGCTCTTTAGTCTTGTAAATTTGCAGGCTCGTTCGGTCTTCCTACAGCAGGGGTAAGCGGTGCCAACGATTCAACAACTTATCCGGCTAGGCCGAGAGCGGGTACAGAGAAAGAGCAAGTCCCCCGCCCTCCAGGGATGTCCCCAAAAACGTGGGGTCTGTATCCGTGTGTATACGACTACGCCCAAAAAACCAAACTCAGCGCTCCGCAAAGTCGCCAAAGTACGGTTGAGCAACGGCGTGGAGGTTATCGCTTACATCCCGGGCGAAGGGCACAACCTGCAAGAACATTCTATCGTTCTCGTGCGTGGTGGACGCGTTAAAGACCTCCCAGGCGTGAGATACCATATCATCCGCGGCACTCTTGATACCCAAGGAGTAGAAGGCCGACGCCAAGGCCGTTCCAAGTACGGTACCAAACGTCCCAAAGCACCTGCAGCAGCAAAGGCGACAGCGAAAGCGAAGTAGCAAAGAAGGTCAGACCATGCGCCGAAGACGCGCAGAAAAACGCATCATTGACCCTGATCCCGTCTATGGGGATAGGATGGTTGCAAAGTTCATCAACGTGATCATGCGCGATGGCAAAAAGAGCATCGCACGCCGAATTGTCTACGAAGCTTTCGATATCATCCGCGAGCGTACGCGGAAGGATCCACTTGAGATCTTCCGCAAGGCCATCGCTAACGTGGCTCCGGTTGTCGAAGTCCGCTCCCGCCGTATCGGGGGAGCGAACTACCAGATTCCAATGGAGGTCCGAGAAGATCGCCGGATTGCGTTAGCAATGCGCTGGATTAAACAGTATGCTCGTGAGCGCCGGGATAAGTCCATGGCCCTCAAGTTAGCTGCAGAACTCATTGCAGCAGCGAATGGTGAAGGCAATGCTGTTCGCAAGCGCGACGAAGTCCACCGCATGGCCGAGGCAAACCGTGCATTTGCACACTATCGGTGGTGAACGAGTGGCAACAACCTGAAAGAGATGCCCCGCCGTGTCCCTATAGAGCAACTCCGTAACATTGGCATCATTGCCCACATCGATGCCGGGAAGACGACGACTACGGAGCGCATCCTCTACTACACCGGGCTCATCCATCGGATGGGCGAAGTCGATGAGGGGACGGCGTTTACGGACTACATGGAGCAAGAGAAAGAGCGAGGGATCACAATTACCTCTGCCGCTGTCACCTGCTTCTGGAGAGAGCATCAGATCAACATCATCGACACTCCGGGCCATGTGGACTTCACAGCAGAAGTCCAACGCTCCCTTAGAGTTCTCGATGGGGCCGTTGTGGTCTTCTGTGGTGTAGCTGGTGTTCAGCCTCAATCAGAGGCTGTATGGCACCATGCTGACCGCTATGGAGTCCCCCGAATTGCGTACATTAACAAGATGGACCGTGTGGGGGCAAACTTCGCTCGTGCCCTGGAACAAATTCAACAACGCCTAAAGGCTCGCCCTGTAGCCATCCAGATCCCGTATGGGGAAGGGCCTTCCTTTGCTGGCGTCATCGACCTCATTTCGAGTCAACTCTACGTGTTTGATCCTGAGACATATGGGACACGGTATACAGCCTTGCCAATCCCTGAGGAGTACCAAGAAGAGGTCCAGTACTATCGCGAGCGCCTCTTGGAAGCTATAGCAGAGGTTGATGACAGCATTCTGGAGGCTTACGTCTCGGGGACAACACCATCCTCAGAAGATGTTCGCTCAGCACTGCGAATTGGGACTTTGCACCGACAGTTTGTCCCTGTCTGCTGCGGTTCCTCACTCCGAAACATTGGGGTACAGCTCCTTCTAGATGCGATTATTGACTATCTCCCGTCGCCGGCAGATATCGGTGCAATCCGCGGTTATACGGTGGATGGTACGGGAGAGGTTGAGCGTCTACCGACAGACGATACGCCGACTGCAGCTCTCTGCTTCAAAGTCCTGAGCGATCCATATGTTGGGCGCCTGAGTTTCCTACGGCTATATTCCGGAACGCTCGAGCAAGGGCAATCCCTCTTGAATCCGGCCGCGAAGAAGCAAGAGCGGCTGCATAAGCTCTTGCGCATGTATGCGAATCGGCGTGAGGAAATAACGGAAGCCTATGCTGGCGACATCATAGCTGTTCCAGGTTTGCGATGGACTAAGACAGGTGATACGCTTTGTGATCCACACTACCCTCTCGTCTTTGAGCCGATTCTCTTCTCTCCGCCTGTCATCAACCAAGCCATTGAAGCACGGAGTGCGGCGGACGTCGATCGCCTCATAGAAGCTCTGCAACGCCTCGCTGATGAAGACCCCACCTTCTACTACCGAGCAGACGAAGAGACGGGCCAGATCCTTATCAGCGGTGTCGGCGAGCTCCATCTAGAAATCCTCGTAGAGCGCCTACAGCGGGAATTCGGTATCCCTGTCAAAGTTGGACGCCCATACGTCAGCTACCGTGAGACCATCACACAAACCGTCCGCCAAGAGGGGAGGTTTGTACGCTCAACCCAAGGTGGAGCCTACAGCCACTATGGACATGTGGTCCTGGAGCTAAGCCCAGGGGGCCGTAACAGCGACATTACCTTTGAAAACGCCTTGACAGAGCCTGCCATACCCCCCTCATTCATCCCGGCCATAGAACGAGCGATCCGGCAAGCCGCCGCAGCAGGTCCTGTTGCAGGATATCCAGTCGTGGATGTTGTCGTCCGCCTCGTTGGAGGTTCCTACCGTGAAGGAGAATCCTCTGAGGCAGATTACCAAGCAGCTGCAACACTGGCCTTCCGTGAAGGGATAGCTCGAGCACGCCCAGTACTGTTAGAACCCTTGATGCAAGTAGAGGTACTCACTCCAGAAGAGGCTCTCGGCGACGTGCTCGCGGATCTAAATATGCGCCGCGGTCGGATCGAGAGCGTCCAACTTCAGGGCTGCCTCCATCAGATACGCGCATTCGTGCCACTAGCGGAAATGTTCGGATACGTCACCCAATTGAGGTCCCTAACGCAGGGGCGCGGATCGTATACAATGCTCTTCTCGCATTATGAGCCCGTACCACACAAGGTGACGGCAGGCGAGAAGGTATTGGCATAGTTTTAGGTTTGTCGGAACAACGATCGGTATACCAATGGCGAAGGAGCGATTTGAGCGCACGAAGCCGCACGTTAACGTCGGGACTATTGGCCATGTTGACCACGGAAAAACGACCTTGACCGCTGCCATCACAATGGCGCTGGCGAAGAAGGGGTTATCACAGCCACGAACGTTTGAGTCCATTGACAATGCCCCCGAAGAGCGCATGCGGGGCATCACAATTAACACTGCCCACGTGGAATACCAGACAGAGAAGCGCCACTACGCGCATGTAGACTGTCCAGGGCATGCAGACTATATCAAGAACATGATCACTGGGGCCGCCCAGATGGACGGAGCTATTCTTGTTGTGGCGGCTACTGATGGTCCCATGCCCCAGACGCGGGAGCACATCTTGCTGGCACGTCAGGTTGGTGTTCCCTCCATCGTGGTTTTCCTGAACAAAGTCGATGCTGCAGATCCCGAGCTCATCGACCTTGTAGAGTTAGAAGTCCGGGAATTGCTGAGCAAATACGGGTTTCCTGGCGACGAAATCCCCGTCATCCGGGGCTCTGCATTGAAGGCAATGGAAGCTGGATTAGATCCGAACACAACAGCCGACGATCCACGCTTTCAGTGCATCTGGGAGTTGCTGGATGCTATAGACAACTACATTCCCCTGCCACAACGGGAGATCGATAAGCCCTTCCTGATGCCAATAGAAGATGTCTTCTCTATCACCGGTCGTGGGACAGTCGTAACCGGTCGGATCGAACGCGGCGTTGTGCGTCTTAACGACGAGGTGGAGGTCATCGGCTTCGGAATGCACAAGAAGACCGTGGTCACTGGCATTGAGATGTTCCGGAAGGTTCTGGACGAAGGACAGGCAGGAGATAACGTTGGACTACTCCTCCGCGGAGTAGATAAGGATGAAGTCGAACGGGGAATGGTTGTCGCTAAACCAGGCTCCATCACGCCGCACCATAAGTTCCATGCCCAAGTCTATGTGCTCACAAAGGAAGAAGGAGGACGACATACTCCCTTCTTCAGTGGTTACCGTCCTCAGTTCTACTTCCGAACCACTGATGTCACCGGAACTATCCATCTCCCACCTGGAGTAGAGATGGTCATGCCCGGTGACAATGTAGATGGTATGCTGATCGAACTCATCAGCCCCGTGGCTATGGAAGAGGGGCTACGCTTCGCGATTCGTGAAGGTGGCCGCACGGTTGGTGCTGGCGTAGTAACGAAGATCGTGGAGTAGAATCACGTCCTCGTAGCGGGGGCAGCCCATCTGCTGCCCCCGCTGTATCTCGTTTGCGAGTGAAACCTATCCGTGTACAGCAGAGGATGGAGCGGATCCGTATCAAGCTGAAATCGTACGATCACGTTCTGATTGAGCGCTCCGCTGAGCGCATCGTCCGAACGGTGAAACAGACAGGGGCTGTCGTCTCTGGTCCCATCCCACTCCCAACCGAGCGGACGCTTTTCAGCGTCAACCGCTCTCCTCACATAGACAAGGAATCCCAGGAGCAGTTTGAGATCCGCATCCACAAGCGCCTCATTGACATCTATAATGCCTCACCTCGCACAGTCGAAGCTCTCATGCGGCTCGAATTGCCCGCCGGTGTTGATGTAGAAGTCAAGGTGTAGGTAATGACGAGCATACTACTAGGCAAGAAGCTCGGCATGACCCAGATGGCGCTCCCTGATGGGCGCGTCGTGGCGTGCACCGTCATAGAAGCAGGGCCTTGCCCCGTTGTTCTGCTACGAACTCGCGAGCGCGATGGTTACGAAGCTGTCCAACTGGGTTTTGAACCTCTTCCGAAGCGTAAGCTCACAAAACCACTGCAAGGACTCTTCTCTCGGTCAGGAGTAGACCCAGTCCGATACCTGAAGGAGTTCCGTGTCCCGATTAGCTCTTACCGCATAGGTCAACTCCTCACAGTCGAGCAATTCACTCCGGGGGATAAGGTCAAGATATCGGGCTACAGCAAAGGCCGAGGCTTCCAAGGTGTCGTCAAGCGACACGGCTTCGGTGGTGTTGGCATGGCGACTCATGGACAGCACAATCGCGAACGTGCCCCAGGCTCGATCGGCTCCTCCTCTTTCCCCTCGCGAGTGCTCAAGGGACTCCGAATGGCAGGTCGCATGGGGAACCAACGGGTAACGATCCGAAACCTGGAAGTCCTCAAAGTTATTCCCGAACACAACTTGCTGCTCGTCAAAGGCGCTGTCCCTGGACCGGTTAACGGATTGGTGGAAATCGTCAAGCTCTAAAGCCATGGTTGTTGATCTATGGGACAAGAGTGGGACTGTCATCGGGCAAGTGGAATTGCCTGACAGCATCTTCGGGATTGAGCCGCATGAGCATGCCCTCTACTTAGCTGTCCGGGCATTCTTAGCCAACCACCGCCAGGGAACCCACAAAGTCAAGACTCGTGCAGAAGTGCGTGGCGGCGGTCGGAAGCCATGGCGTCAGAAGGGCACTGGACGGGCTCGCCATGGCTCTATCCGCTCTCCCCTCTGGGTCGGTGGAGGGAAAGTGCATGGCCCCCGGCCCCGCGACTACACCCTCGAGCTTCCCAAGAAAGTCAAGCGACTAGCCCGTAAATCTGCGCTCTCTCTCCGAGCTCACGAGGGGAACCTCATCGTAGTACAGGACTTCACTCTGGAGCAGATCAAGACAAAGCTGATGGTAGAGGTGCTCCGCAACCTGCAGCTAGACAAGGCAAAGACCCTGATCCTCTTGCCCCAGGTCGATGAAACGATCGTCTACTCAGCCCGCAATCTCCCACTGGTGACGACGATGCTGGCCCCACAGGCCTCGGCCTATCATATCCTGGCCCATCAGAAGTTACTACTCTTCCGTGGTGCCATTGAACCATTGGTAGCCTCCTTCGGCGAGGAGTACAGCCATGTGGAACATTCTTAAGCGCCCCATCATTACAGAGAAGGCCCTCAAGCTCCAAGCGCAGCGTCAGTATGTCTTTGAGGTTGATCCGAAGGCTAACAAGCTACAAATCAAGCAGGCCATAGAGCAGCTCTTCGAGGTCAAGGTCGAAAGTGTTCGGACCGTCCGCATCAAGGGCAAGCGACGAGTTCGGTTCATCCGTGGCCATCGTATCGAAGGCCGTCTCCCCAACCGGAAGAAAGCGTATGTGACTCTCCGGGAGGGCTACCATATCGACCTCGTCGAAGGTCAACCAACGCAGGCAGAGAGCACTACGTAGGTCTAGGAACCATGGGAATTCGAGTCTTGAAACCTATCACACCAGGTACGCGCTTCTATTCAGTGAGTACCTTTGAAGAGCTCACCACTGACCGTCCCTTCAAGCCCCTCTTACAACCTCTCAAAAGCACAGGTGGGCGGAACAACCTGGGGCGTATCACTTCTCGTCACCGTGGCGGCCGCCACAAGCGACGCTACCGCATCATTGACTTCAAGCGCAACAAGATTGGGATCCCAGCCCGAGTCCTTACCATCGAGTATGACCCTAACCGCTCGGCGCGGATTGCCTTAGTCCAGTACGAAGATGGAGAGTATCGCTACATCCTTGCCCCCGAGGGGCTTAAAGTAGGTGACACGATAGAGTCTGGTCCTCAGGCTGAGATCAAGGTTGGGAATGCCCTCCCGCTCTACCGAATCCCCCCCGGGACACTGATTCATAACATAGAGCTCAAGCCCGGTAAGGGCGGGCAGCTAGTTCGGAGCGCTGGAACTGCAGCCCAGCTTATGGGGTGTGAAGGTAAATACGCCATCGTCAAGCTCCCCTCTGGAGAAATGCGGCAGATTCTCTCTCACTGCATGGCAACAATCGGGCAAGTTAGCAATCCCGATCACGAGAACATTTCGTACGGCAAAGCAGGTCGCCTGCGCTGGCTTGGGGTCCGCCCGCAGACCAGAGGGATCGCTATGAACCCAGTAGACCACCCGAATGGTGGAGGCGAAGGGCGCTCCAAGTCCGGCGGTGGCCGTCAACACCCTGAGTCTCCTTGGGGCCAATTGGCGAAGGGCCTCAAGACTCGAAAGAAGAACAAGCAGTCGGACAAGTACATCTTGCGGCGGCGTAAGTAAGTCATGGCACGCTCGCTGAAGAAAGGGCCATACGTTCATCCCAAACTCCTCAAGAAAGTCCGCCAACTCAACGCCTCTGGGGAGAAGCGCGTCATCAAGACATGGTCCCGTGCTTCGATGATCCTCCCAGAGTTCGTAGGGCATACCTTCGCCGTGCACAACGGCAATAAGTTCATCCCTGTCTACGTAACGGAAAACATGGTTGGCCATCGGTTAGGGGAATTTGCGCCGACCCGAACCTACCGTGGCCACTCTGGCCACCGGAAGGAACAGCGAACGGCTACCCGCAAGTAAGGAGCATGGCCATGGAAGCACGTGCTGTGGCTCGGTACCTTCGCTGCTCGCCGCGGAAGATGCGACTCGTTGTGGACATGATTCGCTACAAAACCGCTGCAGAAGCACTGAGCCTGCTGCGTCTCTCTCCGAAGCGTGCAGCCCGATATGCCGAGAAGGTCCTACGGTCAGCGCTGGCAAACCTCGCCGCCCAACAGGACAACGTCTCTATTGACCCTGCCGATGTGGTCATCACTCGGGCATACGTCGACCCAGGCCCAATGTTCAAGCGCATTCTCCCTGCACCTATGGGCCGGGCATACTGGATTCGTCGGCGGACGAATCATCTAACTCTCGTCGTGAAGCTCCTTAAGGATGTCTCAGTAGCACAGCGGTCGTAGCCGTGGGACAGAAAGTCCATCCCATTGGATTTCGGCTCGGGATTACCCGGGAGTGGGACGCCTACTGGTTCGACGAGAAGAAGTTCGCGGAGAAGCTCCATGAAGACATCCGGCTGCGCTCCTACCTCAAGCAGCGCCTCAAACATGCTGGCGTCTCACGGATCGTGATTGAACGCACTGGCAAAGCAATCACGATTACGATCCACAGCTCCCGCCCTGGTGTCATCATTGGGCGCTCAGGTAAGGACATTGCCCAGCTTGAGGAAGAGCTACGGCATCTGACAGGCGGGAAAGAGGTCCGAGTTCGAATTTCGGAGATCAAGCGTCCAGAACTTGACGCCCAGCTAGTAGCAGAAAACATTGCCCAGCAGATCGAGAACCGGATCTCTTTCCGCAGAGCTATGAAACAAGCTGTCGCAGCCGCCATGCGCATGGGTGCCGAAGGTATCCGTATCAAGTGCTCAGGCCGTCTCGGTGGTGCTGAGATGTCGCGAAAAGAACAGTACCTGGAAGGCCGTGTACCCCTCCAGACACTACGAGCCGACATCGACTATGGGTTTGCTACTGCTTACACGATTTACGGCACTATTGGCGTCAAAGTATGGATTTGCCGTGGAGAAGTCTTACAGCGCCGTTCAGCTCGTGAGCGAGGGAGCTAAGCCATGTTGATGCCACGACGACCGCGGTACCGGAAAACGCAGCGAGGGCGTGTCCGCGGCAAGAGCTTCCGTGGTGCCATCCTAGCATTCGGCTCCTACGGATTGAAAGCCATTGAGGGAGGCTGGGTAACCGCCCAGCAGTTGGAGGCCGCTCGTATTGCCATCAGCCGCCACCTAAAGCGAGGTGGGAAGATCTGGATTCGGGTCTTTCCCGATAAGCCCGTAACGAAAAAACCCTTAGAGACTCGCATGGGCGGTGGTAAAGGGAGTCCCGAGCTCTGGGTAGCTGTCGTCAAGCGCGGACGGATCCTGTTTGAGGTAGACGGTGTCTCTCGGGAAGCAGCCCACGAAGCACTACGGTTAGCTTCGCACAAGCTTCCGCTCAAGACGAAGGTCGTAGAACGATTGGAGCTCGCAACGACGCCATGAAACCCCGAAAAGCTGCAGAGCTTCGACAGCTCACCACAGAAGAGCTCCGCCAATTACTACGCGAAACGGAACGGACCTTGCAGACGCTCCGCTTCCAACACGCCCTCAAGCAATTAGAAAATGTCGCTGCCCTTCGGACCCTGCGAAAAGACATCGCACGTATTAAAACCATCCTGCACGAACGTGGGGTTCATACATAAACAAAGAAGAAGCCAAAGCTATGGAACAGGCACTCCACATAGCAGAATCACCTGAACCGACGGTACTTAGTGAAGAACACCCACAGGTAGCCCAACCCTCCCCCACACAGGCTAAGCGATACGGTAGGCGGAGGGTTCTGATCGGACGCGTAGTCAGTAACAAAGCGAACAAGACCATCGTCGTCACGATCGAGCGCGATGTCATGCATCCGCTTTACAAGAAGACCTACAAGCGGACGACAAAGGTCATGGCTCACGACGAACATAATCAGTGCCAAATCGGCGACCTCGTCAAAGTCGTTGAGTGGCGTCCCTTAAGCCGGAGGAAGCGCTGGATGTTGGTAGAGATCTTGCAGCGGTCGCACCAACAGCCGAGTGCGGAGGAGCTATGATCCAGCAGGAATCCAACTTGGTTGTGGCAGATAACTCTGGTGCAAAGGTTGTGCGGTGTATTCGTGTGCTCGGCGGCAGTAGCCGACGCTATGGGAGTGTTGGAGATGTGATCGTTGTGTCCATCAAATCCGCCGTTCCTCACTCGGGGGTCAAAAAGGGGGAGGTCCACAAAGCCGTCATTGTGCGTACGCGCAAGGAAATCCGCCGCAAGGACGGTACCTATGTTCGCTTTGACGATAATGCCGTGGTCCTCCTCACTCCCGCAGGTGAGCCCCGGGGTACCCGAGTCTTTGGCCCCGTGGCTCGAGAGCTGCGGGAGAAAAACTTCATGAAGATCATCTCGCTAGCCCCAGAAGTTGTCTAAAGCCTGCAGACTGCACCATGGCACTGAAGATCAAGCGAGGAGACACAGTCATGGTGATCGCCGGAAACGACAAAGGCAAAATCGGCAAAGTGCTAGCAGTCTATCCCAAGAAGATGCGAGTCCTCGTAGAGGGAGTCAACGTGCGCAAAAAGCACGTACGGCCTAGCCCACGATACCCGCAGGGCGGGATCATCAGCAAAGAAATGCCTATCCATTACTCCAACGTCATGTTGGTAGACAGCAACGGCCGCCCTACGCGGGTCAGTATCCGACGAGTGGAACGCGATGGCAAAATCGTTCGAGTCCGAATAGCGAAGACCACAGGCGAGGAAATTCCGTAGAGCGGGACCATGGCACGTGTGAAGCGGAAGGTGATTGAGTTCAAACCTGAAGGGCCACGATTGGAAGAGTATACCGGTCCAGTCCCCCCACCGCGGTTGTGGCTGTACTACAAGGAGCACATCGTGCCTACTCTGATGAAGCGCTTCGGCTACCGATCTGTCATGCAGGTGCCGAGGCTAGAGAAGATTGTCATCAACATGGGAGTAGGACGTGCCACGCAGGACATCCGAATCCTGCAGGAGGCCTTCAATCATCTGGAGCTCATAGCTGGTCAGCGCCCGGTAGTTACGTACGCTCGGAAATCCATCGCAAACTTCAAGCTACGTGCCGGAATGCCGATCGGCTGCATGGTAACTCTGCGGCGTGCCCGAATGTACGAGTTTTTGGATCGCTTCATCAACATCGCTGTCCCTCGCATCCGAGACTTTCGTGGCTTCCCTGACCGAAGCTTTGACGGGCGCGGTAACTACACTGTCGGCATCAAAGAGCAGATCATCTTTCCAGAGATTGACGTGGACAAAGTCAACCACATTCTCGGCATGGACATTACGTTCGTCACAACGGCACCAACTGACGAAGAAGCGTATGTCTTGCTCAGTGAATTCGGCTTCCCGTTCCAAAAGCGTAGCTGAAGACCATGGCCAAGACTAGTGTGGTAGCACGCAACGAAAGGCGTCGACGCTTAGTTCAAAAGTATGCTGCCCTTCGAGAGCAGCTCAAGCGTGAGGGTCGGTGGGAAGAACTCCACAAGCTACCCCGGAATTCCTCTCCTGTCCGCCTTCGGAACCGCTGTTTCGTAACAGGCCGCGGGCGAGCCGTCTACCGTAAGTTCGGCCTATGCCGTATTGTCTTGCGGCAGTTAGCTCTGGAGGGTAAGATTCCTGGAGTCCGTAAGGCAAGCTGGTAGCTACAAGCACTATGGCCGTTGTTAGCGACACCATTGGTGATTTCTTGACGCGCATCCGAAACGCATATTCGGCACGGCATCGCACAGTGGAGTGCCCTGCAAGTCGTCTAAAGATTGCAATTGCAGCTATCCTGAAAGAGCGGGGCTACATTGGTGACTACGAGTACATTGAGGACGGTAAACAGGGTATTCTCCGCCTGACCCTCCGGTACGTGAACGGTCGTCCCGCACTGCGAGAAATCGTTCGGGTCAGCAAACCAGGCCGTCGCATCTACGCCGGTGTTAAAGAGTTACCACGCGTCTACAACGGGCTTGGAATAGCTATCGTTTCAACGTCCCGTGGCGTTATGACCGATGCAGAAGCCCGCCGGTTGGGCATCGGCGGAGAGGTCATTTGTAAGGTGTTTTGAGAAGCCTTAGCCATGTCGCGGATTGGTAAGAAACCGCTTCCTGTACCTGAGGGCGTGCAGGTAGAGATCCTCTCTGACTCACTGCGAATCCGTGGCCCCAAAGGGGAGCTACGGGTTCCACTACCATCTGGGATTCAATGCGACTACTGGGATGGAAAGCTCTACTTTTCGCGCCAAAGTGACGAGAAGAAGGTCAAGGCTGCTCATGGCTTGGCCCGAGCTCTGGCAGCTTCAGCTGTCCAAGGGGTAACAACTGGCTTCACACGAACGCTCCAGATAGAGGGTATCGGCTACCGTGCAGAGCTGCGAGGACAGAACCGGTTGCTGTTGACTATTGGTTACTCCCACCCGGTCCTCTTCATCCCACCAGAAGGCATCTCGATAGCGGTCCCAGCACCAAATGTCATCCAGGTGTCTGGTATTGATAAACAGCTCGTAGGGGAAGTCGCTGCGCGCATCCGTGCTATCCGCCCGCCTGAGCCATACAAAGGCAAAGGAATCCGCTATGAAGGTGAATACATCAGACGGAAGGCAGGTAAGGCAGCAGGTCGGTAAGTAACTGAGCCATGGACATTCGGTGCCAGCAGAAGAAGAAGCAGAAGAGGCGCCTGCGGCGCAAACTACGGGTGCGGAAGAAGGTCTCTGGAACCTCGGAGCGGCCACGGCTAACGGTCTACCGTAGTCTCAAGCACATCTACGCGCAGATCATCGACGACACTCGGGGCCACACGTTGGTTTCGGCCTCCACTATAGATCGACAGCTCCGAGCAGAAGTCTCATCTGTGCGTCCAAAAGTAGCTCAAGCGCAAATAGTAGGACGTGCCTTAGCTGAACGGGCCCTGAAAGCTGGCATTCGTACTGTTGTCTTCGACCGCAACGGCTACAAGTACCATGGTCGAATCAAAGCGCTAGCCGAAGCCGCCCGTCAAGCAGGATTGCAGTTCTAACAGTTGGACATGCTCAGCAAACACAGCGATGGGACGCTTCATTAAAACTCCAAGGCTCCGTATACCGACGGAACTGGAGCTCAAGGAGAAGCTAGTGTACGTTGGTCGGACAGCAAAAGTTGTTGCCGGAGGACGTCGCTTCAGCTTCACTGCCCTTGTCGTCGTCGGTGACGGTAAGGGGCACGTAGGGTTCGGGATGGGAAAGGCAGGTGAAGTTACAGATGCTGTTGCTAAGGCGACAGAAGCCGCCCGGAAAAGCATCATCAAGGTCCAACTCTCCGGGAGCACGATTCCACACGAAGTCTACGCCAAGTACAAGGCCGCTAAAGTACTGTTGCGTCCGGCTGCCCGAGGTACAGGTGTAATTGCCGCAGGTGGGGTCAGGGCTGTGTTAGAGCTAGCTGGAGTACAGGATGTGCTGACGAAGTGTCTCGGCTCAACAAACCCCCACAATGTCGTCAAGGCAACCCTTAAGGCTCTCATGATGTTAGAGGACGCCCACTCTGTGGCACGACGCCTTGGGATACCGGTTGAGAAGTTACTCCATAGTCGAGGCCGTGATGGGAGTCAAGCTCAAGATAACGCAGGTGCGTAGTATCATCGGCGCGAATGAAAAACAGAAGCGTACAATCCGGGCCTTGGGACTGGGACGTCCCAACTGGAGTGTCGTGCAACCGAAGAATCCTCAAATTGAGGGTATGATTGCCGTAGTGAAGCATCTGGTGCGAGTGGAGGAGGTTAAGGAGGGAACAGAATGACAGCTCTCCATATCGGCTCCCTTCGCCCAGCACACGGATCGCGCAAGCGCCCAAAGCGCGTCGGACGCGGCGTCGGCTCTGGACACGGCCGGACAGCAACGCGAGGACACAAAGGGCACAAATCTCGGTCCGGCTTCTCGCAGCCTCCAGGCTTCGAGGGCGGGCAGATGCCCTTGCACCGTCGGGTGCCGAAGCGTGGCTTCCGCAACCCGCTACGCATGGAGTACCAGGAGGTCAACGTCGGACGGTTGCAGGAGCTCGTGGATCAGGGGCGCCTGAGCCCAGGAACTGTTGTTACCCCGGAACTGCTCTACGAGCTCCGTATCATACGCAGTAGGAGGCCTGTCAAAATTCTAGGCGATGGCGAGCTACAGACGGCCTTGGAAGTACATGCCCACCACTTTTCTGCAACTGCCCAACAGAAAATTATGTCGGCCGGCGGAAAGGTAGTCCTCCATGGCACGGTTCGTTGAGACACTGCGGAATATCTGGCATATCGAAGAGCTACGCCAGCGCATTCTCTTCACGCTAGGGGTTCTCATCGTTGTTCGTATAGGCAGCCATATCACGCTGCCAGGCATTGATGTCCAAGCCCTCCAGCAGGTTGCTGGACTGGGCATGGATAATACCCTCTTTGGGCTCTACGACCTCTTTGTTGGGGGAGCCTTCTCGAATGCCGCTGTCTTCGCTCTCGGCATCATGCCGTACATCTCTGCCTCAATTATCCTTCAGTTGGCTGCGGTCGTCATCCCAGAAGTCCAGCGTCTCCAGCGTGAAGGCGAAGAGGGACGTCGCAAAATCAACCAGTATACCCGTGTCTTGACGGTCTTCATCGCCGCTCTACAGGCATGGGGTGTCAGCATCAAGTTATCTAGCATGCAGGTACCCAATGGCGGCCCTGTCGTTCCCCATCCAGGAATCGGCTTCACTCTCAGCGCCATCGTGTTCATGACTGCTGGGACCATCTTCCTTATGTGGCTCGGGGAACAGATTACAGAGCGGGGAATTGGCAACGGCATCTCGCTGATCCTCTTCATCGGGATTATTGCTGCACTACCGGTGGCAATTGCCCAGGAAATCCAGCTTATCAGCGTCGGCTCTCGACTGTGGGTAACTGACATCATCCTCTTGGCCCTGTTGGCTGGGATTGTAACGGCTGTGGTCTACGTTACCCAAGGTATTCGACGCATCCCTGTGCAGTATGCCCGCCGCGTAGTAGGCCGCAAGGTATACGGCGGGACAACCCAATATCTGCCCCTACGTGTCAATTCCGCAGGCGTAATGCCGATCGTGTTTGCACAGGCAATCCTCTTCATCCCTGCGACCATCTACACCTTCTTCCCCGAAAGCCGACTCTTGGAAACTCTTGCTGCTCTGTTCAGTGAGCGCTCCTTCCTGTATGCAATCCTGTACAGTGTCATGATCATCTTCTTCGCCTACTTCTACACGGCCATTGTGTTCAACCCACGGGAGGTTGCAGACACAATCAAGAAGCAAGGCGGCTTCATTCCTGGCATTCGTCCAGGAGCCCCAACTGCTGAGTACATAGACCGAGTCCTAACGAGGATCACGTTGCCGGGAGCGCTCTTCCTGGCTGTTGTAGCCATCCTCCCGGTCTTTGTACACAATGTGCTGAGTGTCCCCTCTGAGTTAGCCTCATTCTTTGGAGGGACAAGTCTCCTCATCATCGTTGGGGTTGCCCTCGATACACTGCAGCAGATTGAGTCACATCTACTCATGCGACACTACGACGGATTCATGAAGAGTGGCCGGCTCCGAGGCCGAGGCGTCGGCGTAGTCCGTGGCTACTGATGAGGTCTTTCCCGGCAATATTGACCTCCAGGTACCAAGGCCTAGAGCAGGCAGCCCACGTACTCTCCACCGTGCTACAGCAGATCCGCAAAGAGCTTCATCCAGGAAAAAGCACGCTAGAACTGGACCAGCTTGCGGAAGAGCTAATACGCTCTCAGGGCGCAGAACCCGCCTTCAAGGGGTACGTAGTAGAAGGACGTCGCTACCACTATACCCTCTGCATCTCGATCGACCACGAGGTCGTACACGGAATGCCAAGCGCTGAACGGCGACTTCAAGAAGGGCAGCTCGTTTCCATAGACTGCGGAGTCCGAAAGGGAAGCTACTACGCCGACGCTGCCTTCACCGTTGGGATTGGCTCCATCTCCGCAGAGGCAGAGTGCCTTCTCAAAGTGACGGAGGAGGCTTTATGGTTAGGGATAGAGCAAGCAACGCCAGGCAACCGCGTCTACGATATCGCGGCTGCAATTCAGCAGCACGTCGAGCGTCACAATTGCTCCGTCATACGGGAGCTTACGGGCCATGGGATTGGTCGGCGCCTCCATGAGGCACCATCAATCCCAAACTTTGTCCCAACAGGCAACCTACGGTGGCGCTTCCCGAACGAGCGTCTGCGTTCGGGCCAAGCGATCGCCATCGAACCTATGGTTGCTGTAGGCCTACCCGATGTTCGTGTTGCTGCCGATGGATGGACTGTCTACACTGCTGATGGCTCATTGGCGGCACACTTCGAACATACTGTCCTGGTAGCGTCGCCCCCAATCGTTTTGACTCACTGGTAAGTCATGCCGAAGGAACAGCCGATCCGTGTTGACGGTGTTGTCGAAGAGACGTTGCCAGGAACACAGTTCGTTGTCAGGTTGGACAACGGTCATAAAGTGATTGCCCACATCTCTGGCAAGATGCGACTGCACTACATCAAGATCCTGCCAGGAGACCGTGTCACACTGGAGCTATCCCCCTACGACTTGACGAAGGGACGCATCATCTACCGGTACAAGTAGGAACAGGGTCCGAGTAAGTGACCATGAAGGTTCAAGCTTCCGTCAAGCGCCGCAGTCCCGACGACAAGGTTGTGCGCCGGAAGGGGCGCATCTACATCATCAACAAGAAGAACCCACGCTTCAAACAGCGGCAAGGTTGAGCTACTGAGGGAAGGGGACACTGATGGCACGCATCGCTGGAGTCGATCTGCCGAAGAATAAGCGAGGCTTCATCGCACTGACCTACATCTACGGTATTGGCCGGACACGGGCGTTAGAGGTATTGCATCGAGCGAACGTGGACCCGATGAAGAAGGTTATGGAGTGGACCGACGAAGAAATCGCCCGTCTTCGCTCGGTCATCCAGGATTACAAAGTAGAAGGGCAGCTCCGAAGCGAAGTCCAAATGAACATCAAGCGTCTCATAGACATCGGCTGCTATCGCGGTCTCCGCCACCGGATGGGGCTGCCCGTCCGAGGACAGCGTACGCGCACAAATGCCCGAACTCGTAAAGGGAAGCGGAAGACGGTCGCTGGAAAGAAGAAGGCCGTCAAGAAGTAGTATCATCAGCACGGGAACGGGACATGCCTGCTCCAAAGGGCAAGCGCACAAAGAAAAAGACTGTTACCGACACCCACGGTCGGGTCTATATCCAGGCTACGTTCAACAACACCATCGTCACGGTTACCGACCCTTACGGCAATGTCCTCACTTGGTCCTCTGGAGGACGAGTCGGATTTCGGGGGACCAAGAAGAGTACCCCCTATGCAGCGCAGTTGGCAGCGGAGCGCGCAGCTAAGGAAGCTTACGACATGGGCCTCCGGAAGGTAGATGTCATCGTCAAAGGGCCTGGGGCTGGTCGGGAATCTGCTATCCGAGCAGTCGCTCAGGCTGGCCTAGAGATCCTCTCGATTGTGGATGCTACTCCAATCCCCCACAACGGCTGCCGGCCACCGAAGCGGCGGCGCGTCTAACGTCTAACGTGATAAGGTACCACTAACCCCCCTCGTGGCAATGGCTACAGAGCTGCTCATGCCAGAGCGTATTCTCATAGACCCCGCTTCCACCCCTACGCACGCTCGTTTCATCCTCCAGCCGTTGGAGCGCGGCTACGGGACGACCCTTGGAAACGCCCTCCGGCGCGTGCTGCTCTCTTCCATACCTGGAGCTGCGATCGTTGGGGTACGAATCAGTGGGGTTCAGCATGAGTTCCAGACCCTGCCCGGAGTCGTCGAGGATGTCATGGAAATCCTGCTCAACCTCAAGCAGGTACGGCTCCGCATGCTGATGCCGGACCGCCCCGTCCGAGTCCGTCTCAACCTGCAAGGGCCAACCGAGTGGACCGCCGCTGACATCCAGCGGGCATCGTCTGAGATCGAAGTGCTCAATCCGGAGCACCACATTGCTACCATAGCTGAGGACGGCAAGATTGAGGCAGAACTGCGTATCGTCCGAGGACGCGGATACGTGCCGTCGGAAGAGATTGTCTTAGAGGACGCTCCAGTAGGGATGCTTGCTATTGATGGGCTCTTCTCCCCTATCCGGCAGGTCGCTTTCCATGTTGAGCCCTTCCGAGTTGGGCGGCGAACGGACTATGACAAACTCGTCCTTGAAGTCCGGACCGACGGCAGTATTACTGCACAGGATGCTGTTCGCCAAGCAGCTCAGCTCCTACAGCAGCACCTGCAGCTCTTCTTCACGATCCCGGCGGTGATGGCTCCAGAAGAAGAGGCTCGTCCCGCTCCAGCTGAAGTAGAAACGACAGGAACAGCCCCTGCAACAGCATTGCTGACAACACCTGTGGAACATCTGGGGCTGAGCGCTCGGACACTCAACCGATTGCTCTCCCTTGGGATCAAGACCGTCAGCGAACTCGTTCGGTGGCAGCCGCAGGAGCTGCAACGCGAGCGAGGTATCGGACCGCGGGCTGTAGAGGAGATCCAGCATGCCCTTGAGCTCTACGGATTACGACTAGGAATGACTCCTGAGGAACTGGAGGAGAAGGCCCGATAAGTCCTACCATGTGGAGAACAGCCGATGCGCCACCGAGATAAGGTCTGGAAGCTCAAACGGACGGCATCCCACCGCAAGGCTCTACTGACCCACTTGGCAACTGCCCTCATCCTGCACAAACGTATTGTAACGACAGAAGCAAAAGCCAAGGCACTACGGCCTTTCGTTGAGCGCCTCATTACCCGTGCCAAGCGGGCTGTCATCCGGGAGCAGCAACAGCAACTGCCCGAAGGGTGGACTGTTGACCTTCATCAACGCCGGATGGTTGGTCGCTTCATTCGCGACAAAAAAGCCATCCAGGAGCTCTTCGGAGCCGTCGCACCGAAAGTGATAGATCGCCCAGGAGGGTATACCCGAATCATCAAGCTGGGAGGCTACCGACGTGGGGACGGCTCCCGAATGGCGATGATAGAGCTGGTTGACTGGGCCGCAACGGAAACTAGCGAGGCCCAAAGCTCAAGAGCCTCTTAGCAGGCTCTTACCAGAGTCCTATGGGGTAAGAGTCGTCCACGCGCGCCTGTATGCTTGTGCCACCTCCGTGGAGCAGTTGCCAGAGACCTCCTATCCGGAGGTTGCCTTCGTCGGGCGTTCTAACGTTGGGAAGTCTTCCCTGTTGAACTCCCTGGTAGCGCAGCGGCGACTGGCTCGCGTGAGTCGAACGCCCGGCTGTACACGTGCGGCAATGTTCTACCTGGTCGAGAACCGGTGGCTATGGGTCGATTTCCCTGGAGTAGGCTATGCAGCAGTCGCACGGACACAGCGCTGGTCGTGGACACAGCTTATTCGCTCGTATCTTAAGCAACGTCAACAACTACGCCTCGTCTGCGTCTTGGTGGATTGCCGACACGACCCGACTCCGTGGGACATGGCAATTATGGAGCTGGCAGAAAACCACCACCGTCCATTCGTCGTTGTGCTAACGAAATGTGACAAGGTGTCACAGGCTGCCGTCCTACAGCGTAAGCAGCAGCTGGAGTCCCTCCTGCAACGCTGCCGGTATGTTGTCGAGGTCTTGCCGACGTCAGCTCGAACAGGTTTGGGGCGGGATGCCCTCTTAGGCATCGCTCGCCGCTACTGCATGGAACCAAGCCTCAGAAGCTGAGATGCAGACGCCGCTGGTTGGAATCGTTATGGGGAGCGAATCTGACCTGGTCGTCATGCAAGAGGCTGCTGCCGTCTGCCAGGAGTTCGGCGTCCCGTACGAAATGCGAGTGCTTTCGGCCCATCGAACTCCGTGGGATATGGCGTGGTACGGCAAGACGGCCCATTCCCGGGGATTAAAGGTCATCATCGCAGGTGCTGGAGGTGCGGCACACCTCCCGGGAATGCTGGCGGCATTCTCGCCATTACCCGTCATCGGAGTCCCTATCCCGTCACGGCACCTTCAGGGCCAGGATTCTTTGCTCTCGATCGTACAGATGCCAGCAGGAGTCCCTGTTGCAACCGTTGCGATTGGAGCAGGACGGAACGCCGGGCTGCTTGCCATCCAAATCCTTGCGACTGAGCGTCCTGAGCTGATGGAGAAGGTAGTGGCATACCGTCAGCAGTTAGCACGCACTGTGCGGGACAGCAACCGCACGAATCCTGCCTTTACTCCAATTCTGCTACCCCCGAACTGGGACGGAGATCCTCCGCCATGGGAAACGGAGCAGTAGCGAAGGTCCTAAGGACAAAAGCTCCCCAGACCGCGCACTCCTCGTCGACGCCATTCTTCTCCGTCATCCTGTGTACACGCAACAGAGCCCATTTACTCCTTCGCGCCCTCCGCTCCCTCTTACGGCAGCAGTGGCAGCACTGGGAAGCTCTCATCATAGATGATGGCGGAACGGATGTCACCCCATTCCTCGTAGCTCTCTTGGCACAGGAAGACCCGCGCTTCCGCTTCTATCGAACGGCTCATCGCGGTCCTGGGGCTGCACGACACTACGGCATCCTCCGTGCCCGTGGAGAGTTCATCACGTTCCTGGACTCCGACGACGAATACCACCCTGCACACCTCAGCCTACGAGCTGAGTACCTACAGCAGCATCCGCAGGTAGACTTCCTCCTTGGGGGTGTAGAAGTCATCGGTCCCCCATTCGTACCCGACCGGAATGATCCTCGGCGGTGGATTCACATCAGCGAGTGCGCTGTCGGAGGGACCTTCGTTGTGCGTCGGACGTTAGCTTTGGAGATTGGCTATCCTCAACTCCGATTCGCTGATGATGCAGCCTTCTACCAAAAAGCCTGCGCTGCCGGTGCACGGATTGACCGCGTCAACTTCCCGACCTACCGCTACTACCGTACAACGCCTGACTCCTTGTGTACTCGTCACGGCATGTCGTTCACTGCAGAGTAGTCCATGAAGCAGCACCGACCTGCAGAAGACCCCGAGCACGTACGGATGGCAGAAGTACTCCGCCGTCTCCACACTGAGTATCCTGAAGCGCGCATCCAGCTACGGTACCAATCCCCGTTTGAGCTGCTGATTGCGACAATCCTCTCCGCCCAGTGCACCGACGAACGGGTCAACCAGGTAACAGAGAGCCTCTTCCAGAAGTACCGCACCCTGGAGGATTACTTACGAGTGCCCGTTGAGGAGCTCGAGCGGGACATCTATCCAACGGGATACTACAAGTCCAAGGCACGCTACATCCGAGAGTGCTGCCGGGCCCTTCTGGAACGTTTTGGAGGCGAGGTTCCGAAGACTCTGGAGGAACTCACAAGTCTGCCAGGCATCGGGCGAAAGACTGCCAATGTCGTGCTGGGCGAATTCTTCGAGCCTCAGGGTATCGTCGTCGACACCCACGTCGCCCGGTTAGTCCAACGCTTAGGATTTGTCACCACAAACAATCGCGAACGAATTGAATACCGCCTGATGGAGCTAGTCCCGAAGTCAGAGTGGGTGCGGTTCACCCACCTCATGATTGCCCACGGGAGAAACGTCTGTAAGGCCCACCGCCCGCGATGTGCTATCTGTGTCCTCCGCGACTTGTGTCCTTCGGCAGCTACTGAACCACCAACCCATGCCACAAAGCGTCCCCGCGTGGAAGGCTGAGCTTGTTTTGCTCGGCATCACGTTCATCTGGGCGGGGACGTTTGTAGTCGTCAAGGGAGTCATTGCCCACATCTCCCCCTTCCTCTTCACCGGCCTTCGGTTCCTCGTAGCGACGATTGGCCTACTTATCCTTTGGCACGGTTCATTCCACCGCTGGGAGGCCACAGCGCTACGGCATGGAGGAATTCTGGGGATTCTGTTGGCTGGAGGGTTCTTACTGCAGACAGCGGGACTGCTCTACACAACAGCCTCCCGATCAGCATTCATTACAGGAACAACGCTCGCTCTCGTCCCTGGTTTCCAGCTATTGTTCCAGCGTCGTCGGATTTCGGGATGGGAATGGCTTGGAGCTGGCGTGACACTCATTGGACTCTGGCAGTTGACAGCCCCGAACTTGAAGGGGTGGAATCTTGGAGACGCACTGACAATCCTCAGCACGCTCTTCTGGGGGTTATACATTGTAGCGCTGGACTCTTTCACGCGTTCCGGTTCCAGCAGCCTAGGCTACAGTCTCCGTTTGACGTTCGTCCAGCTTGCCGTCACTGCCCTGGCCGGCTTCGCGGCTTATGGAATCGCTGCTGCGGCCGGGAGTCCCTCCTTTCCTCTCCAACCCGACTGGAGCTTCTTCCCAGCTCTCCTCCTTGCTCTCGCCTACACTGCCTTCCTAGCCTCCTTGACTGCCATGCTACTACAAACGCACTACCAGCGTTACACTACGCCCTTCCGTGCAACACTCATCTACGCTCTTGAACCCTTGATCGCAAGTGTGATCGCGTGGATAGCTTTGAGCGAGCATTTCACCGTGCGGGAACTCTTTGGCGCCGCTCTGATCCTGGTAGGGACTGGGCTTGCTCAGCTCCCAAGAGTCCGGTACGTGACAGCACAGCGATGAGCACCCCAAGCAAAGCAGAACTTCGCCGGCAGGCACTCCAACGACGTGCCGCTCTACCGAAAGAACTGCGTCAGCGGTTCTCCGAGCAGATTTGCAGCCTCGTACTCGCTCACCCCTGGGTACGGGAGGCTACCATCGTTCACTCTTACTGCTCTTTCGGCACAGAGGTAGATACCCACACGCTCTGCCAACGTCTCCTGAGCTTAGGGAAACGGGTAGCGGTCCCAATCGTCGTAGAAGGCCAACCTGAACTGCTCCACGCATGGCTCCGGCTTCCTCTCTGTCTCCGCTACAATCGTTGGGGAATTCCGGAGCCAGATGTCCCACCAACTGAGTGGGTGACGGCAGAAGCGCTCGGTCTTTCACCAGCCGACGTCGCTATTGTCCCCGTTGTCGCCTATGACCGACAGCTCTACCGCTTAGGTTATGGACAGGGGTACTACGACCGCTTCCTTCGGCACGTCCAAGCCCGCCGCATTGGACTAGCTTTCTCCGTCCAGGCTGTGGAATCCATCCCGCACGCGCCCCATGACGTCCGATTAGATGCCGTCATTACGGAGTCTGGGCCTCTCTACGCAGATGACATTCCTCCTTGAGGAGCTCATGGCGAAGCGATATATTTGCGGACGGTATCTCACGCCCTTACACGGCTATGGAACAGACGCCAAAGCTGCTGTTGCCTGATATCTCGAACCTCCACCGCTTAGAGGTCTACCTTCAGCACGGAGGGTATGAGGCCTTCCGCAAAGCCCTGACGATGACGCCAGAAGAAGTTATCGAAGAGGTCAAGCGTTCAGGACTCCGGGGACGTGGAGGCGCTTGCTTCCCAACGGGACTGAAATGGAGCTTTATGCCGAAAGACTCCAGCAGGCCCAAGTACCTGGTTGTCAACGCTGACGAATCCGAGCCAGGCTCCTTCAAGGACCGGCAGATCCTGGAGTTCAACCCCCATCAGCTACTGGAAGGCATCCTGATCGCCGGCTACGCTATGGGCATCACCAAGGCCTTCGTATACATCCGGGGCGAGTACCACCGATGGTATCGGCTGCTAGAGCAGGCTCTTCGGGAGGCTTACGACCGCGGGCTCGTTGGCGAGCGGATGCGCCAGACCTTTGGGACCAGCTATAGCTTAGACATTGTCCTCCACAAGGGTGCGGGCGCCTACATCTGTGGGGAAGAGACAGCGCTTATGGAGTCCATTGAAGGCAAGCGGGGCTATCCTCGCTTCAAACCTCCCTTCCCTGCCCAGCGCGGTCTGTGGGGTATGCCGACGACTGTCAACAACGTCGAGACGATTGCTGCCGTACCTCCAATTATTCGAATGGGTGGTGCAGCGTATGCTCAAATTGGTGCCCCTGGCCATCCAGGCACTATTCTCTACGGACTCAGTGGGCACATCAACCGTCCCGGGGTCTACGAGCTCCCGACAGGCACCCTCCTGACAGAGCTTCTCTTCGATGTCGGCGGCGGCATTCCAAACGGCAAGAGGGTTAAGGCCGTCATCCCTGGTGGAAGCTCTATGCCGCCATTACGAGGCGAGGAGATCGAGGGGGTACGTATGGACGAGGAGTCGCTCAAGCAGTTGGGGACCCATATCGGGACGGCAGGAATCATCGTGATGGATGAAGACACGGACATTGTGCGCGTCACTTGGCGAATCGCGCGCTTCTACCACCATGAGTCATGTGGGCAGTGTACCCCCTGCCGTGAGGGCTGTGGGTGGCTTGAAAAGATCTTGGCCCGCTTTGTTGCCGGGGAGGCCACTACGCAAGACGTCGACCTGCTCGTAGACATCTGCAACCAGATGGAGGGTCATACCATCTGTGCTCTAGCGGACGCCGCAGCATGGGCTGTCCGGGGCTTCGTTACGAAGTTCCGCGAGGAGTTCGAGGCTCGCTGCAAGCCTGCTCATGGCTACGTGCCACTAAACGTCGTGCATGCACTCCGGCGTAGCGCTTTCCCCTTAGGCAGAGCGGTAACGACCGAAGCGTGAATGCCGCGAATCGGCATCTTCGGTGGCAGTTTCAACCCGATCCACATCGCCCACCTTGTTGTTGCAGACCGATTCGTAGAACACCTCGGACTCGAGAGCTGCTACTTCGTCCCTGCAGCCCATCCACCGCTGAAGCCATCCGCTAACTCCGAATTAGCACCGGCCGAGCACCGACTTGCCATGGTACAGCTCGCCACGAGAGAGCATCCGCGGTTCTGCACTGAGGCCTGTGAAATCCGCCGAGGGGGGATTTCGTATACGGTGGACACAATTGCCGAATTCCAACAGCGCTTCCCTACTGCGGAGCTTTTCCTCCTCTTGGGGGCCGACCAGGCAATCGAGTTCCACCTTTGGCATCGTTGGCGTGAAATCGTCCAGCAGGTCCGGCTCTGCATCGCCCCACGTCCTGGAGTAGACGACTTCGAGTTACGCCAACACCTGATGACGCTTGGCCTCTCAGAGGCCATCATCTTGGAGGTACCTTTGCTAGCCGTCTCTTCCACCAACATTCGTTCTCGTCTAGCACGCGGCCTCTCCGTCCGCTACATCGTTCCGGATACCGTCCTAGACTACATCTATGCGCACCGGCTCTACGTGGCTCCCTAAGGCAGGACTCTACGCCCTACTCGGGTGGGTCGCTCTAGGCATGCTCTTTCCCTTCGGCTGGATGGTGCTGCTCTCTTTACGGCGCTATCCGGAGCAGTACAGCACCCTCGGGGAGCTACTGGCAGCGCCACTCACGCTGGAGAACTACATCAATCTCCTGAGCACCACCGCTGTTGGACAGTACATCCTCAACTCCTTTCTCGTCTCCACGGTGGTTACGGCCGGAAACCTCCTCTTTGGGTTCATGGCTGGCTACGCACTAGCACGGTATCGTTTCCCTGGTAAACCTGTCGCAGAGGCGTCTGTACTTGCTGTACTGCTCATCCCTGCCCATGTCCTCATGCTCCCCCTTTATCGACTGATGGTCGCTCTTGGCTGGATTGATACCTACTGGGCGCTCATCCTCCCATGGCTCGTCACCGGACTGAGCATCTTCATGGTTCGGCAATACATTGCAGCTCTCCCACCAGACATAGAAGATGCCGCTCGACTAGACGGAGCCGGACCATGGGCCATTCTCTTTCGCATTGTCTTCCCGCTGGCACGGCCTGTCCTCCTCATGGTGGGGCTAACGACGTTCCTGAGCCACTGGAACGCCTTCCTCTTTCCCTTCCTCTTCACCCAATCGGAGGCACGGCGAACGCTACCCGTAGGGCTTGCGTTCTACATCAGCAAGCAGACTGTGGACTGGGGTCATCTCATGGCAGGCGCCGCAATTGCTGCCCTGCCGGCACTCATGCTCTTCTTGGCTTTCCGCAAGACTTTCCTACGCGGTATCCTCTCGGGAGCTCTTCGGGAGTAGCTTCAGACCGTCTCTGGCTGCAGAGCTGCTATCTCCGCTAGCCATACGGCAGCCTCTGCATCGCTCGGCATGCGCCAGTCTCCACGAGGCGAAAGGGCAACCGTTCCAACCTTCGGTCCATCGGGCAGACACGAGCGCTTGAACTGGTTGGCGAAGAAGCGCTGGTAGAAGCGGCGCATCCATTCCAAGAGCTGCTCCTCTCGATACTGCTCACCAAAAGCCAATCGGGCCAGTAGGAAAATCTTGCGCGGCGAGAAATGGTAGCGCACCATGTGGAAGAGAACGAAATCGTGAACCTCCAGTGGCCCCAGGACTTGTTCCGTCTGCTGTCGAATCCGGTCCCCATCAGCCGGCGGGAGCAGCTCCGGAGAGATCGGCGTGGAGAGGATGTCGTACAGAACCTCTGCGACTTCTCCCGAAAAGAGGGTACGTGCACACCACTCCACGACGTAACGCACCAACGTCTTGGGCAGGCCCGCGTTGACCCCATAGGCGGAGAGATGGTCTCCACCGTATGTGGACCAACCCAATGCTAACTCCGAAAGGTCGCTTGTCCCTACCACCAGCGCGCCGAGTTGGTTGGCTAGGTCGAAAAGAATTTGAGTGCGCTCACGAGCCTGGGCATTCTCGTACGTGACGTCCAGCACCTCCTCTGGATGCCCGATAGCACGTAGATGCTGGTGGACGGCTTCCGTGATGGGAATGACATGCAGAGTTGCTCCCAAGGCTTGGACTAAACGCTGTGCGTTCCGCTGGGTCCGCTGGGTGGAGCCGGGACCAGGCATAGAGACAGCGTGGACCTGGGTTCTCTCTCGCCCGAGGAGGTCCATCGTAGCAGTGCAGACCAGCAGCGCCAATGTGGAGTCTAGACCTCCCGAGACTCCAACAACGACACTCGTGTTCTCCCCCAAGTGGAGGAGCCGTCGGGCCAGCCCACGCGTCTGAAGGGTGAAGATTTCCTCTGCCCGCCGTCCTCGCTCATGCTCCTCTGCTGGTACGAATGGGGTTGCAGAGAGCGGCCGGAACAACCGCTCTGCCCACCGTTCCGCAACTCGAATAGGAGAAAGACGGTAGTTCCGCCTCGGTTGCGAGGCCGTGAAAGTCGTATTCGTCAGGCGGTCGTGGATGAGGCGCTCGACATCTACATCCACGAGGATGAGCTGCTGACGGAAAGCAAACCGTTCGCTTTCCGCCAACAGGATGCCGTTTTCCGCAACGAGGCTATGTCCAGCGAAGACCATATCCGTCGTAGACTCCCATGCCCCAGCGGAGGCATAGGCATAAGCAGCGATGCAACGCCCTGACTGAGACTGCACCAACAACCGCCGATAAGCAGCCTTTCCAAGCACCTCGTTGCTAGCGGAGAGATTCAGAATCACCGTTGCCCCCGCTACTGCCATATCCCCGCTTGGAGGCTTCGGTGCCCAGAGGTCCTCGCAGAGCTCCACCCCAAGGACCGCACCCGGCAGATTCTCCACAGGGAAGAGGAGATCCGTCCCAAAAGGAACCTCTGCCCCTTCCATGGGAAGGGTGGTATGGGAGCACTCCATCGCGGAGGCAAACCAGCGCCGCTCATAGAATTCCCCATAGTTCGGCAGGTACGTCTTCGGAATGCAACCTGCCAGGCGGCCCTGTGCCAGCACTGCTGCGCAGTTGAAGAGACGCCCCCCAAGCTCTATCGGTAACCCTACAACGGCAACAAGTTCCAGCTCCTGCGTGACTGGCAGCAGCTCTTGGAGTCCCTCCCACGCAGCACGACGCAGAGCGGCTTCGTAGAAGAGGTCCCCACACGTATAGCCTGTCAGACTCAGCTCCGGAAAGAGCACAATGTGCGCGCCCTTATGGGCAGCGACACGGAGTGCCTCTACGATACGGCCAACGTTGTAGGAGACATCTGCCACTCGGAGTTCGGGGGAGACGACGGCAAGCCGCAGGAAACCGTAAGCATGTAGCGGGAAACGCATTTACCCGCTTCTTACTCCCGTGTCGGCGCGGCGGGATTTGAACCCACGACCCCTACCACCCCAAGGTAGTGCGCTACCAGGCTGCGCTACGCGCCGACCTATGCTGGAGCTGGTAAACAAAATTACAACTTGCCGACGAGCCCCCTGCAGCAACCCCCTACGGTAATTTCGCAAGCCTGTGCAGAGCTGACTAACAAGCGAAATGTCCGCTACCCTCTCCACCCTACTCCAGCGCCTTTACCGACTCCATCGCTTCGGCATTCGCCCGGGATTGGATCGGATAACAGCCCTACTGGACCAGCTTGGCAATCCCCATCACCGCTACCCGTCCGTCCACGTAACGGGGACAAACGGGAAGGGAAGCGTTTGCGCCATGACGGCTTCCATCCTGCAGGCCCAAGGCTACCGCGTTGGACTCTACACGTCGCCGCATGTGTGTCACTTCTCGGAACGCATCCGCATCAACGGGATTCCAGTATCCGACGAAGCCATCGCAGAATTGCTTCCGCTGCTACTGGAAACGGCGGAGAGCCTTGGAGCCACCTTCTTCGAGGTTACCACGGCCTTGGCCTTCCAACTCTTCGCCGAGCACGGAATCGACATCGCCGTCGTGGAAGTCGGCATGGGCGGACGGTATGACGCCACAAACGTCATCTCTTCCGCTGTCGCCGTCGTCACGAGCATCGACTACGACCATCAGCAGTTTTTGGGCTCTACGCTCGAAGAGATTGCCTGGCAGAAGATTGGCATCGTCAAGCCTAGCAGTGCTGTCGTCATTGGCGAGCGCAATCCACGACTCCGCGAGCTCTTAACCCAGTGGGCCTACGAAGTTCAGGCACGCCAAGTCGTCATCCCACAAGCAGTGCCAAAGCGCCTCCAGGCCCTCCCAACGCTGGAACAGCTTGTATTCCTGCCCGAGATTGGAGAGCTCGTACTTCCGCTTGCCGGCGAGCACCAAGTGTGGAACTTAGCGATCGTCTTATCCATCCGGGCGCTCTTAGCCCCAATGTTTCCCGTTGAAGAAGCAGCCCTTGCAGAAGGCCTCCGGCACGTCCGCCAATGGGGAGGTCTCCGAGCACGCATAGAACCTTTGCGTCTCTCTCCACCGCTTGTTGTAGACGTTGCCCATAATCCTGGTGGAATCTCTGCCCTACTGCAAGCGTTGGACCTCCATGGCTACTCCTCGACACGCTGGCAGCTCGTCTTCGGAGCTATGGCCGACAAAGACTACGAGAGCATGCTCCGCCTTTTGGCCCCCTACACTAGCCACTTAATTGCTTGCTCCCCTGCAACGGAGCGGGCTGTGCCAGCAGAGCAGTTGGCAACCGTGGCCTCCCGTTGTGGGTTCTCCTCGATTGAGGTTATTCCGAGTGTTGCGGAGGCTGCCCGACGGGCATGGGAACGGGAATGCCCGACGCTCATCGTTGGCTCCTTCTACGTAGTTGGGGAAGCACTGCCCGTAGTAGAGCGACTGTGCGGTTGCGAACGGGTAGCATAGGGCTCTTTCTGCTCCTCTCCTCGGCACTCTACGGTCAGGATCGCCCCGTTGGACCACCTTTGCCGGTTATCCTCCACCATGCCGATGCGTTTGCCGTACGGCCGTCAGACAGTGGAGATGTGCGAGAGCTCATCGGCAACGTGTGGCTCCAACAAGGGAACGCTACCCTCCGCTGTGGCACGGCCCTTCAGTACATCGCTACTGGCCTCGTCGTCCTACGACACAATGTCCGTCTGGAGCAGGACGGGCTCCGAATTACCGCCCCTCTCATCATCTACGATCCCGCAGCAGCTACGGCTGTTGCTGAACAAGGGGCAGAAATCCGCCAGGACGGTCGTTCCGTTCGGGCTCGGTGGGGCTTCTACAACATCGCTCAGCGAGAGCTTCTCCTCGTCACAGACGTGCTCTACCGAGATGAGACGCTAACTCTCTGGACCGATACTTTGCGCTATCACCGCACTACCGGAGTCTCCCACTCTTGGGGCGGAGGATATGCTGAAAGCCCTTCAGGACATCTTTCAGCCGAAGCCGACACCATAACGTACTTGCCGCAGAGCAGTCAGATACGTCTGGCCGGCTCCGCCATCCTTCGGCAATTGGATACGGCAGCCCACGATACCGTTTGGCTCACAGCAGCGACCATACTCCTCCGGCGAGACAGCACAGGGAACCACCTACGAGCTGAAGGGTCGGCAAGCATCGTGCGGGATACCCTCTGGGCCGCCCGAGCAAGTAGAGTGCTGTGGGAGGAGGACTCGGGACACGTCGGATTGAGTGGTAACCCCACTGTCTGGTATGGCGCGGCGGAGCTCAAAGCCGACAGCGTCGTTGTGTTCCTCCAAGGAGGGCAATTCTCGATCCTGCATGGCTACGGAAACGCTCGACTGCGCATCCGCATTGACACGACCCTACGCATGCACCAGCTAAAGGCTGATTCCGTCAGCCTTCGCCGGCTAAGCGACTCCCTTGCCGAGCTGCATGCCGTTGGGAACACCCGAACGGTGTATTGGCACTACGATTCGGACGGCGTTCCAGCGGGCCTCTTCCGAAACAGCGCTGACAGAGTCGAGCTTATCCTCTACGACGACAGCTTGCAGACAGCACGGTGGCTAGGCAAGATCTACGGCGAGTACGTTCCAGAACCGCTCATCGGCGAACGCCCAGCAGAGTGGTCTCTACCATCTCTGGCGTGGCAAGAGGAACGTCCACTTGTGCCGTCGTGGCGGCATCGTTGGCGGTGGCAAAAAGCATCTTCAGTCAGCAAACCGGCACCGAAGTCGCAGCGCACGCTCGAGTCGCCGCAGGTACTCACTCCGCGGAATTTCAAGCGCCCCTAAGCGTTGGGTGTGGGGATTGCTGTACTGTGTATCCAGCAGCACAAACCCACGCTGTCGCAACCGCTCCACCAAGGCTACGAACGCAACTTTGGAAGCATCTGGGCGGCGCGTGAACATGGACTCCCCGAAAAAAGCCCCTCCGAGTGCGACCCCATAGAGTCCACCTGCCAACTGGTCACCGTACCAAGCTTCCACAGAATGGGCAAACCCCATGGTATGGAGCTCCGTGTAGACAGCGATGAGCTCGTCCGAAATCCAAGACTGGGGACGCTCAGCGCAGCCACGGATGACGGCCTCAAAGGCTGTGTTGAAGCGAATCTCGTAGTCCCCTCTCCGTAGGGTTTGCCGCAGTGACCGGGAGATGGTGACGCCATCCAGCGGGATGATGGCCCTAGGATCGGGCGAGTAGAAGAAGACCTCCCGTGTCTCGGGATCAGCCATCGGAAAGTAGCCATGCTGGTAGGCTACCAGCACCAGCTCTGCCGTCAGTCCACCGGGCATCGCTTCCAGCAACGCATCCGAACGTACGGGATCCCGCGGCGGCGGCAAGATTCTTCACGGTCTGTCAGGGGCAGTCCCCAGTCGGCGTCGTCTGTGACGTACTCATAATCGAAGTAGCCGGTATCCTGCAGCACTTGGCGGTGGTGCTCATCCAGTGCGGGGAAATCTGTGGCGATATACAGAAGCCCATCGGGGCGCAAGACCCGCGCGAACTCCTGCAACACGAAGGGGGTCAGCATTCGCCGCTTGTGGTGCCGCTTCTTTGGCCATGGATCGGGAAACAGCACGAAGATGCGAGCCACACTGCTGTCGTCTATGAACGGCAGACCGTTGACGATGCTGTACCAGAGTACTGCAGCGTTCGGGAGTCCCTCTCGGTGAAGCACCTCCAAGAGTCGTTCCACCAACACCCTGCGTACCTCTATCCCCAAGATGTTCTCCCGCGGATGCTGACGGGCGAACTCCCGCAGGAAGCTCCCCTCACCACAGCCGATATCCAAGTTGAGCGGAGGTTCCCCGGAGGCAAAGAACTGGTTCCACTCCAACCGTTCCGGCACCGGAGGATATCCAGGCGGACGGATGCGGAGCTGGTGCAGCGGGATGTAGAGGTAAGGGCTCCCGTGGTGCCGCAGACGCCTAGGGAATGCTTTAGGGAGGTCCCCAACTGACATCCCGCGTCCTCTTCCCTAGGTTACAGCACATATCCAAACAGAGCATCCAGTACCAGGATCGTCGCTGCGGACGTTGTGAAAGCTCGGACGGTACTCCGTCCCACCCCTTCAGCCCCACCCGTTGTAGCAAAGCCCTCAGCACAGCCGATGAGAGCGGTCACCCCACCGAACACCGCCGATTTGACCAACCCTATCACTACCTCGGACGTCCGGAAGAATCGCTGGATGGACTCGAAGAAGAGCGCCGGCGAGATATCAAACTTCAGCACTGTCAGCGCCAAGGCTCCAAAGATTGCGATGACGTTGGAGAACACCGCTAAGACCGGCATCATCGTTAGCGCCGCCACAACACGTGGCATCCCCAAGTACCGATCCCGGTCTATCGCCATGATCTCCAAAGCGTCCAACTGCTCAGAGACGGCCATGGTACCGATTTGGGCAGCAATCGCTCCCCCAACGCGCCCAGCGATGACCAAGGCGGTGAGCACCGGGGTCAGCTCCGTGAAGACGACTGTTGCAATGGAGCTTCCGAGGTATGGGCGCGCTAGGGCCAGCAGGTTAAACTTGTCGAAGAGGTTCGTCGCCTGCAGGGCTGCAATAGCTCCCGTGAAGCCACCGATGAGCAGCACCAGTGGAAGCGAATCTGCTCCGAAGACTGCCATCTGCTGAACCACCAAGCGCCAGTCTTTCACCACCCGGGGGAGATACCTCAGCACACTTCCCAACAGCAGTAGGATGCGCCCGAGTCCGGCTAAGAAGCGAAGCGTCCAGTGCCCGATGAAGCGAATGGGGCTCATAGCAGCGCAAAATTACTCCGCCCCCTACGGTCGCTGCAGTCGCAGTTGGCCCCTGTATTTTTGCCCGCAGAGCCACAGCCTACCTGAGCCGCGAGGATGGCAGAGCAGCTCAGCCTCCTAGAGTCCAAGCCCGAGGAACCACAACGCGAGCGACGGCGACGCGAAGCAGCTAAACGCATCCAAGAACTCCGTGAGCTCATCCGACTGCACGACCACTACTACTACGTGGAAGCTCAGCCCCGAATCTCTGACCGGGAGTACGATGCTCTCTTCGCTGAACTCAAGCGCTTAGAGGCAGAATTCCCAGAGCTCATCACCCCTGATTCACCTACTCAGCGCGTCGGCGGAGAGCCGCTGAAGGAGTTCCCGCACGTGCAGCATCGCATTCCAATGCTTTCCCTGGACAACACCTATAGCCGCGAGGAAGTGCTCGAGTTTGACCGCCGTGTCCGAGAGCTCCTGGAAGGCGAACCGTATCGGTATGTTGCCGAACTCAAGTACGACGGGGTGTCCGTGAGCCTCCACTACCGCGATGGGACCTTCGTACTTGGCGCCAGTCGGGGCGATGGCTACACAGGCGACGATATTACACAAAACCTACGGACAATTCGCCAGCTTCCTCTCCGCGTGCGTCCCGTTAGCTACCACGGCACCCCTCTCTACACCTTCGAGGTCCGCGGAGAAGTCTACCTCCTCGTGGAGGACTTCCTCCGGCTCAACCGTGAGCGAGTAGAGGCCGGAGAACGCCCATTTGCAAACCCGCGGAACCTAGCGGCTGGAACGCTCAAGCTCTTGGACCCTCGTGAAGTGGCCCGTCGCCCTCTCCGGCTGGTCTGCTACTACCTTTACTCCGACCAAGTAGAGCTCGTCTCTCAGAGCGAGAACCTGCAACTGCTCCAGCAATTAGGCTTCCCCACGGATCCTCACTGGAGGCTCTGCGAGACCCTAGACGAAGTCTTCGCCTTCATCGACCACTGGGAGACCGCTCGCGAGCGGCTTCCCTTCCAGATCGACGGCATCGTACTGAAGGTCGATTCCTTACGCCAGCAGCAGAGATTGGGAACTGTAGCCCGTGCTCCCCGCTGGGCCATTGCCTACAAGTACGAGGCAAAGAAGGCCACAACGGTGCTGCGAGACATCGTGCTGCAAGTCGGACGCACAGGCAAGGTCACTCCTGTTGCGGAATTGGAACCCGTCTTCTTGGCTGGCTCCACTATCAGCCGTGCAACCCTCCACAATGCAGACTACATCGCCAAGCTAGACCTACGGATTGGTGACACCGTCATCGTAGAGAAGGGAGGCGAGGTCATCCCCAAGGTTAGCGGGGTTGTCTTAGAAAGGCGTCCACCCGAAGCCCAGCCGTACGTCTTTCCCGAGGTGTGTCCATGTCCACTCCAACATCCCCTCTACCGTCCACCCGGAGAAGTTGACTACTACTGCGACCACTTGGAGTGCCCCTGGCAGATACGGCGCCGTATTGAGCACTTCGCTTCCCGTCGTGCCATGGATATTCAAGGCATGGGAGAGCGTGTCGTTGACCAGCTCGTCAACCACGGGTTCTTGCGCAGTATCGCTGACATCTATGAGCTACATCGGTACAGCGACCGCCTTGTAGAGCTCGAGGGATGGGGGCAGAAGCGAGTAGAGAACCTCTTAGCCGCCATTGAGGCTAGCAAAGAGCGTCCGTATCACCGTGTGCTCTTTGCTCTCGGGATTCGGTTCGTCGGCGAGGAAACCGCAAAGCTCTTAGCCGAGGCCTTCCCCAGCATGGATGCATTAGCCCAGGCTACCATGGACGACCTCTTAGCCATCCACGGCGTGGGTGAGCAGATTGCTGACTCCGTGTACCGCTTCTTCCGCGATGAGCGCAACCGCGTACTCTTAGAGCGCCTACGACAAGCCGGACTGCACTTCGCTACCGAACATCCTCCCCAGCCTGCTTCCCAAGGGTTCTTCGCGGGGAAGACTTTCGTCCTCACGGGTGAGCTCTCTTCTATGACCCGCGACCAAGCCCGCCAAGCCATTGAGCTCCGCGGTGGCCGTACGACGGACACTGTGAGCCGCCGAACGGATTACCTCATCGTCGGAACACGCCCAGGATCCAAGCTTCTGCGAGCACAGCAGCTCGGCATCCCTCAGCTCTCTGAAGAGGAGTTCCTACGGCTCCTGGAAGCGAATCCTCCAGGGGAGTAGTCCCATGCGCTTACGGCTCAACCAGACATCAGTGGATTGGCTCCTGCTGCTGACGGTTGTAGGACTGTCGCTCTTCAGCGTTGCTCTGGTCTACAGCGCAAGTGCCGCCGTAGCTGCCTGGAAATTCGGCTCGAGCCACCATTTCCTGTGGCGACAGGCCCTTCGGGCTGGGCTGAGCATTGCTGTCATCCTCGTTGTGCTGCACGTGAACTACCACTTCTGGCTCCGATGGGCGGGACCGATGCTGTGGATAGGGGCCGGCCTCCTGCTCCTCACGCTCGTGGTTGGAGAACCCATCAAGGGGGCAACACGGTGGTTAGAGCTGGGGTTCTTCCGCTTCCAGCCATCAGAGTTCGTCAAGTATGCCTTGCCATTGGCAATCGCGGCTCGTCTGAGCTCAGCCGAGCCTCCTCTAGACCTTGCCCATCCTGCTGTCCGACGGGCTATTCTGTGGCTCGTGCTCTGCTGGGTCCTCATCGCCGCCCAGCCAAATGCTTCCGCAGCTGGGCTGGTTGCTCTCCTCGGATTCCTAGCACTCGCCGCCGTTGGTGTACGCATCCGCACCCTAGCCCTGCTGGCAGGGCTTGGGACGGCTGGCTTCCTAATCTACGTCTTGGCAGCACCGTACCGCCTCCAGCGGCTTATGGCTTTCCTCGGTTCGTGGCAGGGGCAGATATCGTACCAGACTCGACAGTCCCTCTTGGCCTTTGGCCACGGAGGGCTGTTTGGTGTTGGGCCTGGTCAAAGCCTACAGCGGGAGCTCTTCCTGCCGGAAGCTTACAGCGACTTCATCTTCGCTATCATTGGCGAGGAGTACGGCCTCTTGGGAACTACCGCTATCGTAGGAGCCTTCCTGCTCATCCTCTGGCGTGGACTCCGGATTGCTCTTCACTGCCCTGACACCTTTGGACGGGCAACCGCTCTCTGCATCACGGCAACCCTAGTAGTCTACGCCCTCGTCCACATGGGGGTCACTACTGGCTTGCTACCCGTCACAGGAGTCCCGCTGCCGTTTCTGAGTTACGGCGGGAGCTCTGTCTTCTTCTCTGCAGCAGCAACCGGTATCTTGCTCAACATCGGGCGCCGGAACTCCCTGGAGGCTAAGGTGCACCCAACGTTCGTTGTGAGACCATCATGAGCAGCTCTGCGACAGAACAGAGCAAGGAAAGCATCGCAGTTCTCATTCGCTCTGCCCTGCATCCCGACAAGATCCTCTTAGTACTACGTCCAGAGGACGATCCCGAGTTGCCTGCCATTTGGGGACTCCCAGCCGTTAGCCTCCGACCAGGGGAGTCGGACGATGAGGCCCTCAAGCGGCTAGCTAAGACCAAGCTCGGCTGTGAGCTAGCCGATCTCCGCTTTCGATGCGCAGGCTCCCAGCAACGCCTGAACTACCGGCTCTCCATGCGCCTCTATGAAGCCTCTCTCTACACCAACCCCCAGTTACCGGCGACCTCTACTGAGCCAGTTACGCTCTACCGAGCGTGGCGCTGGGGCCGGATAGAGGAGCTGAGTGAAAGCGCCCAGCGTGGATCGTTGTGTTCACAGTTGGCACTTCAGAGCTACGCGGCAGATGCAGCGTAAGCCACGGCCTGTCCTCCTGGCATGGTTGTTCCACGAGATTGCCCTCAAGGGGAACAACCGGCGTCTGTTCTTGCAGACAGCGCTCCGCAACATCCGAAAGGCCTTGAACGACCTCCCTGCGTCCGTGACGTATGTCCCCCCAATGGCCGTCCGCATTCACTGTGACCCTTCGCAGATTGAGTCTGTCCGCAAGCGCCTACTCCACGTGGTAGGAGTAGAATCCGTCGCGTTGGCCCTCAGGAGCAAGCTCTCCTGGGAAGCCCTTGTAGAGGCCACGGACACGCTCCTCGACCAACTCCCCCCGTTTGCCTCGTTTGCTGTTCGGTGCAAACGGACGGAGAAGCGCTTCCCTCTCTCCTCAGCCGAGATAGAACGTCAGCTTGGGGCACACATTGCAGAGCGCGTTGGAGCTCGAGTAGACCTCCAAACACCCGAGAAGACGCTCTGGGTGCGCCTACTCCCAGACGGCTGCTACGTCTACACCGAACGCCTACCGGGCATGGGAGGACTTCCAGTGGGTGTCAGCGGCCACGTTTTGGCTCTCCTCTCCGGCGGTATCGACTCCCCCGTAGCTGCGTGGCGGATGATGCTGCGTGGCTGTTCTGTTGACTTCGTCCACTTCCACAGCTTTCCGCTCGTCTCGCGGCGCTCCCAAGAGAAGGTGGAAGCCCTCGCAGAGGTGCTGACTCGCTACCAATACCGCTCGCGGCTCTTCCTGGTCCCAATTGCGGAGTTCCAACAGCACGTCGTCGTATTAGCCCCACCATCGTACCGCGTCATCCTCTACCGCCGATTCATGCTCCGATTAGCGCAGCAGATAGCCCGCCGCTATCGAGCCCAAGCCCTGGTGACGGGCGAGAGCTTAGGACAGGTAAGCTCTCAAACGCTGGACAACCTTGCAACCATCAGCGCCGTTGCTGAGCTCCCAATCCTGCGTCCCCTCATCGGCATGTCCAAGCAGGAAATCATCGCACAGGCACGGCAGTTAGGTACCTACGAGCTCTCGATCCAGCCAGACGAAGATTGCTGCAGCCTCTTCGTCCCCCGCCATTCCGTTACGCGCTCGGACCCTGCAACCGTCGCCGACATAGAGACTCAGCTCCCGTTGGAGACCCTACTCCAGCACGCTCTGCAAGAGACGAGAGTGGTGGAATTCAGCTTCCCACGCCAGGGAACTACGTGCCGAACGACTCCGCCGCCGGATGCTGCAGCCACTCCCGCAGTGACATCCCCCGCAAACGGTCGCGCTCAGACAGAATCGGGACCGTAACTGGCCACGGAATGCCCAGCTCTGGATCATCCCAGCGGATAACGACTTCACCAGCTGGGTTGTACAGCGCCGTACAGAGATACTGCACCTCCACCACCGGAGAAAGGGCACAGAATCCGTTGGCGAAGCCCGGCGGAATCCACAGCAGCAAGGGGTCTCGAGCCGTTAGCTCAACACTCCACCAACGCCCGCAGCTTGGGGACTGCTTGCGGACGTCCACTTCCACAACGAAAGCCCGGCCACGCGTCACCCGAAGCAACTTCCCCATCGGCGGGGTATGCTGGAAGTGGAGCCCGCGAATAACCCCACGGCGCGAGCGAGAGTGGTTCTCCTGCACGATTTCGCGAATCCCCCACCGAGCCGCCTCATCGACGCGGAAGACCTCTAGGAACCAGCCCCTTTCGTCACGGAACTGCCGGCTACGGAACAGCTTGACGGCACCATCATGGAAAGCCGTCTGCACGAGCTCCCACGGCATCCCAAATAGGCTCGGAGACCAACGGCAAAAATATTGCCCACCCACCTACCCTCCGTCGTGAGATGGACAGGCCGCTCCTACTCGGTGTTCAGGTCAGCATCGCTGGAGGGCTGCCGAAAGCTGCACGGCGTGCTCGGGAAATTGGCTGCACAGCTTTCCAGGTCTTCACGGCGAATGCCCGTCAGTGGAGTCTCTCGCCTCTACCTCCGGACACCGCTGCGGCTTTCCGAGAGGCTCTCAAAGCGATAGGAATCCAAGCTGTCGTGGCCCATGCTGCGTATCTACCGAACCTGGCTTCGCCACAAGAGTCGTTGCAGCGTCGCAGCTACGCTGCCTTGGAGGCGGAATGCCAGCGCTGCCAGCAGTTAGGCATCCCATTCCTCGTACTCCATCCCGGAAGCTGCCCTGCAGAGGAACGCAAGGCGGGGATACGCCGCGTTGCCCGGGCCCTCGCAGCTCTTGCGCGGAATGCTGGCGAGGACCTGCAGTTGTGCATAGAGCTCACCGCTGGGCAAGGGAACGCATTGGGCGGCTCACTGGAGGAGCTAGCGAAAATCCTTGAACTTTGCCCTGCTGCAGACCGCCTTGGGATCTGCATCGATACATGCCATGCGCTGGCGGCCGGGTACCGCATAGACAACGAAGAAGGGTACGAGGCGTTCTGGACCCGCATGGAGACCCTCATCGGAGTCGAACGTCTACGTGTCCTTCACCTCAATGACAGCGCCTTTCCTCCCGGAGCACGCCGAGACCGGCATACCCACATTGGGTTAGGCTACTGCGGTCCAGACTGCTTCCGCCGGCTCTTGACCGACCCACGCTGGGATTCCATCCCGATGATTGCAGAAACCCCGGACAGCGGAGACCATGCTGCTGACCGCATCAACTTGGAAGTGCTCCGTCTACTGGCTGCTGGGCACCCCTTGGGAGTAGAGGATATCCGCCGCCTCTGGCGTCAGCACCATGGCACGCTTTGAACACCACGTCGCCGTTGCCTGGGCCTTGGGAAGCAGCTATGCCGCTTTCCATGCCCTCCACCATCAGCTCCCGTGGCAGGAAGCAGCAACGGCAGCCGTACTCTGCACCGTCGGAGGTATCCTTCCCGACATAGACTCACCCGGTAGCCGGTTTGCAGAGTTCGTCTTCAGCACTGGGGCACTCCTTGGCGTGCTCATCGGCAGCCACTTCCTGCACCTACCGTTGAGCGAGACAAGCACTCTGGGTACCGCTGTTGTGCTCTTCTGGATGTTGCGGTGGGGGCTACGGTACCTCCTCAGTCGGCTCACCACTCACCGAGGCATGGTCCACAGCCTCCCGGCTGCGGCGATATGGGGAATGCTCGTCTTCCTTGCTTTCTCCGAGAATACCCTCGATCTCCGGCTTACGATGGCGACGGCTGCCGTCCTGGGATTTCTTGAGCCACTTAGTACTGGACGAGCTCTTCGCCTTCGTTGATGCCTCCGGAACACGCCTGACTCCGAAGCGCTCGCTTGGCTCTGCACTGAAGCTCTGGTCTTCCTCGCCCTTAGCCACTGCAAGCACCTATGGCCTCGTAGTGCTCTTCTTCTGACTCTGCTGGAGGAGCCTGCCCTAAGCGCTACCCCTTCAGTACCCCTGCCCTGAGCCAACGGTGGGATTCGAACCCACGACCTGCTCATTACGAGTGAGCTGCTCTACCAGCTGAGCTACGTTGGCATCCTACGGTCGGGCTGCAATTTTACTGAGTCTGCTCAGAACAGCAGGCTACCCATCCACTAAACAGGCCCCCACCAGCCCTGCTACTTGCTCAGCAATTCGCGGCGCCAAGGCAAGCCCCATCCCGTTACATCCGAAGCCAACGACAATGCGCTCTCCGACCCTCTCCACTCGCGGCAGCTTCTCTGGGCACATCCCCATGATGCCACTCCAGCGATTTTCAATGTCCACCCTGCGTCCAAGCAGCCGTGTCTCCAGAAGCGACTCCAAATGCTGCTGGAGCAAAGGATTGAGGCCCGGCTCATAGGTCGTCTCCTCCTGCAGGGCTAAATGACGTCCCCCGCCGAAGAGGAGGCGCTGTCCCACCCAGCGGAAGTAGTAGTAGCCCTGGCAGAAGTGGTAGGTGCCGGTAGGGAAAGGGGGATCTTGCACGGGCACCGTCAGCAACACCTGCCCTCTGGCAGGCTGAATGTCGGCAACCTCTGGCACGAGTTGAGGAATCCATGCGTTGGCACAGACTGCTATGGCCTTGGCCCGTAGCTCAAGCTGCCGCTGGACCCCCGCATCCCAGAGCCTCACGACAATCCCCTCGGAGTCCGGCTCGATGAGCTCCACCTTCGCTCCCGTCCATATCGTCGCTCCAGCCTGCAAGGCTCGCTGCTGTAGGGCCCTCAGAGCCTTGCCAGTATTCAAGGCCCCGTCGTATGGATTCGCAATAATGCTCCGTAGACCTTCGGGACGCCACCTCCACTGGGCAAGTAGCTCCGGTCGGTCATGGAAGACTGTCCCGCCAAAGGCCTCTCGTAGAAGCTCGTTCCAGCGCTCCACGGCATCTCGGAGATGCTCCTCACCCTCAAAGACCAGCTCGTAGCCCCCGACAGCTTCGAAGCCCAAAGTCGCGTCCCCAAACTCCCGCCGCCACCGCTGTAGCCCAAGCCAGCGCTCTACCATGAGTCCTGCAACCACCGTATCCCCAACCAATTCCGCATGGGCAGTGGCCTCCCCGACTGTCCCAATCGTAGCGAAGCCTGCGTTCCGCGTACTAGCTCCGCACGGGATCGTGGACCGTTCCAGCACCAGGGTAGACCTCTGGGGATAGCGGCGGCAGCATTCCAGTGCGGTCCACAGTCCCACTACCCCTCCACCCACGACGACCACATCTGCCCGCAACAGCTCCGAGCGCTCCCACAGACTCAGCATTCGGAGGCATTTGGAGATTTCACTCAAAGAGCCGAGGCTGTGCAGACCAAGTCGGACGGCGCTGAAGGTGCTGGTAGGCCAGCTCCGTCGCCTCACGCCCCCGCGGAGTGCGGCGTAGGAACCCCTGTTGGATGAGGAAGGGCTCGTAGACCTCCTCAATCGTGTCCGGCTCTTCTCCGACGGCAACGGCAATGGTAGTGAGTCCAACGGGGCCACCGCCGAACTTGTCAATGATGGTCAGCAGGATGCGCTTGTCCATCTCGTCCAGCCCGAACTCATCTACCTCCAACGCCTCGAGCGCTATTCGGGCAATCTCTGCCGTGATAACACCCGTCCCCTTGACTTGAGCGAAATCCCGAGCCCGGCGCAACAACCGGTGGGCAATACGCGGGGTTCCACGGGAGCGGCGGGCAATCTCCCATGCCCCTTCTGACTCTATCGGGACGTGCAAGAGACGAGCAGCACGCTGGACGATAGCACAGAGCTCCTCCGGAGCATAGTAGTCCAGTCGCGCCGTGATGCCGAAGCGAGAACGCAGCGGAGCACTCAGCAACCCCTGGCGTGTCGTAGCTCCCACAAGGGTAAACCGCGGAAGGCGCAATTGGACCGAACGCGCCGCTGGCCCTGTGTCGATCAGGATATCCAAGCGGAAGTCCTCCATGGCAGCGTAGAGGTACTCCTCCACCGCCGCCGGTAACCGATGGATCTCGTCTATCAGCACGACTGTCCGCTCCGGGATGGTTGTCAGCAGCCCTGCTAAATCCCCTGGCCGTTCCAAGACAGGTCCCGTCACCGACCGAAACTCGACCCCCATCTCCCGGGCGAGGATGGAGGCTAAAGTCGTCTTCCCCAATCCCGGCGGGCCCGTTAGCAGAACGTGGTCCAACGCCTCCCCACGCTGGCGTGCCGCTTGGACGAAGACGCGAAGATTCTCCACCACTGACGACTGTCCAATGAAGTCCGCAAAGCTCTGTGGCCGGAGCTGGTGTTCCTGCTCATCTTCCGGCAATCGCTCCGGCTGCAGCAACCGCCGTCGTTCCGTCATAGAATCCCGGGCCGAAGCCAAAACCTCACGAAAATATGGGTTCGAGGATACAGCTCATGCCATTCCTAACCGCTGGCGAAAATCCTGGATAGTACGCTGCAAGCCCTCCTGACGGCTTACGACCGGCTCCCACCCTAGGAGCTCCTGAGCCCGGCGAATGTCAGGGCGGCGTACTTTCGGATCATCCTCAGGAAGCGGAGCAAAGACAATCGGGCTCGCGCTTCCGGTCAGCGCTCGAATCTCCTGCGCTAAGGTGAGCACCGAGACCTCATCCGGATTGCCCAAGTTCACCGGCTCCACGACTTCGGCCTGGAGCAGCCGAAAGATCCCTTCCACCATGTCGCTGATGTAGCACACCGAGCGAGTCTGCAAGCCATCGCCATAGACAGTGATGGGTTCTCCACGCAGCGCCTGGACGATGAAGGTTGGGATGGCCCTCCCATCGTCCAATCGCATCCGCGGGCCGTAGGTATTGAAGATCCGAGCAATGCGGGTCTGTAGACCATGGTAGCGGTGGTATGCCATCGTCATGGCCTCCGCGAAACGCTTGGCCTCGTCGTAAACACCGCGGACCCCAATCGGGTTAACGTTCCCCCAATAATCTTCTGACTGGGGGTGGACCAAGGGATCACCGTACACTTCACTGGTGCTTGCCAGTAGGAAGCGCGCCCCTTTAGCCTTAGCGAGTCCAAGGGCCTTATGCGTGCCCAGAGATCCCACCTTGAGGGTCTGAATGGGGTACTCTTGGTAGTCTCTGGGCGAAGCAGGAGAGGCGAGATGGAGCACAGCGTCAACGTCGCCCTCAACGTAGAGGAAGTTTGTGACGTCGTAGTGCACAAAGCTGAAGCGTGGATGTCCGAAGAGATGAGCGATGTTCTCCAGAGAGCCCGTTAGCAGGTTATCGACACAGACAACAGCATACCCCTCCTGTAGAAAGCGATCGCATAGATGCGAACCCAGAAAGCCGGCCCCACCAGTGATGACGACGCGCTGACGGCGATGGACAGTCATACCCGCAGCCCTAGGATCCATTCAGCCACGTTGAAGTAGATCAGCAGCCCCGTCACATCAATGAAGGTCGTCAGGAAGGGCCCCGAGATCAATGCAGGGTCAATCCCAATCCGCTTTGCCCCAATCGGAAAGAGCGCTGCTACGGCGTTAGACCAGATGACGATGAAGAACATGCTGAGTCCAACAACGAGTGCTACTTCTGGTCCCCCACGCCAGAAGAAGCCACGCAACCACACAATGAAAGCCAACACTACTCCCAGCAAGACACTCACCGCCAGCTCTTTAGCAAGAACACGCAGCCAATCTCGTGGACCAACCTCGCGCAGCGCCAATGCCCGAATGATGAGCGTGGAAGACTGAGTCGCAACATTGCCGCCAGTGCCAATAATCATGGGGATGAAGAAGGAGAGGGCAATCATGGCTTGCAGTGCATGCTCGTATGTAGCAATCACACTCGCTGTGAGAAAGTCCGATACAAGTAGCAGTAACAGCCACCCTATCCGGCGCCGCCATAGTCGAAAGACGGATGCCTCACGGTAGGAGATCTCTATCGGCGTCACAGCGCTGATCTTCTGGAAGTCCTCCGTTACCTCTTCCTCGGAGACGTCCATGACATCATCAAACGTCACGATCCCAAGCAGCACACCATCGGAGTCCACCACAGGGAGCACCGAAACATCGTACTTACGCATCGCATGGACGGCGCTCTCTCGGTCATCGAACGCCGAGAGGCTAACTACAGCGTAGTTCATGATGTCGGCGATGACTGTTGCCTCATCGGCTAAAACGAGGGTACGGAGTGGAAGCTCGCCGAGTAGCCGGCCATCATCGTCGGTGACGTACAGGTGATTGAGAGTCTCGCTATCGCGACCGTAACGCCGGATATGCTTCAATGCCTCGCGGACCGTCCAGTAAGGGCGTAGCGCCACGAACTCCGGCGTCATCAGTCGTCCAACGCTTTGCTCCGGGAAGCCTAACAGGAAACTGGCCTCCCGGAAATCCTCTGGCTCCAAGAGGGCCAGCAGCCGGCGCGTTACTTCTGATGGCATCTCCTCCAAGAGTGCTGTGCGGTCGTCGGGACTCAGACGCCGAAGCAACTCTCGCGTCTCCTGATCCGTCAACTCTCGCAGAAGTGCATCTTGCTGCGCCGGCTCCAGGTGTGAGAAGACCTCTGCTGCTGACCAGCGTGGCAGGGCTCGGAACAGCAGGACGCGACCTTCCTTGTCCAGGTCCAGCAGGAGATCGGCGATCTCCGGTGCAGACCAGTCTGCAACTGCTTCTCGTAGCTCGTTCCAACGGTGGTGCTGGAGTAGCTCCTCAATTTCCGGCTTCAACAGCTCCTTGAGCATCTTTCCTCCCCCTCAGTATAGCACTAACACGCCGTAGCTGCCAGCACTGCCATCTCCACTCGTCACCTGCCGCCCAGGCTTCTTAAGCTCACAGTCCCTGAGGGACATAAGGATGGCATCCAGCCGCTCCAGACTCAGAGCTCTCTGCACGGCCTTCGGCTGTTCCGCTTCTTCAATGTGGCTACGCTTCAGCAAAAGGCACAAAATTAGCACGTCCCGAAGCCGGCCCTTGCGGAGCGATCCTGCGGTGCCTAATGCAGTTGTAACACTCGAGGCCCCTTCAGGTTTAATACGAGCAGCATGCGGCGTACTCTTCCGCCCTCACTGCCAGATGAGGAGCTCTTCAGGCTCCTAAGGTCGCCAAACCGTCGGCAGGCAGAGGCGGCCTTTCGTGAACTGTACGATCGGCATGCTCCACGGATCTACGGCTACTGTACCCGCATCTTAGGAAGCCGTTATGATGCCCAGGATGTGCTCCAGGAAACCTTCGTGCGGTTCTGGCAAAGCGCACAACAGGAGCGCACCATGACGAATGTCGCTGCTTTCCTTTTGCGGATTGCACGGAACCTGTGTCTGAACTTCAAGCGTGACAACCGCTCTCCTGTCCCCTTCGACGAGGAGCTCTATGAGCTCCCAAGTCCTTCCCCCTCTGCTCAAACAGAGCAAGCAGAGCTTCAAACCCTACTCCAGCGGGCAATAGACCTGCTTCCGTTGGAGTACCGAGAGGCCCTTATCCTCCGTGAGTACATGGGCATGCCATATGCCCAGATTGCTGAGCTCGTTGGTGCCAGCGAAACGGCTGTTAAGGTCCGGGTCTTTCGGGCGAAGGAAAAGCTCCGTCAACTGCTAGCACCTTACGTTGCAGAACTGCGTTCGTCTGGACTATCCCCACAGGAAGAGTGAGCCATGGCGTCCGAACGAGACCTTCAGCACCTCCACGAACTATTGGAGGGTGACCTCCCTGTGGAGCACGAGGAGAAGCTCTTCTGGCGGTTGGCGACGGAGGAGGATCTCCGCATAGCATTTCGACAGCTCCTCCTTCTTCACCGCCTACTGCCACACACTTCGCCACCGTTACCTCCAGAGGTGGAAGACGCTATCGTAGAACGGCTAGGATTCCGACGGCGCACGCCGACCCGTCTCCAACCGTGGATTGTCGGCACGATATCGGCTCTGCTGGGAGCTGGAGTAACAGCCCTCGTGCTGTTGCAGTTCTTCAAGGCGCCAGCCGTGCAAGTTCGCACTCTCCCGTCCCCCGCACCGATAGAAATCGTTCTCCACGCACCCGTCCCTGCCAGTACACGAGCGGAGGCAAGCAGTCCAAGGGGGAAAGGCCGTACTACACCTTCCGCCGAGACGGCATCTGAACTCAGCACTGGTAGTGAACCGATCTCTGTTTTACTCCAGACGAGTTCCCTTCGGAGGGCACTGCCAGTCCTTCCGCAACGAACATTCGACGAGTTGCCCTACCAACCCCTACCCTCGCAGCCGTCACCTCTGGCTCCCGTCCTACAACGATCGGAATCCGCAGTAGGACTCGCTTCACCATGGGTGAGCATACGCACTATTGGAATCTGGGAAGCCAGCAGCCCGGATATCATGCTGCCAAGCCGTGCACCCTTCGGAATCCGGAACGTCGCTGCCGGAGTCTTCACCACTGTAACCCCAGAGCATTCCGTTGGCCTAGAGGTGGGTAGCGAGACGTTTCCGCAAGAATTCACAACCCGTGAGGGCGCACTATACCGTCAGCGGCCAACACTCCTCTGGGGAGGCCTATCGTACGAATGGTCCCCCGAGGTCTCCCCTACTCCTTTCATGCGCATGACCCTTGGGGGTACAGTCGTCGGTCCATTAGCTAAGATGTGGCTGGGCTTGAAGGTGCCTCTCGGCGCGAGCACCCAGGCTGCAATCGGGCTTGAGGGGACGGCTCTCTTCTACCGCCTCGATAACCGGTGGTTTGTCACCCGGAAAATTGGGCTGAGCTATGGCATGGCGCTGGGCCGTTAAGCTGATCTCCCTTGGCTATGCCGTATGGACTGGGGGGTGCGTTTCCCCAGAGGAGCTCCCTACGGAACGGGAAGTCCTTCCTCCGAAAGTCCTGCTAGTACTTGAGGAGTCTAGCATCCGCTGTGAGGTCCAGCACCGCAGCGACACGTTCACATGGACGTCGTATGCGGTGAATCTGGGAGAGGCCTCCATAGACACAAGCCGGGGGAGCGAGAGCCTCTACCTTGCCGCTCTGCTCTGGTCTGTGGGCTCACCCGCGGACTGGCCCGCAGGGATAGATTCCATTGAACTCCGCATCTCCGGACTCCGGAGTGGCTTCTTAGCTGATGACCTGAGCTCTATCCAGTCTCTCCGGCTCATCTCCTGGGAACGGAAGCGCCGAGCCGTGGTACGACGAGTCTTAAGCTGGCAGCAGGGCCGACCGGTACCGAAGCACCTGCGGCTCCGATACCAATTGATACGTGCGCTGGGTCCTTCCCCCCGCTGGATTCTTACCTTCTCCTTCCTGGTCACGCCACCCCATCCCGACGAAGGCCCGAAGGACGATGCACCTATCTTGCGACTCCATGTCATGCTATCGCTGAAACCCCGGTAGCCCCGAGGAAGGTGATGAAACTGTATTTTTGCGGCGGAGTGGTCGCTTAGCTCAGTTGGTCCAGAGCGTCCGTTTCACACGCGGAAGGTCGGTGGTTCGAATCCACCAGCGACCACAGAGCGATGGGAGGTCGCGGAGACCTCAAAGAAGCCAACGTTCCCACCGTAGAAAGCCCCCACACCAATCCCTTGCCCTCCCTCCCGTCGCTCATGTTTGCGCAATAGCGCTACAGAATCGTTCGTCCCCTGGCTCCGCATCGGGTTGGACAGGGAAACGCTACGGATGGAGCAGCGCCGCGTCATCCTCAGCGGAATTCAGCCCTCCGGACGCTTGACGATTGGGCATTACGCTGGTGCTCTCCGAAACTGGGTAGCGCTGCAGCGGGATTACGAGTGCTTCTTCATGGTTGCTGATCTCCACGCCATCACGGTGCGACAAGACCCTGCTGAGCTTCGACAACGCACCCTTGAAACCGCTGCTCTCTTCCTCGCCTGTGGCATCGATCCACAGCAGAGTGTACTCTTCGTGCAGTCGCATGTCCCTGAGCACACCCAGCTTACTTGGGTGCTAGCATGCCTAACAGGCATGGGAGAGTGTAGCCGCATGACTCAGTTCAAAGAGAAGTCTGCTCAGCACCGACACAACGTCAACGTAGGGCTTTTCGCTTACCCTATCCTAATGGCAGCCGACATCCTGCTCTACCAAGCGGATCTCGTGCCAGTCGGGGCTGACCAGAAACAGCACTTGGAGCTTGCTCGGAACCTTGCGGAACGGTTCAACTACCACTATGGCGAAACGTTCCGAATCCCCGAGCCATACATCCCACCGGTAGGGGCAAAGATCATGAGCTTGCAGGAGCCGACGAAGAAGATGTCCAAATCTGACCCCAACGAAAGCGCCGTGCTCTTCCTTACGGATACCCCCGACGACATCCGCCGCAAGATTCGGCGGGCTATCACAGACTCTGGCCGCGAAATCCGCTACGACGAAAAGAACCGTCCAGGCATCAGCAACTTGATCGTGCTCTACCACGTTGCCACGGGCAAGTCCATCCCAGACATTGAGCAGGAGTTCGAGGGTGCGGGGTATGCTGACCTGAAGGCTGCTGTAGCAGAGGCCCTCATTGAGTTCCTGCGCCCCATCCGGGAGGAGTATGAGCGGCTCATGGCGGCCCCAGATTTCCTCTTCTCTGTTCTACTGCAAGGAGCTGAGAAGGCACGTTCCCGCGCGCAGCAGACGTTGCGGAGGGTGTACGAGCGAGTTGGCTTCCTCCTCACCCCTGTGGAAGCAGTGACCTCCGTCCACAATCACCTCGAATGATGGGCTCCTGCGAGGCGCTTGGAGGCTCTCCTCTACCAGCCCCGTGGCCCGTACTCTCAACCGACGTCTCCCTTCCTGCGGCCCAAAGATTTAGCTGGGCTGATAGTTATCACGGAGCAAACCTACTCCAACTTCTGCAGGGCAGCGCTGACTTCGCCGCTTCTCGCTGCAGCGAGAGGTCGCCCGTCGGCAAGTTAACCAACTGCCTTCTCGGTCCTCGACAGGCCTTACTCCTCATGGGCGGGGTGCGAAACCTTCATGCTCGTGGGAGCCCACAGGTCCCCGCACTGTAGCCCCCTACTGTACCTCTGATGGACAGCGTACAGTTCTGGACTATCTGCGCGGCCAATGGAATTACGCTAGAGCCAGAGCAGCTGAGGGCGCTCGAGCGCTACGCCAACGAACTGCGCTACTGGAATGCCCGCGTCAACTTGATTTCACGCAAAGACATCGAGCACCTCTACGAACATCACTTCCTCCACTCGCTGGCGGCTCTCAAGTACGTCTCACTGCCTGAACGCGCCTGGTGCGTAGATGTCGGCACCGGCGCAGGACTCCCAGGAATCCCTATCGCGATCGCTCGTCCCGACCTCCACATGCTGCTAGTGGAGGCCGTTGCAAAAAAAGCCCGTCTCGCTGCCCTCTTTGCACGCCACACAGGACTCCCCCACCTTCAGGTTAAGCGGGTCCGGATCGAAGAGCTCAGCGACGACCCAGCCTACCAGCACTCCTTTGACGCTGCCTTTGCCCGAGCTGTTGCCCCGCTAGCAACCCTCGCCAAATGGACGCTCCCGCTCCTCAAGCCCAAAGGACAACTCGTTGCTTACAAAGGTGGCGACATTAGCTCAGAGATTGAGACGGTTCGACGCTCCTTCCCCGAGCTATCCGTCACCGTCCACGACATCCAGCTCCACGGTGCTCCCTGGTTCAAAGAGCAGCAGAAACGCATCGTCGTCTGTTGCAGAATCTCGTAGATCCATGTAGTACCGATCCCTCCCTGTGCTCTTCCTCCTTGCTGCCCCGATATCGGCGCAGTCCCCGGTTGTCCATTCTCCAGAGGTCTACGCCCTTGTACGCCTAAAGGCTCCTCCCTCTATCCTGTTCCCGCTGCTATGGGACCTCGGCGCAGACGAGCACTCTCTGCGATGGACTGCTCAAGGAATCGAGGCAATCCTCCCATCGTGGAGCATTCAGGAGCTACGCCACCGAGGTATCCCAGCGGAAGCCATCATCCCCGACTTGGAGGCCTACTACGAAGACCGACTCCTCTCTTCACCCCCTGCAGAACGCTCCGACACCGATCCTGTCCACTTCTGACTGGGGAGCATGGGGGGCTTCTACCGGCTGGAGGAGATATGGGAAGAATTCGCGCGCATGCGTGAGTTCTTCCCCCCAAGCCGTCACCAGACCCGATACGTTGGGCTTTTCCATAGAGGGGCGTCCAATCTTAGGGTATCGCTTCTCGTTGGGGACCGCGATCGACACTCTACCAGCAGTGCTCTACACTGCACTTCACCATGCCCGCGAGCCTGGGAGTGTGACGACATTGGTCTTCTTCCTCTGGTGGCTGCTAGAATCGGCCCGAGCCGGTGTCCCAGAAGCACTCTACCTGCTGCGACACCGCTTGCTATATGTTGTGCCTGTTGTCAATCCTGACGGCTATGCCTACAACCAGCTCCGCTCCCCAAACGGCGGGGGAATGTGGCGGAAGAACCGCCGACCTAACGAAGACGGCAGCTTTGGGGTAGACCTCAACCGCAACTATGGCCCACATGCCTTCTGGAATGCCCCCAACGGAGGATCGTCTACCATCCCACGATCGGACACCTACCGAGGGACTGCCCCCTTCTCTGAGCCCGAAACCCAAGCTATCAAGTCACTGTGGCAGCGCTATCGGTTCCGTATTGCGCTGAACTACCACACGTACGGGAATCTCCTCATCTACCCGCACTCGGCTTTGGACCGCGAAACCCCAGACTCGTTGCTCTACCGACTCCTCTGTGCGGAAGCCACTCGGAGCAGCCTCTACTCCCTCGGGCGAGACATCCAAACAGTCGGCTACGCTGCTCGTGGTGTGTCCGACGACTGGATGTACGATACCTCCGAAGGCAAGGCACGGACCATCGCCATGACACCTGAGGTCGGCACCCTCTTCGACGGTTTTTGGCCACCACCCGAACGTATCCTCTCACAAGCGCGCGAGAACCTCTGGCTCAACCTCCAAGCAGCATGGAGTGCTGGGGCTAATGTGCGACCTATAGCGTCTTGGATCTCTTGGGACACCATTCCGAAACTCGTGGTCCAGTACTGCAACATCGGTACCCAGCCCTCACCCCCGACCCCCGTTTCCTTGCGAATAACAAACTCAGAGCCAAACGTTGCGCTTAGAGACTCGCTCCAACTCGTTACGCCCTTGCGCCCAGCAGAGTGCCAGCGTCTCCAGTGGGAGCTTCCCTTCCCCGCTTGGCGCAATGGAGATAGCCTTGCCGTGGAACTGCTCGCAGTCCAAGATGGCATCCCACGCCGCGACACGCTGCGATTCCAATGGGGAAGGCCCACCGTTATCGAGCTGTTCACCACGGCTCAGGACTCCAGCCGGTGGGCCCTGAAGGGATGGCACGTTGCGTGGGACTCGTCGTTTGGTGGCTGGGCGCTCCACAGTCGACTAGGGGCCTCCTACCCTGACTCTGCGTCACTCTACGCTACTCTCCGCACCCCCATCACGCTTCCTCCGCAGAGCTCAGCAGTGCTGGAGCTATGGGCCCGCTGGAGCATTGAAAGCAACTACGACGTTGCTGTTGTGGAAGTCTCTACTGATGGCGGGCATACCTGGACACAGCTCCGGGCCGATCGGATGCGGGCCGGCACCAATGTCCCTGGCAGTCGACAGCAGGGAATCCGCTGGGGATGGGATGGCAACTTCCCCTTGTGGTTTCCACAGCGCTGCGACCTAACTCCTTTCGCAGGACGGACGCTACTGCTCCGCTTCGGGATGCTCAGCGATCCTGCACTCCGCTTCACAGGGCTCTCCGTTGGATCTATCCGCTTGCTCGTGTTCCACGACTCCGTCCAGGCCATGCCACCTGAGCCGATGCGGGCCTGGTTTTTCCCCGCTCTCCTCCGACCTGGGGAACGGCTCTACTGCCATCTACCGCCACTCGGCCCATCTGCGAGTGTCGAGCTCTTCACGAGTACAGGAGCAAAGGTGGGAAGCTATCCCATCTTCGTAAGCAGCGACGGCGTGGGAGCCTTGCTGTTGCCAAGCTCACTAGCACCCGGGGTATACGTGCTCAGACTCCAACAACGGGAACGATGCTGGTTTGCTCGCTGCGTTGTACTGCCCTAGCTCTCTAGGGCAGAGCCATGGAGCCTGGGAGCATCTTAATCTTAGGTATTCGACTTGCCGGCTAAACTCACGCAGTTCGAGCCCCCGAGGTCCCACAGAGACCTCCCAACCCCTAGAGCTTACGCAGTATGCGAGGGACCGCAGTAGGGGTGCTGTAAGCGCCTCAGGGGATAACCGCAATAGCCTCAATCTCCACTAGGGCTCCCCGCGGGAGTGCTGATACCTCAACGGTTGTTCGCGCTGGTGGGTGTGGCCCAAAGAAGTCGGCATAGACCTCGTTCATCGCAGGGAAGTCCTGCATCGATCGGAGGAACACTGTGGTCTTCACGACATGTTCCAGGCCTGCCCCCGCTTGGACAAGGATCGACCGTAGATTCTCCAGTGCTTGGCGTGTCTGTTCGCGAACATCCTCACTGACGAGTACTCCATCGGGCGTCAGACCAATCTGCCCAGAGATGAAGAGCAACTTCCCCTGCGTGAGGACGGCTTGTACATACGGCCCAATAGGGGCAGGAGCTGCATTCGTGAAGATTGTCTCCCGCATCATTCGGGACCGCCATTTGGTTCACCTTCCGAGCTTAGGAGAGCAGCTCCAATCGCTCCAGCCCAGGAGCCAAAGTGAGTAGCCCGGAGCTGGACTCGCTCAGCCAGTGCTGGAAGAGCACGCTGGCGAACGGTCGCCTGAGCCACAGAGAGCAAGTTCGGAAAAGCCTCTACACTGCCGCCCCCCACAACGACAACCTCTACGTCCAGCAGGGCAATAGCAGAGACGATTGCAAGTCCCGTAACCCAGCCGACCCATGTGATGCACTCCCGCGCTGCCTCATCTGCAGCGGCGTTCGCCTCAGCCAAGGTTTCCATCGTCACTGGACGGGAAGCAAGCAAGGAAGCTGGATAGCGGCGAACGACCGACTGAGCACACCGCAGCAGCGCAGCCTGCCCGACGTACTCCTCCACGACTCCAACCCGGAAGAGCGGCATTCCAGCTTGCCCTGACGCCGTCAGGTCCACCACCATGTGGCCGATTTCGCCTGCCCCACCATGTACTCCACGCCACAAGCGTCCGCCGAGGATGAGTGCTCCGCCAACCCCTGTCCCCAGCGTCACGTAGAGGAAGTCCGTAACGTCCCGGGCCGCACCTGCTCGGTACTCTGCCCATGCTGCGACATTTGCATCGTTATCCACCCTCACCGGCAATCGGAAGCGCTGCTGGAGCCAGGTCTGTAGAGGGACCTGCCTGAGGGCAGGGATATTCGGGGAATGCACCACGCTACCGCCATACTCCACAAAGCCAGCTACCCCAACGCCGATCCTCTCTACATCCTGCTCCCGTAGAGTTGCCCGAAGGAGCTGCTCTAACCAGTCTAGGAAGGCGTCCCCCTCTGCAAACTGCGGCGTGCTGACAATCGAGCTCCATCGGAGTGCTGCTGTATCGGTCTCCACCACCGCCAGCTTTGTACGCGTGGCGCCGATGTCAATCCCAAGTGCCACCATCACGGCGCAGAGGGAACAACGTAGAGCGTCTCTCCAGGGCGCACCATACCGTACCGTTCGCGAGCAAGCCGCTCAAGCTCTATGGGGTCATTTTGAACGCGGTCAATCCGATGTCGGAGCGAATCGATTTGACGGAGCAGCGCGTGGTAACGCTGCTGGAGTTCTTCATACCGCCGCTCAACCCGCCAGCGAGTCAGCAACCCATACCGCGAAAAGACTCCGACGATGAGGATGCCAAGAGCAACGGCCACCGTTGCCCACACCCAAGGGTGGCACAGCGCTGGCCATCGTCTCAAGACAGACCCCGTGCGCAACAGCTTCTGTCGGATCACGACGGCAACCCGTCAGAGAACTCAGCCAAGAAGCGAACGAAGGCATCCATCTCTGCACGCGTTCGCTTCTCCGTCACCGCTATGAGCAATCCCTCCAGCTCTGCTCCCACCCATCGAGTCGGGACCCCTGCCAGAAAGCCCCGCTCTATACCACGGGCAACGATGCGCTCTGCCGGTACAGGGGACCGCACCAGGAACTCTCGGAAGAAGGGCCTCCGAATGGCCAGCTCATAGCCCGGTAGGGCGGCAATACGGTCCGCTAGGTAGTGAGCCCGCTGCAAACACTGGAGTGCCACTTCCCGAATACCTTCCTTGCCAAGCCACGCCATCATCACTGTTGCTGCCAGCATCATCAGACCCTGGTTCGTGCAGATGTTCGAGGTTGCCCGCTCGCGCTTAATCTGCTGCTCCCGAGTCTGCAGCGTCAACACGAACCCGCGATTGCCCTCTGCATCTTCCGTCATTGCAGCGATGCGCCCAGGCAACAGGCGGATGAATCGCTTGCGGGCAGCGAAGAAGCCCACATACGGCCCGCCGAAGCTGAGTGGGATCCCTAACGGCTGTCCCTCACCAACGACGAGATCAGCACCGTACGCCCCAGGAGGCTCCAGTAAGCCTAAGCTGATGGGGTCCGCTACAACAATGAAGAGCGCCCCGTGGTGGTGCGCTATCTCGCCGATCTCTGAAGCTGCCTCCTCCAGGACCCCGTAGAAATTCGGCTGCTGGAGGACAACAGCAGCAACGTCGCTACCAATGCGCTCGCTGACAAGCTCTGGGATGGCTACTCCGTCTGGGGCCATCACTTCCTCGAAGACAAGCCCACGCCCAGCGCAGATCGTACGCGCGACCTGGCGGTAATGAGGATGGATCGTCCCGGCGAAGAGAACACGGCGCCGCTGCGTGGCTGCAAATGCCAGCAGGCATGCCTCAGCCACAGCACTGGCACCGTCGTACAGCGATGCATTCGCCACCTCCATCCCCGTCAGTTCGCAGATCATGGACTGGAACTCGTAAATGGCCTGCAGCGTCCCCTGTGAGACCTCGGCCTGGTAGGGCGTGTAGGCCGTCTGGAACTCTGAGCGCCCGATAATCCACTCTACCACTGCCGGAACATAATGGTCGTAGGCCCCGGCACCCATGAAGCAGATGTGGGTATGCGCACCACTGTTTCGGCTCGCCAAGGAGCGCAAGTACTCGTAGGTCTGCCACTCGGAAAGGGCCGGAGGTAGCGGGAGCAGTTCACGCAACCGGAGTTCCTCGGGGATTGCACTCAGCAGCTCTTCTTCGCTCTCTACCCCGATGCTCCGCAGCATCTGCTGCCGGTCTTCGTCTGTCAAAGGCAAGAAGGGATGCGTTGCCATCCGTCGGAGCCATAGAATTCAACGGCTGCGCAAAATTACACCCCCGCCTCCCAACCGCTCATTGAGTGTCCAACAGGGCTTTTGTAAGTTTGTGTGCTTGTCTGAAAGGCCGTGCACCGGCATGAAAGTAGAGGACCTGCGGATCGTCTTTCCCCCGATTGTCTTCGAGAACCGGCGCCGTCGCCCAGAGGAGTTTGCAGAGATCGCCCGCGAGATCCGTCGCGACATCATCAAGATGCTCGCCTTAGCCGGCTCGGGGCACAGCGGAGGTCCCCTCGGAACGGCAGATATCCACGCCGTTCTCTTCTTCGGCGGCTACATGCGCTACCGCCCGAAAGACCCCTGGTGGCCTGAACGTGATCGCTACGTGCTCAGCGCTGGACATCTTTGTCCTGTGCTCTATGCCACACTGGCTCGCGCAGGATTCTTCCCCATTGAGGAGCTGCGAACGCTCCGCAAGTACGGCAGCCGCCTCCAAGGACATCCGGGGCGGGATATGGGCCTACCCGGCATCGAGACCTCCACGGCTTCCCTTGGGCAAGGGATCTCGATTGCCGTCGGTATGGCTCTCAGCGACAAGTGGCTAGACAAGAACGATCGCCGCGTCTTCGCCCTCACAGGAGATGGGGAGCTCCAGGAGGGATCCGTCTGGGAAGCCGCTATGGCGGCAGCGCACTACCAGCTGGACAACCTCTGCTGGATCGTGGACAACAACGACTGCCAGATCGATGGACGAGTCCACGACGTCATGAGCATCTACCCGCTCGACAAGAAGTTCGAAGCCTTCGGTTTTGCCGTCTTGGAGTGCGATGGGCACAACTACTCTGAGCTCATGGCGTGCTTCGACCAGTTCCTAGAGCACCATCGCCAACGGATAGGGAAACCAACCGTCATCATTGCCCACACGAAGATGGGGCGGGGGATCTCCTTCATGGAGGATGACTACCGGTGGCATGGCAAACCGCCCTCCCCAGAGCAAGCCCTGAAAGCACTGCAAGAGCTGGAAGACCCATACATCGCCGTGGTGGAACCGACTGAAGTCTAACTGTATGGGCCTGCGTTGTGACCTGCATTGCATCGGGATCCTCGCCGCTGTGGTGCTATTCCTCGGTTGCTCCCGAACCACCGAAAGATCACCGAAGGCAGAAACAGGAACTCCCAGTTTGACTCCCTCTACAGTTGCCCCGGAATCCTCCCAGGACTCCCCTCAGGAAAGGCTATCCTCCTCCAAGCCTCTGACGCCAGACCAGCTTGCGAAGCTCCTGCCATTGCCTTCTGCTTTCCCTAAACTGGTTGACGCTCCACCGCCGAGTTCGGGCCGACAAGTCTTCGAGGATGGCATCATCATTCGCGCCTCTCGCGAGTTCCGTTTCCGGAACGGCGGTTACCTTTGGGTTAGCATCAGCGATTACGTCCAAGCCCCCTCACGTCTGCAGCAGCTTGAGGCTACTATCCGCTCCCCCGTCAAGGATTACGAAGCACAACTCCTAGAGTTCCTCCATCTCCCCGATGGCTTCGGATACGTTGTCTGGGATCCTACGACTCGCAACGGGCGCCTGCAGGCTATCCGTGGCCAGCGCTTCGTACTCCAGGCTGAAGGGGGGGACCTACCGACTGAACTCCCCTGGAACCGTGTTCCAGAGTACTTCCCTATCGAGCATGCTCTGCGAACTAAGCCGTCTTCCGAATAGCGGTAGGAACCATGCCCACGTTCCAGCTCCTGGGAAATAGACCAACACGCCAAGGCTTTGGCGAAGGGCTCGTCGTCCTCGGCGAGCGCTATGAGAACGTCGTTGTCCTCGGTGGGGACATCACCGAGTCTGTGATGACTTCTTTCTTCCGCGACCGTTTCCCCGATCGCTTCTTCTCCATCGGGGTAGCAGAGCAAAACGCTACGACCATCGCCGTTGGGCTGGCCCTCTCTGGCAAGATTCCCTTCTTCGCAAGCTACGGTACCTTCTGTGCCTTTCGGAACGCCGACCAGCTCCGAATCTCCGTCTGCTACAACAACGTCAACGTCAAGATCGGTGGCGGACACGCTGGCATCAGCGTCGGACCCGATGGGGCAACGCACCAAGCGTTGGAAGACATCGCTGTCATCCGAACACTGCCCAACATGACCCTCGTAGTCCCTTGCGACTACATGGAGACCAAGAAGGCGACCATCGCCATCGGAGAGATCTGGGGGCCAGCATACATCCGCTTCGGCCGCGCAAGCGTCCCGTGGTTTACCACTGAGGACACCCCATTCCGGTTGGGTCAGGCTGAAGTCTTCCGTGAAGGCAACGACGTAGCAATCATCGCCTGCGGTGCCATGGTCTGGCAAGCACTCCTCGCTGCCGATATGTTGGCAAAGCGCGGCATTCGCGCCCGCGTGATCAACAACCACACGATCAAGCCGATGGACGCGGAGACCATCGTAGCTGCTGCTCGAGAATGCGGAGCGATCGTCACGGCCGAAGAGCACCAGATCCATGGCGGCATGGGGAGCGCAGTTGCAGAGATTGTGGCAAAGAACTGTCCCGTGCCGATTGAGTTTGTCGGCGTCCGAGACACCTTCGGTGGTAGCGGGGATCCGGATGAGCTGCTGGAACGGTTTGGACTCACGTGGAAGCAGATCTACGCGGCAGCACTAACAGTCATGGAGCGGCGCGACAAGGGGAGTACTGGAATCCGCCGCGTCACCGAGGTACCCGCCTACACTCCCAGCGACGGATACGCTGGGTGATGTAGCCTACGCATGGAGGCCCTGTTCTTACGGGATTTTCTCCTCCTGCTCGGACTCGCATTTCTACTAACGGCAATCTCCGAGCGCCTCGGTATCCCTTCCGTCCTCGGGCTGCTGCTGTGTGGGCTGATCGTTGGACCAGCAGGACTCGGACTCATCACTACTCCAGAGGCCATTCAACTGGTGTCCGACATTGGCATCGTTCTCTTGCTGTTCGTCCTTGGCCTGGAATTCTCCTTCCGCAGGCTCTGGCAATTGCGCCGGATTGCTCTGCTGGGAGGCATCCTCCAGATGGGGCTAGCAACGCTCCTTGGTACTGCGCTCTGGCTCCTCTGGATCAGGGGCTCGCCAGTAGAGGCGTTTGGGGTGGGGATGATCGCTTCTATGAGCAGCACTGCCGTGGGGCTTTGGCTCCTTACGAAGCACGACGAGCTCAGCACTCCTCACGGACGTCTAGCCTTCAGCATCTTGCTTGCCCAAGACGTTGCGGTTGCCCCTCTTGTCCTCGTTCTCCGCCTACTAAGCTTGCTGACAACACAGAGAGTCTCAACGGTAGGAGCCATCCTCCAAGACCTTCTCGTTCTGATCGCTGCGGCAGCACTCCTCTTCATCAGCCTGAAAGTCGTTGTCCACTTCCTCGTCCGGCTACTGCGCCTGACGAAGTCCCGAGAAGCCTTCGTCCTACTAGGCCTAACAGTCGGAGTTGGGGCGGCAGCTATCAGCGAGCAACTGGGACTGTCATCCGCCTTAGGGGCATTCCTAGCAGGGCTTTTCTTTTCAGGATTCCAGGAGCGCTACCGACTCATCAGTGCAGTCGAGCCATTCAGGGATGCTCTTGCCAGTCTTTTTTTCCTCTCCATTGGCCTTCTCCTCAGCTCCCTGCCGCCCATCAGCATTGTCGTTCCGCTTGCACTAGCACTCTTCGCTGCAAAGCTTCTTGCTGTCGTAGTACCCGCTCGTGTCCTAAAGTACCCCCTCCGGACATCGCTGCTGACGGGGGTATTGCTCGCCTCTGTTGGGGAGTTCAGCTTACTAGGCCTGGGAGTCGGGGCACAGATGGGACTCTTCTCGACCAGCACGCAGGAGCTGTTTCGGAGCATTCTGCTCATCAGCGTCTTCGCCACAGTCATTCTCTACCAGCTCCTGAGGCAGCAGAGGATTGGGATGTCCAGCTCTCCTCCCATAAGCGACCAAACCCTGTCGGACCACGTCCTTCTGATTGGCTACGGTGTTACCGGACAGACCCTCCACGCTGTCTTGAAGGAGACTGGTCTTCCGTATGCCATTCTGGAGCTCAATCCTCGGACTGTCGAACGCCTTCGGACAGCTGGCGAACCCGTCTTCCTGGGCGATTGTACGGACGAGACCAGCCTTCGCCAAGCAGGGGTAGAGAGAGCTCGTGCCGTTGTAGTGGCAATTTCCGACACATTGCTTGTACCTCGCGCCATCGGGCTTATTCGTTCGCTAAACCCCACGGCCTTCATTGCAGCCCGAACCCACTACGTTGCCCACATAGAACCGCTGTATGCTGCAGGGGCCTCCCTCGTCGTCGCAGAGGAATTCGAAGCTTCGCTGTACCTGCTAGGAGCCCTCCTCCGTCATTTAGGGATGCCGCTAGAGCGCATTGCGTCCGTCTGTGAGGATTTCCGCTCCGAGCACTATGCCCTCTTCCAGAAACAACTCCGTGGAGCCGAAGAGCCGTCGTGAGATGACATTGCCACAAGACGTGCGTACCTACCTGGACACGGCCCCCAGGATCGAGCTCTCTGAACCCCTGCTGGAAGAACTCGGCAAGATCGCTGACCAAGAAGGCGTAGGGCTCTTCGTCGTTGGCGGTTTCGTCCGCGACCTCTTCCGTGGTCAAGCTCGGAAGGACATTGACTTTACCGTCATCGGAGATGCAATTGCCTTTGCTCGTCGGCTAGCACGGTGCTTCCGCTCTAAGGCTGTCGTCTACGAGCGCTTCCACACAGCCTTGGTCCCAATCGGAGAATACCGCTGTGAGTTCGTCGGGACACGGCGTGAAAGCTATGAGCCCAACTCCCGGAAGCCCATCGTGGAAGAGGGAACACTGTGGGACGATTTGCGCCGCCGCGACTTCACGATCAATGCACTGGCAATCGCCCTCAACGCCCCGTACTGGGGAGCACTGGTAGACCTCTTCGGCGGACTATGGGACCTCCAGCGGCGCTACATCCGCACACCGTTGGATCCTGCCGTCACCTTCAACGAGGATCCACTCCGGATGCTACGGGCTGCCCGCTTCGTCGCGCTGTTAGAGGGAACTCTGGCCGAGGATGCGCGACAGGCAATGGTACGACTTGCTTCCCGTATCCAGATTGTCTCCCAGGAGCGAGTAACCGAGGAACTGCTGAAACTCCTCTCCACACCTCGCCCCAGCATAGGCTTCCTCTTGCTCTACGAGACGGGACTGCTCCCGTACGTCTTCCCTGAGTTGCAGAATCTCGCTGGAGTAGAGCTCGTCCACGTTGGCAAGCAAGCATATGGGCATAAGGACGTCCTCCGCCACACCCTGCAGGTGGTGGACAACGTTGCCGCCCGTAGCGATAATGTCTGGCTTCGGCTCGCTGCCCTCCTCCACGACATCGGGAAAGCAAAGACCAAGCGCTTTGTTGAAGGTGTGGGTTGGACTTTCCACGGGCATGAGGAGGTTGGAGCACGTATGGCGGAGCGCATCTTCCGGAGAATGAAGCTTCCGCTCCAGCACCTACCGCATGTGCAGACGCTAATTCGGCTCCACCAGCGGCCTCAGGCACTCGTCGACGAAGGCGTGACCGACTCCGCTATCCGACGCCTTATCGTGCAAGCAGGCGAAGCCCTTGAGGACCTCTTCCTCCTCTGCCGCGCAGACATCACGACACGCAACCCCGTTCTAGCACAGCGATACCTGCGGAACTACGACGCTCTTCAGAAGAGGATCGAGGACGTACAAGAACGCGACCGGCTCCGAGCTTTCCAGTCGCCAGTTCGCGGAGACGAGATCATGCAGCTCTGCAACCTGCCGCCCTCTCCCGCTGTCGGCTACATCAAGAAAGCCCTGGAGGAGGCGATCCTGGATGGCATCGTGCCGAACGACTACGAGGCTGTCAAAGCCTACCTACTAGAGCACAAAGAGGAGCTCTTAGCAGCCGCTCGTGCATACGAGGCAGACCACTTTCAGCGCAGAAGGATGGCCCGCTCCGCTCCGTCAGCAGAAAGGACAGCCCCGCCACTATCATGACCCGACTCGCCGTGTGGCCACTCTTGGTTGTCGTCACCTTGGCAAGCTGCCAGCGCGAGCGATGGGAATTGCCCTGCGGACTTTGCGGTGCAAGTAGTCGGTCCTCCAACTACGCGCACATTGCCTCCGAGCCACCCCTCCTCCCATTCCTCCGCCCCCTCCATCATCCAGATACCAGCGCTTGCCTCTTTCCCCCGCTGGCACCCTCCACTCGCCTCACAGTCGTGGCGACGGCAGCAGGGTCCATCATTGCCTTCACCCCTACTGACTCCCTGTGGACCTACAGGCTACCGAAAGGCGTCGCTGCTGCGAGCACGATGGCAGCCGACACGAGCACCCTCTACGTACTTGGGACCGATGGAGTCCTATATGCTCTCACTTTCGGCGGGAGCTTGCGATGGCAGAAAGCTCTCTTCCAGCCACTCACAAATGGAGGCGGCCCTTATACACATCTCCTCCCGCTTCGGGACGGTGTCGTTGCCGGGGAAGTTTCCGGACGGCTTGTGCGCATCTCCTCCACGGGACAGACCCTATGGGAGCAGCGGCGGGGAGCATCTGTAGACCGATTGCCGGCAGCCGACGAGAGTGGGAATGTCTTCGTAGGGCTCACGTCGGCTGACTCCCATGGGGACACGGTGCTCTTCATTGACTCTTCTGGGCAGCAACGTTGGGCTCGTGGACTCCCGGATACTCGCTTGAGTTGCTCCCCAGTAGCTGGCAAATCTGTCTTCTTCGCCGCTGGAGTCCGGGAGGGTCCGGCAGAGTCCACCCCAGTGATTCACGCTTTCACGGCATCCGGACAGCTCCTCTGGTCGCGGACACTACCGGCCGTACCAAGATGGCTATCTGTGGACGACGCCAACACGGTCTTCATCGTTGCCCATAGCCGCGGCATAGGGGAGCCAATCAGCGCAGTTTTCGCCTACGATAGCACCGGCCAACAACGCTGGAAGCTATACATCCAAGCTACGGTTGCAACACCGGCCATCGTCTTCTGGAACGAGCTTCTCGTCTTCGTGCGGTATCCTAACGGTGCATTAGCAGCGTACACACTCTCTCGGGCCGACGGCTCCCTTCGAGACATGGTCTCCCTTGAGGAAGCCCCTCCTCTACTCCTTTCGCCGACCGTCGCACCCGACGGAAGCATCTTGCTCGCCTGGAGTACGCGGCTTGGTCTCCTTCGGCTTGGCGAACACCCGTGGCGATGGCTGCTCTTTTAGGACTTTAGGACAGTACGATCTGCCGGGCTACCTCAGCCGCGACATCATTTCCCCGCAGGAGGCGAATGAGTTCCAAAGCAAAGGCAATCGCTGTGCCGGCTCCACGACTGGTGACGATTGTGCCAGCGACGACAACTGGGTCCGTCCGGTACAAGTAGGTCGAAAGCTGCTCGGCAACGCTTGGATGGCTGGTTACCGGCGTCTCAGGCTCCAAGAGCTGTTGTCGTGCCAGGATAACTGGCGCTGCGCAGATAGCAGCAATGTAGCCTTCCCGCCGTTTCTGTAGTCGGAGCAGCCGCCGTAGGTGCTCGTTTTCGGCAAGCGCTTCCGTGCCACGGCTTCCTCCGGGGATGACGATAGCAGCAAACTCCTCATCCTCTCCGATTTCCTCCAGTAGCACATCAGGCACTATCCGAACACCCCGAGAGCACACTACCATCGGACTCTCGCCAGCGACGACCACCGAAATTCCGGCACGGCGGAGCAGATCTATGACCGTAACGGCCTCCATCTCCTCAGTGCCGTTGGCGACCGGGACCAAAACGCGCATGGCTCTGTCGCCAGGATTCTTGGACATACGCGGCAAGGCCTCTAAATGGTCTCTATAGAGAGCATGTTCGTCCGAGACCGTGCAACGAGAGGTCGCCCAATTGTGACGACGACACGCTCACCCGGCATGAAGTAGCCTTCGCGGCGTAGCAGCTCCTTAATCTCCTCGATCGTTTCGTCCGTCGAGCCAACGCGCTCTAAGACTATCCCCATAGTACCCCAAAGGAGGCTAACGTTCCTGGCCACCATAGCACTCTGCGTAGCAGCGATGATCGGTACAGGTGGACGCCGCTTCGAGACCAATCGGACCGTCTCTCCGGAGAGCGTCAGCGAAACGATTCCACTTACGTGGCGCTCAGCAGCTATCGCTGCAGCTGCCGCAGCGATGGCATCCGTCGTAATCTTCTCTATGCTCGACTCCCTCTCTACGAGCGTACGGACGATCTCCGGATGTGCCACGACTGCCTGTTCGGCCTCTTGGCAGATGGAGCGCATGTAGAGCACGGCCTCCGTTGGGTAGGCACCCACAGAAGTTTCTGCACTGAGCATCACAACATCCGTGCCGTCTAGGACGGCATTTGCCACATCACTTGCCTCGGCCCGTGTCGGCATTGGATTCTGTACCATGCTCTCCAGCATCTGCGTTGCCGTAATCGCCAGCTTTGCTTTGCTGTTAGCCAGAGCGATAAGACGTTTCTGCACTAACGGGACCTGAACTGCCGGAATCTCGATTCCCAGGTCCCCGCGAGCGATCATAATCCCATCAGCCACCTGCACGATCTGCTCGATGTTAGCAAGCGCCTCGGGTCTTTCAATCTTCGCAATCACCCACGCCATGCTCCCCGCGCTCCGCAGCAGTTCCCGAACGGTCACGACGTCTTCTGCAGAGCGCACAAAGGAGAGCGCGACGTAATCACACCCGTACCGGGCAGCGAACCGGATACCCTGGCGGTCGCGCTCCGTCAGAGTTGGCATGGAGATCCGTACGCCGGGGACATTAATCCCTTTCCGTGACTGCAAGATCCCCCCAACGATCACCACTGCCCGTACTGCCCTCCCACGCTTTCCGCTCACGCGCAGTCGCAGCCTCCCATCGTCCAGCAGCACAGAGTCACCTTCCTTTAAATCCTTGGCAACCGTCGGATACTCGACAGGGACCACGGCGGTACCGGGAGGGAAGCTTGCCGCAGCGTTCTGGTAGTCAGCCACATCTACGATCACGACCTCCTCTCCCGCGCGCAGCTCGATGGCTCCAGATGGAAGGGTGCCAACGCGGAGCTTGGGGCCGGGGAGGTCTAAGACTATCGGGATAAAGTGCCCGATCCGCTGCTCCACCTCGCGGATCCACTGGACGTAGGTGGCATGGCTCTCCTCAGAGCCATGGGAGAAGTTTAGCCTGAAGGCGTCGGCTCCAGCGGACAGGAGCTGATAGAGTTTCTCCGGCGACGCAACCGACGGCCCAACAGTGCAGAGGATCTTGGTGCGGTGGTATGCGGCCTGGAATCTCCGCTTTGGACCCATCTTGTTAGCCCTGTGGCCTCATCGATCGGGGTACTGGAGTCTCGGCCAGCTCCGTGGTAGGATGCAACCTCGCGCAGTGCCTGCTACGCTCGCCGCCCCTCATCCTGCTCGGCCAGCCGAGGCAAAAATACGGACTTCCCCTAGCCCCCTCTGGACGTGGCAGCACGCGGTACTGAGCCGAGTTTCGGTATTTTTGGCTTCCTCCACAGCCCCACCGACGGGTGCATGCTAGATCTGCGGCGGATTACCTCAGATCCAGAAGGGGTGGAATCTCGGCTGCGCCGTCGCGGGATCTCGGTCCAGCTTAGGGAGATCGTGGAATTGGACGCTCGGCGGCGCGAACGCATCCGCATCTTGGACTCCCTACAGCATGAGCGGAAGCTCGCCCAAGAACGCGTGGTAGCGATAAAGCGCGAGGGAGGTGACCCTGAGCCACTCCTTGCCTCTCTCCGTGCTACCGCAGAGCAGATCCGAGCCCTGGAAGATGAGCTGAGGGCGACGGAGTCTCGCCTTCAGGATCTGCTCCTCTCTCTGCCAAACATGCCCCACCATAGCGTCCCGGACGGGGCAACGTCCGAAGACAATGTCGAAGTCCGTCGGTGGGGCGAACCGCAGCCGCAGGAATTCCGGAAGGACCACGTGGAAATTGCTAAAAGCCTCCGTCTCTTGGACTTCAGCCGTGCAGCGAAGGTAAGCGGCAGTGGTTTTGTCTTCTACACAGGCAAGGGAGCACTGCTGGAACGGGCCCTCATTAACTTCATGCTCGACTTCCACGTGCAGCGCCACGGCTACCAAGAGCTCTTCTGCCCCTTCCTCGTTCTCCCACGCTCGATGGAGGGCACAGGCCAGCTCCCCAAGCTCCGGGAGGACATGTATCACATCCCTGGCGACGATCTCTTCTTGATCCCGACAGCCGAGGTGCCATTGACAAACTTCTTCGCTGGTGAGATCCTCTCCGCTGATTCCCTTCCCATCAAGCTCTGCGGCTATTCTGCATGCTTTCGCCGGGAAGCTGGCAGCTATGGGCGAGAGACTCGCGGCCTTGTTCGCATGCACCAATTCAACAAAGTGGAGCTCGTCAAGTTCTGTCGCCCTGAGGACTCTTACGAGGAGCTGGAGCAATTGGTAGGGGAAGTGGAAGCCGTGCTCAGGGAGCTAGGGCTCGTCTATCGCGTCGTTCTGCTGTGTGCCGGTGATCTCGGGTTCGCTAGCGCGAAGACGTACGACATAGAAGTCTGGTCGCCGTGCCAACAGCGCTGGCTAGAGGCTTCCAGCTGCTCCAACTTCGAGGACTTTCAGGCTCGACGCGCCAACATTCGGTATCGCCCGGGGCCTGGCTTGAAGCCTGCTTTTGTTCATACTCTCAACGGCAGTGGCTTGGCGACCTCGCGGTTAATGGTCGCTCTCTTGGAACAGTTCCAGACTCCAGAGGGAGCTGTGGTTGTTCCAGAGGCCCTCCGCCGCTACTGTGGCATGGACATCATTAAGCCTGACTAGCTTTCCTGGGACTGACTTACGGGGCTGACGAAGGCTGTGGAAATGTGGAAAAACACTCCTTGGTGTGCCGAAGTGCTAAGTCCGATAAGGAAATTCCCACGTTTGGAAGAGCATTGTTGGGCTGTGGATTTCGCAGGTAAATGGCATCGTGGGGTGGGGAAAAGGGACCCCTTCTAGAGCTGAGGGACTGATTTTCCACATGGGCGTGGAAAGTTAGCTGTGGAAAGGTGCAAAGAGATGTGGATAGTGCTGGCTGTAGTGGTAAGTGGTTGGCTGTTGGGGTGTGGAAACGGTGAGCTGGAGGATGACGATAGAGCGCCTTTCGACTCCCTTTCCCTCGTATTGGAGCGCCGGTGGAAGGATAGCCTATTCATGCACTCGCCGGATTCCCCAATCCCGAAGAGAGAGCGGCCTAAGTTCCGGGGCCTCAGCTACTACCCGCCGACTGCGGAGTTCGTTCTCCCAGCAGTCCTGCAAAAGTTCGAGCAGCCGAAAATCGTAGAACTCCCTTCTACCAAGTCAGGCGAAGTTCATCGCGTGGTGCTCTATGGGATTTTTCACATAGCCTGGCAAGACACGGTCTTCCAGCTGACTGCCTACAAGTTGTTGGGAGCGCAAGAAGATATCTTATTCGTGCCGTTTAAGGACTCCACGACAGGGCGTGAAACATACGAGGGCGGCCGCTACCTAGAGCTACCTGAGGTAGACGGAGGAGACTACTGGCTGGATTTCAACCGCGCGTACCATCCATACTGCGCGTATAACCCAGCGTATGCCTGTCCACTGGTGCCTCCAGGGAACGCGCTCCCGATCCCGGTCCGCGCTGGCGAACGGCTACCGGCAGGCAAGTGATGAGGATTCCAGCCTGGGCCATCAGTGTTGGTGTCGTTATCGGCGCGGCAGGCTGCCTTACCTGGCGGATTCCGGAGAGGGCTCCAAGAATCGTCATCTTTGAGCTGACTCCAGAGCCGGGGATCCCGCTTAACCCTGACCCTGTGCGCTCGGCCCAAGGGGATGTGCTATTGTTCTTGCCAAAGGGATGGTTTCCCTTAGAGCTTGGGGACAAGGCACCAAGGGGAATCGTTGCGGTCGGCGTGAACCCAGAGTATACGCTCGCTGTAACAGTTGCCAAGCTCTACCCTAGGGCTCCGAGTGATACTGCTAGGCAGTATGACCTGTTGGAGCTCGCGAGGCAGAGCTTCGTGCGGCGTCAGATGAAGACGGCGGTCGGCATTCGCCTGATTGGGGACTTCGCCATCGTGAGGGTTGGTCAGAAAGCATTTGCTACGTATCGCTTTGCAGGTGTCGGACGGCATGTCCGGGTAGCTGTCTTCGTCTCTTTGCTCGGGGTAGCATACGAAGTCGCACTGGTGCCGTTGTTGTTGCGGGTAATAGAGCCTCCGCCCGAAGAGGAGCAGGAGCAACTGTTTGAGAGCATTCTGCGAGCTCTGCAGTTCTAGTTCTGACAAGCCATGGACATGGATTCGGGACGAGCTATGAAGCTCTCGCCTGACACCGAAGCTGTGATAGAGTACCTCCAGGCATACTCGGGGAACACCCTGCGCAAGATGAGGGATGTGGGCTCTATCTTGGAGCTCGCTGCCCAGAGGGGAGATGCAGGGATAGCCAACGATATTATTTTCACAGGAGCTGCTCTATGGCGCACCTATCGGGTTTGGAAGCGGCTCGGCCCGTCAGATGAGGGATACAAGACGGTTTCGGAGGCTTTCTCCGAGAGCATCACTAAGCTGCGCTATCTCCTGCACCAACTCCTAGAGGGAGCTCCAGCGCCGCTCGTTGGGCGCTTCCAAGAGGTTTACCTGCGCCTTACAGAAGGGGCTGTACGCAATCTGGTTGACTTATCGCACGATCTCTCCTGGCTTAAGCAGCTGCAGAGCGACATGCGGAGAGGGGATAGGCAGAGTTGAGGAGTCGCTCTATCCTTCAGTTTCATCACTGATGGCCGATGTATCCAACGGAGCCCCTAGCACTGTGGCGTAGGATGTGTGATAGCCTCCACTTCCCTTCGGCCATAGAGGTTGGGATTCAATCTATGCGCTGGGGTCACCAGCGGAGGGCCAATGACGGGAATGGGGAAGCGTTCGCCGAGCTGCTGTGCTCCTATCTGCCACCTGTATGGATGCAGAGTACAGCGATGGGAGCAGTAGAACCGAGGCCGGCAGAGGGTGACTCTAACGAACCAGAAAAGTTAACGCCGAATCTGGGTTTACAGCTCGCACCGGGTGCATCCGAAGGTCCTGCAGAGACTGTACAGAAGGGTCTGGAATTGCAGGTAAGGACGGTGTCAGTGGAGGTGTCCAGGGATAGCAGCTCATTGCAGGATTGCTGGGGAGCCGTAGATGGCGGGGTTGTCGAGATGTTGTCCGCAAGCGGTGTTCCTGCTGCAGAAATTGTAGCACTCTCTGCTGAGCAGGCAATAAGAGAGAGTTCGATGTCGCAGTCTCTGGAAAGGACGGAGACTCACTTGGGGCTATGGACTCTCTTTCTGCGGGCCCTAGAATACGCAGCGGGAGTTGCCCGAGGGAAGCTTCCAACGGTAGCCCAGCTGCGTGTAGAGATTCCGTATCACGGGCACCTGCTGTTAGTGATTGCCGTTGAACAGGGAGGGATCCACGTTCAGGCCGAAACTGCCTCGCCAGAGCTCGCCTGGCAATTCTCCCTCGCGGCAGAAGAGTTGCAACGCCTGTTCAGCGAGCGTCGGCTCCACTTGAGAGAGCTCGTGGTCCAGACTCCTTCTGAGTTCAGTAACTCTCGGAAGGACACTTCTCGAGATGACCGGAGGCAGGATACCAATTGCCAAGAGGGCTTCCGGGAACGCTCCCGATTTATTCGCTCCTTTGGATGGCGCCAAACAGAGTATGTTGGATGAGCGGGGCCAAACATGTCGAGGGTTGGCAGTGTGGTAGCTGATATGGCTGTAGTAGGCACTGGGAATAGGGAGGAGGTACATGGTGGGGTGGGAAGGGAGGAGTTCCTGCGCCTCTTGATCGCTCAATTACAGATGCAGAGTCCGTTCCGCCCCCCCCAGGGAGAGGAGTTAGCAGTACAGCTGGCCATTTTCTCTCAACTGGATCAGCTCCTAGCTGTGCGCCGACTGCTGGGAATGCAGCTTGAGAATATGGTAGCTCTGGCAGAGACGATGGGAAACGCCGTGGCACCAGCACTAGTAGGCACACTTGTGCGGGTCGAGAGTTCTACACTCTGGCTACCCTCCGACGGGGTAGTGTGGTTCGGATACAAGCTGCCAGAAAGGGCCACGAGTGTACGGATAGAGCTCTGCTCACCAACAGGTGAGGTGGTCCGGGTTATGGAGTTTCGGGACGTACCTGCAGGGGTACACGAAGTGGAATGGGATGGGGGCTCGGCTACGGGCAGGCGACTGCCGGCAGGCTTCTACTCTATCCGCATCGTAGCTGTTGGTCAAGGCGGACAATCGCTGGTGGTCACTCCGTTCGTTGAAGGGGTCGTAGAGGCAGTCCGCTTTTCGGCACGCGGAGGGAGCTTGGTCCTTGGAGAGCTCGAGGTGCCGCTCCGGCAGTTAATAGAAGTCCGCAGGCGTCCGTAGAACAATCAGGGCAAGATGGTATGCCACTCTCACAGTCATTGATGACAGCCCAGACTTCTCTGCGGGCACATCAGCAACGGATGGACGTAATCGCCAACAATGTGGCAAATGTCAACACGATTGGGTACAAGGCGAGTCGAGCGCAGTTCGCAGAGCACATTGTCCAGCGAATAAGCTTTGGAAGAGCACCAACGATAGCTATGGATGTTGGTGGCCTGAATCCGCTGCAGATCGGAACTGGCGTGGTCATTGGCTCTATTCTGGCCGATATGTCGCAGGGTCCACTTGGGGCGACGGACCGCCCACTGGACGCTGCTATCCGGGGTGACGGGTTCTTCGTTGTTCGCTACTATGGCCAGCAGCGTTTCACCCGGGCCGGCTCTTTCGGCCTTGATCCTCAGGGTAACCTCGTTGAGATGACAACAGGAGCGCTAGTGCAGGGATACAATGCTTTGCGCGATGGCGGTGGCCGGCTGATCTTAGATCCAGCGGGTCGCGTAGTGCTCTCTCAGAGTGTGGAGACCCTGCGGGTACCTCCGGGTCTGCGTTCCCCGGCGCGGCAGACAGAGTACGTTCGCCTCTCTGGGAACATCAGCAGGGAGATGACGGCAGGGGAGAGCTTCTCCACTAGCGGGGTGATCTACGACTCCGCTGGTAGGGCACACGTTCTCCAGGTGGAGTTCCGTTCGACCACAATGCCTGGTGAGTTTGCGATCGCTCTGATGCTTGACGGACGGCCCGTACAGCTGCCTGCGAGTAGTTCCTCCATACGTTTCGCCGCGAATGGATTGTTGGAGTTTCCGATGGTGCTTAGAATCCCTGCTTCAGAGTTGAACGCGGCACTTGGCGGGAACTCTGCTGTGTTTGATCCCGGGAGGTCGCTGACGGTAGAATTGGCCCCAGATACCAATCGGCTTGCAGGTGTCACGAACTTTGCTGGGCAAAGTACAGTCAGCATCGTTGAGCAAGATGGCTATGCGGCAGGCGAGCTTCTCGGTATCAGCATTGATGCCACTGGGAAGCTGTTAGGCAGCTTCAGCAACGGCCGGACGGAGGTCTTGGGACAGGTAGCGATTGCTAGTTCACCAATCCTGAAGGGTTGCTCAGAGAAGGGGGGTCTCTCTTCACCGCAGGACCGAACAGCGGTCCTCCAATCTTGGGAACAGCTGGGGATCTCTTCCCGGGGATTCGAATTGATGGGGGCTTCCTGGAGGAAGCAAACGTGGATCTCACCGCTGAGTTGACGGAGCTCATCACTACGCAGCGGGCGTTCGAGGCTGCTGCCCGAGTCGTGACAGTGAGCGACCAGCTCCTTGCGGAACTGAATGCTCTGAAGCGGTGAGCTCTTCAAGGTTGGATGGGACCAAAGATGGTAGCAGCCCCAACGGCAACGAGAGCATCGTAGCCTCCAAAGTCGGGCATGCAGTAGTACACGAATGCCCAGAAGGAGATGCGGGTACCGGACGTATTCCCCTCCCAGATCTCGAAGGAGAGCTTCTGAACAGCTTTAGAGTCAGCGCTGAGCTCTCCGGTGGCATAGAGGTAGTTGTGTCGGCCACGGCGCAGGACTTGGCGGAGGCGGTAGAGGCGCTCTTCGGGATCGTAGCTGAGACGCCATTCGGCCGTTGCCTGCCAGTTGTTGAAGGAGCCCACGACGAAGGTCTCACTGGATGGTAGTCTTCCCTCTGGGTCCAGCACGAACTCCACAGGAACGTAGTCCTGGAGGTAGGAAGGAAGGTGCGCGGTAATGCAGGCGCCGTCGTCAGCCCATTCCCAGAAGTTCCCGTTGCGGCGTAGGTCTGCCAGTGGCAGGCGTAGAGGAGCGGCAGTGTTCGGCGGGAATTGGGCCGGATTGCTTAGGTCCAGGACCCGGTATTCATTCTGAGCCGGGAGGCGCTCAATCCGGAACAGCTTCCCTCCTGGGAGCATTCCGGCGATGCTCCAGTGATAGGTTTGCTCGTAGAGTGGCTCCGTTGATGCTGGTAGCTGTGGGTCGTGAGAAGCCAGATAGGGCTCATACCAGCGATGATTGCGGTAGAAGGCCACCGTATGGAGGCGGTAGTCTACAGTGAGACCTGAATGAGGCCGCACCCAAGCCTCTACAGTGACTGCTGCTGGGCCGATGCCAGGAGGTGCCGCATAGAGGTCGCTGTAAACGGCAACGTGGCACTCGGCCTGGGGACTCACGGCGAAGAATCGGGATTCGGCCACCGAACGATCGGGGACCGTGGGGTCAATGAGGAAGAGCCTCCAGTTGCCGGGATACGTGATCCTGACCTGCGGGTTCGGAATCCGGAGCTTTCCCCGGTAGGTATAGTACCGAGAGCCCACGGGTGCTGGCTCCCAGACGAAGAGTGAGGTCCCGACGATGCCGAACGAGAGGAAGGCATTCTGGCTCTCTTCCCAGTTTGGGCGGCAGTGGACGAAGCGAGCCATCAGTGCAGGGGGTACAGGAGCGTCAACGTCTACCTCCAGCGTCACGAAGGGGTAGCCTAAAGAGCCGTGGTCCCCTGCTGGAGATAGGAGCAAGATCGGGGGAGCGGTCTCGTCAGAGCCGCCGTATATCCGGATGCTCCGGACGAACCACGCCCGCTGCTCGGAGGCAATACTGGCCAGGCTAGCCAGCAGGAGGGCAAGGATGTGGCAGGTCATTGAGGAGTGCCAGGCTGCAGGGGCGAAGGGAGATCCAGTGGGGCAAAGACGAAGCTTACGGAAAGGGTAATGCTGTGGGCTCGCCATGCAACGCCGGAAACCAGCCGGGAGAGCCCTAACCATCCCATCAGCGCTGGCTGCAGAGCCAGATGTTGGTGCGGGACAAGGGGAAGGAGGTACCGTGCTCCCAGCCCGATGCTCACTAGGCCGGGCGCGAGGTTTGGTATGGTGCCAGAGAACTCATTTCGGACGCGACGGCCAGTATCGGTGAAGTAGCCGTAAGGCGGTTCCACCAGCCGCTCCCGTTGGGAGAAACTGGACCGGAGAACTCGGCTAAGCTGGACCCCTACCCGGAACTGCAGTTGGTGGAGCTGTTCGAATGGGTTGTACCCAAGAAGTGCGGCAAGTGTTATCGCCTCCAGGCGAGTGTAGAGCTCGTGTTCAATGACGCCTGGCACTCCGGTCCCATCAGTGGTGCTGACGGTCGTCTGCTCGACTTGGCGGAAGGACGTCTGGCGATGGCTGTATCCTCCCTCCGCCAAGAGGCGGAGTCGAGGTGCAAGGCGAAGTCCATCGTAAGTGGCGACGATCCCCCATCCCCATCCGGCTTCTGACCTAAACCCAGGGCAGCAGTTCGGAATGGAGGGCGAGAGAGTCCGGAAGCTGGCGCTGTGGAGCGCAAACTCTCCCGCCACCCCGATGCCAGCAGCATATTGGGCCTTTGCGGAGAGGACACAAGCGAGAATCCAGATGGCAAGGTGACCCATCGGTTTACCCGTCGTCAAGGCACGTACCAGAAGGGAAGCCGAAGAAAGGCCGAAGGGGTTTGCAAGGTCAGTACGTACATCCCCGCCGGTAACTTCTCTGGCCGGAGGGTGAGCTGGTAGGTTCCAGGAGCGAGGGGAGCGTCCACCAGTTGACCAAGCTCCTGCCCGCTGAGGTTCCAGAGCCGAATGCGTACGGGACCGAACTCTGGGGTACCGAACCGTAGGGTCCCTTCCCCTTGGAGGGGATTGGGGACAAGCTCGAGGAATGCTGTAGCTGTCCCAGGCGTGTAGAGCCGGTCTCCTCCCTCTCGGCAGATGTCCACGACGAAGGTGTCCACCGGAGCTTCAACAGAGAAGGCCCCGCCGCTCCAGGTAATGTCCTCCACAATCAGCGGTGTTCGGTCACGTTCGCCTAGGAGCACGCGGAAAGATGGGCGAAGTACTACAGCGTCTCCAGCAGAGAGGTTGGGAATGGGAAGCTCCAGTTGGATTCGACGCCAGCCCTGAAGGATGGTTCCCGAAGGTGTTGGTGGAAGTGGCTCTAGAACGCTTGCCCAGAGGCGGAGGGTGAGGCGAAGCGTGCTTGCTGCAATCCCTGGCTCTGGGACCCGGATGCGGAGGGGAAGCTCTACTACGGCTCCTGGTGGGGCATGACCACCCGGCCAGAAGAGCGTGATAGGAGCCGTGCGCCGGGCGAACGTGTAGGGATCAGACTCAGAAGAGCAGCCGTCAATGGTGACCCGGACTCGATAGCGCCCACTCCGCGGCGGGACGAAGCGCTGCCCCGTCGCCCCTGGAATTGGAACCCCAGCGCTGTCGAGCCACTGATTCCCCACGGGGGAGCTAGAGACCAGCGTGTCCCCTTCCTGCGTAATGGTGGGCTTCGGGGGGCGCGGGATGACCGTCACAGTAATAGGCTCTGACCGCGATTCTCCACACCGATTCCGGGCAAGCACAGAGTAGGTGCCCGCCGTCCGCACGACGATAGAGACAACTCCTTGAGCGATGGGGTCGCCGTCCCTGTACCACACGTACTCTACAGCGGGCAAAGGGGTGACGGACAGCTTCAAGGAATCCCCCTCACAGAGTCGTGGGGAGCCCTCTGCAGTGAGCACCGGAGTAGGCGGGCGCGGAAGGAGGGTGACGGTAACAGAGTCCGAAATGGCCTCTCCACAGGGGCTTCGCAGCCGCAACCAGTACGTGCCGGCTCTCGTTACTACGAGCTGTGGGGTATCGGTGGCAATCAGGGAAGAGTCCCGATACCATTCGTAGCGGGCACCTCCAACAGCCTCCACTCGCAGGAGGAGACTATCGCCCTCACAGAGCTCGTAAGCGCCTCGGACATTGAGCCGTGGAGTCGGGAGTGTGTATAGGACTTGCACGGTGACGCTATCGGGTGAGCGAGCTCGCCCACACGGCGTGATGACCTCTACAGTGTATGTGCCGGACTGCCGCACCAGGCAGCGTGGTCCGCTACTGTCGAAGGGGACACCATTGCGATACCATCGATACTGGGCTTCAGGCTGCTGGGGGGTTGAGAGCACAGTGCTGTCGCCCGCGCAGAGGACGGTGCCTCCCTCCACGGTGATCCTGGGCGGTGTTGGAAGCGGAAGGACCTCAATGGTAATGCTGTCGGAGCGAACACTGCCGCAGGTGTTGAGGAGCTCCACCCAGTAACGCCCGGGTTGCCGCACGGTGTACTTCCACGCTGTAGGATTCCGGAGGATTAGGATGCCGTCGCGATACCATCGGTATTCCTGGGCTGTAGGTTGAGGCTCGGTCTGCAGAACAGTGCTATCCCCTTGGCATAACCGAGTTGGGCCTGCAACGCTCAGGAGTGGAGCCCGGAGCGGCTCGTCAACGCTCACCCGAATGGTGTCGCGGGCCCATACAGTCCCGCATTCGTTCTGGACGGCCAGCGTGTATACACCTGCAGTCCGAACGACGAGCGTGGGGCTGTCACCACCGACAGGCTGGCCATCCCGGTGCCAACGGTATGCCACACCCGGTTGCGGAGAGGCAGAGAGCACTACACTGTCGCCTTGGCATATGCGGGTTGGACCGGAGGCAGCGATCCGCGGGATGGCCGGGGGAGAGGAAGACACAAGCCGGACCTCCTGCTGGGCTGTAGCCGTCCCGCAGGGGGTTCGGATCTCCACCGTGTACCGGCCTGGTTGGCGTACGACGATCTGTGGGGAATTAGCTTCGGGGATGGGGCTGTTGTTCCGGCGCCATACGTAGGTGGCCATCTCCTGCGGCTCTACGTAGAGCACAGCGCTATCTCCTGGACATAGGATGGTGTCTGGCAGCGCTTGAATGACTGGAGGGGGTGGTGGGCGGAGAACCGTCAATGGGCCGGCAGGCTCCCCGATCGTTACGGGGCTTGAGGCCAAGACTCGGATGCGGTAATTCCGCCCTGGGGGCAAGGTGTCGGGAATGCGGGCCACGATTCTGCCGGCTGTTTGACCTGCAAGTTGTCCGATTAGGGTAGAGCGGGCAAAGTCGCCAGAAGAGTCGGAGATGACGGCCGTGAAGGCATTGTCGGCGAAGAAAGAACCTGTGGTGGAGAACTCTATCGTCACCGTGTCCCCGGCACAGAGCGGCTGGCGGAGGACCCGGCAGCGAATTGTCTCGCGGTCAAAGCGAGTCAGGACAGCGTCGGAAGGGCCGCGGCGCTGGTTCTGCACAGCGGAGAGTGTTGGGAAGTCAGCGCTCGTTGTGAAGCCGGAAGCATAGAATCCGACGCCAGTATCGGCTGCTATGCCGAGGAATGTCTCATAACCGCTGCCGCCGAAGGGTGTAGACCACTGTAGCGTTCCGGCATAGTGGAACATAACGAGGAATGCGTCGCCGTTTCCGGCATACGGCTGTAGTGACTGCCACCGAGGGAAGTTGCTGCTGTACGTGTAGCCGCAGGCAATCACTGAGCGGTTGCGCGCAGTAGCTACACCACGGATTTCCTCCATGGCACTGCCGCCGTAGAAAGTACCCCAGAGTAGACGCCCTAGGCTGTCAAGACTACTCAGGAAGGCATCCAGAGCAGCGGCGCGGCGGGACTGGACGGCATTCAGCAGAGGGATGGTATCGCTGAGCGAGGCACCGCCCACAGCAACGCAGTTCCGGCTGTCCACGGCTACAGCGTTGATGACATCCTGCCGGTTCCCACCGTAGTAGGTTGCCCATACTCGCTGGCCGGCAGCGTTCAGTTTTACAACGACGCCATCCAGAGTCCCACCACCAAACGCTGGCTGGAGGGCATTCTGAACGGCAAAGTCGGTACTGCTCGTGGAACCCACAGCCACAACTGCACCGGTGCTGTCAGCGGCAACACCTCTGAAGATATCCTCTCCGCTGCCACCGTAGTAGGTTGCCCATAGTCGCTGCCCTGTAGTCGATAGTCTCAGCAAGAAGCCATCGGAGCTGCCTCCACCGTAGGCGCTCTGAAGCGCGTTGGCGACGGGGAAGTTGGTGCTGTTCGTAGAGCCCCCGACGAAGATCGAGCTTCCCAACTGGTCGTAGGCGACCCCAAAGGCAGCTTCAATCCCGCTGCCACCGTAGTACGTCGCCCACAGCCGCTGCCCAGCGGAGTTCAGTCGCAGCACGAAGGCATCACTCGCTCCAGACAGCGAGTTCTGTAGGGCGTTCTGGATTGGGAAATTGGGGCTAGTCGTGGTGCCTACGACGACGGGGTTCCCATTGGCGTCACAAGCGATGCCGTTTCCGATGTCTGTGCTGTCCCCGCCGTAGTACGTTGCCCACAGGGGCTGTCCTGCAGGTGAGAATTTTGCAATGACGGCGTCCGAGGCAACGGTGGTCGCCAAGGTGGACTGCAAGGCGTCCCGTACAGGGAAGTCAGGGCTGATGCTGTAGCCGACGCAGTAGACGTTGCCAGCTCTGTCCGTAGCTACCCCAGCGAATTCCTCAGCAACGCTACCTCCGTAGTATGTGGACCAGACCACGCCGGGGTCATAGACGAGAGGAAGATGAGGGAGGGCTTCTGGTACCACGAAGCTGAGCGTATCACCCCGGAGCACGTAGGCAGCCCTTAGTGGACGACCGCTCTGGTAGGCAATCGGAGGAAGTTCCCGCAATTGGCCGAGCTCTGTTGTGATGCGGCAGCTTCCGTCGGCTTCCAAGGCAACATTGGTGGCACCGACGTAGCGGAAGCGGACAGAGGCCAGGGCTTCGGCTCGTTGCGCGATGAGGTCGTACTTCATCCCCTGCTCCGTCCACGAGAGTCGTAGCGCGACGCCAGGGAAGAGCTCGTGCAGCGTGATGGAGCGATAGGCCCGGATACCAACGACAGCAATGCCTGGACGGTAGAAGTTGCGGTACCCGCACTCGGCCTCCTCCCCCGTCCAGGAGAAGAAGGGATTAGCGCCGATCCACTCAACGTCCACTCGGCGCAGTAGGATGCGGTAGCGGTGGTCCGCTGCAGAGAGCGTCTGTACGAAGACGTAGCTTAGGCCTTGCGTTCGGACGAAGATGCGAATTCCTGCACCCTCGGCAGCGAACAGGACTTCCGAACAAGGCTGTCCGTCGCTACGACGTAAGTAACCGGTATTCTCCCACCACACCGCCGAGAAGCAGGCTGTTGCGGAAAGTGCGGCTAACCACAGAAGGAAGGGGAAGCTTCCCATGGTGCAGAGCCTTACTCTCGAGTGCTGCTGCAAAATACGGAGTCCCAGGTTTGCCACCGGTATTTAGCCGGCGTGAGTGAGGACAATGCCAGCGATGACAAGGAGTGTCCCGAAGAGGAAAGCCAGCGACGGGACGAACCCGAAGAGCGGAAGAGAAGCCAGGATGGTCAGAACGGGTTGGAGGGTGGAGAAGATTGCTACCTTGCTCGCTTCCATGTGGCGCAGCGCTACCAACCATAGCAAGTAGCCGATGCCGGATGTGACCACTCCCATGTAGAGAAGCTCCCCCCAGACTATGGGCGTCATTCGATCCCACCCCAGCGAGCCGTCGAGCAGCGCCCAGAAAGGCACGTAGAGGAGCCAGCCAACGAGCATACTGGAAGCCGTTACATGGAGTGCCCCGTGTTGGAGCGAAAGGGGTTGACTGAGGACAGTGAATCCAGCCCACGCCACGCTAGCGCAGAGGAGTAAGAGGTTCCCCTGGACGTGTTCTGCTCCGAAGGCGAACTCTCGCTCCGACAGCACGGCTACGACGCCTGCGAAGGCACACCCAATACCGAGGATCTTCCGCAGGTTCAGTCGCTCCTGCCGCAATGCCCAGCTCAGAAGGAGTGCCCACACTGGCGTGAGAGCGTACATGAGCGAAGCATTGGCTGCTGCAGTCCGGTGCACTCCAGCAAAGAAACACCACTGGTTTAGCGGGACCCCAAGAGCACCGAGGAGGAGCAGCAGAAGGCGTTCACGCGCAGTCAAAGCCGAGAGTAACCAACTCCAGTGCCGATGCCAAAGGAGCCAGAGAGCAGCCCCGAGTGCAGCGAAGAACCCGCGCCATAGCAGCGCGGTCTCTGGGGAAAGCTGGTGGAGGGCGTGTTGAGCGACCAAGTGGGTGCTGGAGCCGATGGCCTGCTGGAGGATTAGCAGGAGAGTGTCGCGAGAAGCTCGGTAAGCTTGTGGTGTTGGGCTTCCCAGCATAGGTGTGGAGCTGCTTCGCGGCAGCGTTGGTGGTACTGTTGCCAAACGTCGGGAATTCGTAGGGTTCTAACGGCGCGCTCCAGTTCCTCAAGCGAGTAGTCCTGCGATAAGAGGATGCCAATGCGATACTGCTCAAAGAGCGCGCGGAGCGCCGGCAGGGCGGTGGCAATCGTAGGAATCCCTGCCATGCAGTACTCAAACACCTTGTTGGGAAGGGCCAGTTCATAGCTGTGACTGAGCGGTTCGATGAGTGCTAGTCCGATATCGGCAGAAGCAGTCCACTCCAAGAGCTCGTCGTAAGGACGCCAGCCTAACCAGTGCACACGAGCACTCACGTTGAACTGCTGTGCCAGTTGCTGGAGCTTGTGCTGGTAGGCACCTCCGCCTAGGACGCACAGAACGGCTGTCGGAAGACGGCAGAGCAGGCGGATGCTTTGTTCAATTCCGCGTCCTTCTGTGACGACGCCCTGGTAGAGCAGTACTATACTTTCCTCGGGCAGATGAAGGATGCGCCGTAGCCGATCGGAACGGGGTAGGACACGGTACCGGGGGACATTGAGGAGCACAACGGGAGCATGGCGCAGGTGGTACCGCCGCTGGAGCTCATCCGCGTCCAGTCGTCCTGAGACAACGCAGCCGTCAACCCTGCGAATGAAGGAGGCCTCTATCCATTGCAGGATTCTCTGCGTCACCGGACGGTTGCGCAGCGAGGCTAAAGCGAAGAAGAGCTCACGGGAGTCGTAGACGACGGAGGCTCGATAGCGTTTGGCTAAGAGTGCAGCGGCTGGAAGTCCATAGATATCCGCTGCCCAGTAAACCCGTGCGCGGAGGTGTCTCCCGTGACGCAGGAGCCAGAGCATGAGCAAGAACCACTGCTGCCATGTCCGTCGTACGCTTGGCCGTGGGCGTAGGAGGGCTGCAATTCCTCGCTGCTGCAGCCGCTGCGTGGCCTCTGCCGTACCCCAGCCTACTAGACATACCCGCCGCCCTTCCTGGGCAATGCTAAGGGCGACGTTCAACGTGCGGGCATCGTAGAGCACCTCCGACATGCTCACGATGCAGACATCCCAGTTGCTGGGCATACTACGAGAAGCGGTAGTGAAACGTGCTGCGAAGGATGCCGCGACTGTCGAAGCGCTCCTTGAAACGAATGAGGCTGAGCGCAGGGGTCATCGGGTCGGGTGACTTCGTGTCCTGGGAAACGCCGATGTCAACCCACTCGTAGCCTTGTTCTGTCGCCCAGCGGACGATCTCGTACATGAGGAGGTAGATGGGGCGCAGATGTTGGTACTCGTAGAGCATCATGTTGTAGAAGCACAGCACGACTTTGGAGTTGCAGAGGAACAGAAGGGAACCGGCAATCGGTGTCTCTCCGTAGTAGACCATCAGCAGGCGCAAGTGCTCGGGGACGAGGAGCTGTAACCGGTGGAGGTCCTCTAGCGAGTGAGTCGGCTTTGCTCCGTGCCGGGCTTTGTTCTCCACAAGGATGCGGTAGAACGTATCGTAGCTTTGGCTCTCTTCAACCCGTAGGCGGCCTTCTCGGAGCAGTTTGCGAATGGTTTTGCGGGCGGTCTTATCGAAGAAACGGAGGAAATCGGTGCCGTGCCGTAGATGGATGGCGTGCGAGATGTAGTGGTATTCGAAGTCGAAGCGCCGATAGAGCATGGCGTATTCCAGGTTCTGGGAGTAGTTGCGGCTGTAGATGAATGGCGCCGGGATGAGGAAGAGTTCGCGGAGACCGATACGGCGTCCGTAGTCCAAGAGTGCGTCTACCAGTTCCAATGCCAGCGCGAAAGGAATATCTTCCGTAACAATCCCGCCGTAGCTTGCTCCAACGGGGGACCAGAGTATGCTTCCGTCACCTGTCAAGCCACCGGGCATTACTCCAACAAGCTTCCCGCCCTTGCGGAAGAGCAGGTGATGGAAGTGAAACTTCCCCGGAGGATGGTAGTCCAGGAACTGGAGGCGATGAAACATCGTGCCGTTGTTGGAGCGCGCAACGAACTCCTCCCACTCCTGGCGGTATTCCGGTCGGTATTCTTCAACGCTCACTCGGCATTCCATGGAGATCCGCGAAGGGATTACAATGCTTGGCAGGCTCGCAAAAGTACGTGGTGCACTCTCAGTGACTTCCCGATGCCTCCGTGGCTGGCCTGCTTGTAGGCTGGAGAGGAAGCTCAATGAGGACGGTTGTCCCTTTGCCTAAGGCACTGCGGATACGAACATGTCCTTGGTGGGCTTCTATCAAGCGTTTGACAACCCATAGCCCTAGCCCCGAGCTGAGTTCTCCACCGGTGGACTGAGCACCGAGCCAAGCTCCGCGTTGAAAGGCGTTCCGAATGTCCTCCCCGCTCATCCCTGGGCCATTGTCTTCTACCTCGATGTGGAGCCTTCCATCCTGGGCATAAGCTCGGACGATGACTATCGCACCGGACTGGGAGTACTTGATGGAATTGCCGATCAGGTTGTCCAGCGCCTCCTCCAGCCGCTGAGGATCAGCCAGGATTAGGGGGAGTCCTGGCTCTATCTCCCGGAGGAGGGCAATGGCTTTGCGATCAGCGAGTGGCTTGTTGCGGTAGCAGGCAGAGCGAATGATGTCTGGAACATCGACTGGCCGCAGGTCTAACCGCAGTACTGCTGCCTCTAGGACCAGGACGCGAGAGATTCCCTGTGACAGCTCTACAATGCGCGTTGTCCTCCCCAGGATGTCGGTGATGATCTCCTGCTGTTCCCGAGTCCAGAGGTCGTAGGAGCGCAACAGCTCCACTAGGCTACGGATAGCCGACGCTGGGTTCTTGATGTCGTGAACTAGCGCGGCGAAGAGGGCATCCTTCTGCTCTTGGAGCCGCTCTAACTCTCTCTGCTTCGCCGAGAGATGCTCAACCTGCTCCTGCAGGGCTTTGTTCTCCTGTTGCAGGTGGCGGCTCCGAGCTTCAAGGGCGCTAACCTGACCTCGGAGGTTGCTCAGCTCAGCTTTGAGTTGGGTATTTTCTGCGAGGAGGGCGTCTTGCGCGGTATAGACAGGCTTGCTGTCGGAGGGATGAGCCAAACGTGCCGTAGCTTGAGTACGACGTCGCGCGCGGATTCGTGACCATAAGAGGAGCACAAGGATACCGAAGGTAACGCCGAAAGTCGGGACGATGATCCACCAAAGCCAGCCATTTCCTGCATGGGTCGAAGCAGAAGGTGCAGATGGAGTTGAACCCTGGGAAAGCTGTTGACGAAAGCTCCGGCGTCGCTGGCTCCAAATCCGTTTCCACTCTGCTGCCCGCTGGACGTCGACGAAGAAAGAGAAAGAGACAGGCTGGGCGTACCATCCTTCTGCTGGCGCGAAGGCCTGGACAGTGAGGCTATAGGTACCTTCCGGCAGGCCAGTGTAGAGCACTCTGTCTAACCCGATGGAGCGAAGCTGTTCGCGGTTGTCCTCGTGGCGACGCAGCCCAATGCGGAATAGGAGCGGCGTTGAGATTTGGGGACAGCGGCAGGCGAAGGCAAAGCTAATTGTGTCGGTAGGAGCTATGGCCAGGCTGTCCCATTCCCAATCTTGGAGGGCAATTCCATTCAGGGCAATCCCCCGCAGGGTGGTCTGTCGCTCTTGGGCTATCCCAAGGAGCACGGTGCTGCAGAGGACGAGGAGCTGCACCCATGTTGCTATTCGGCTACCCATCCCTGGTACCTCCGCTGTCGGGGTAAGTACCGAGGAGAGAGGCGGCGGTGATGAAGGAGGGAGTCAATCGTGCGGCGAACGTCGAACAATGACTCGTATGGGAAGAACCCGATCCCTTGCTGCTGGCACCACTTGGCTAGCTCGCCTCGAGCGAAAACGAAGTCCGCGTAGTATGCTGGGCAAAGATCAGAGAGGCCGTCGCCGACATAGAGTATCGGCAGCTCGGGTGGAGTCCAACTGAGGAGTGCTGCCCGCTTGCAAGCAGCGCAAGGGTAAGGGCTTGGGCACGTCTCCTGGCAGCTTTCGTATGCCCAGGGGAATTCAGCCCGCAGGCGGCTGTAGCTCCATTTGAGGCGATTACAGGCAATCGGCAGTTCGGTCAGCTCTACCGCTGCTAATAAAGGCAAGATGTAGGCATCGAAGCCATCGCTGACGATGGCCACACCGATGCCTTGGTGATGACAGTAGGCTATAAGCTCTCGGACATACGGTCGTAGGCCAATAGTTTGTGCGAACGCAGCGATTTCCTCGGGTGTAAGCTCGGGCGGGAGTTCCTGGATGGCCTGGCGATAGTACTCCAGAACGGAGAGTTGGCACTGTTGCAGGCGTTGCTCTAATTCCTGAGCTCGGCTGCTGTAGCGGCGGAGTAGAGTGGTGCCGATGTCGGCTAGAGTAAGGGTCCCGTCGAAGTCGCAGAAGAGGACTGCTCGAAGGTCATCTGCGAAAGGGTATGAGCCGGGTAGCTCAACCATATTGGTAGAATCCTTGGCCAGAGACTCGACCGAGGCGGTTAGCACGGACGTACTGTCGCAGGAGTACGCAGGTTCGGTAGCGCTCTTGCCGATACTCCTCGTGGAGTGCATCCAAGATGGCAACGATGGTATCCAGGCCAATCTCATCAGCCCATTCCAGTACGCCCTTCGGATAATTTGTCGCCAGCCGCATGGCGGTATCAATGTCGTTCGGCTCAGCAACGCGCTCCAGAACTGTGAAAGCCCCCTCGTTGATGAGCAGCGCTAAGATGCGTGGGATGATCAAGCCAACGCGGTCAGCAACGACCTCCGTGCGGAATCCGAGCGAGGCAAAGAAGTCTTTGGCTGTTGCTAAGGCCTGATTTGAAGCCGTGAGTGCCGGAGCAATTTCCAGTATATCAGAGCTCTGGAAGACGCTAGGTAGGCCGTTGAAGGCAACAACCTCAGGGTATTGGAGAGCTGCAGCGCATGCCGTGGCCGTCTCTGTGAGCCCAGACCGCAGCCAGAGTGCTCGAGGATACCGCCTCTGGAGGTTCTGGAGGGAGTTCAGTCGCTGTCGAGTAGACAGCAGGCAAGGGTCGATGACGACGGTGGGAACGTAGTCTGGCAATTGCTCCTCTGAGAGGCATTCCTGTCGTAGCTTCTCCCATAGCTCACGCCATGGTGAGGCCGCAATCTCGTCTGAAGAGGCGAGGGCGACAGGGATCTCGTATTGGCGGCACCTTTCGGTGATTTCTTGAGCTTTTCTCGGGTGCTCTGTCAGGATTCCAACGACGATGACGCTGAAAGTGGATGCCATCAGAGGCTCCTTCTCCTCAGGCACCTGCGCGAAACTACGGTAATTTTGACACTGGGTGCTAAGCTTGCTTTAGCGATGGAGGGATCGGACAGTCAGCGGAAAAGTTTAGTCCAGCGTCTAGCCGTTGCTGCTGTGGGAATTCCTCTTGTGGTGGGAGCTGTCCTTATAGGTGGGTGGGTCTTCGCAGGATTAGTAGCTGTAGTAGCAGGGATTGCAGCTTGGGAGTACGGACAGCTCATGCAGCGGCGTGGAGTTCTTCCTCAGTGGTCATTACTCGTTGGGGGGGCAGTCGCCCAGAACTTACTGACGTTTGCTCTTGGCAGTCCCCTGGTAGCTTTAGGAATCCTCGGCCTCTCTATCGTTTTGCTCGCTTGGGGCATGGCTCTATGGTGGTGGCGTGGCTCCCCGCTGCTCAACACTGCTTCCACAGTCGCTGGAGTCTGCTATGTAGGAGGGCTGTTGAGCACGCTTATTCCACTGCAGTGGGTGAGAGGAGGGATAGAGGTGCCTGGTGGGATGGTACTTCCTCTCTTAGCGGCTATATGGGTCGGGGACACAGCGGCCTACGCTGTCGGCTGTCGGTGGGGGCGCTATCCGCTAGCACCCAGGGTTAGCCCGAGGAAGACATGGGAAGGTGCAGTGGCCTGTTTCATCGGAACGGCCTTAGCTTTTTGGGGGCTCTTGCAGTGGTGGATGCCGGCATTTCCGGGAGGTGAGGCGCTCGCACTCGGCATGTTCCTCGGTGTGGTGGGGCAAGTCGGCGATCTCGCAGAATCGCAGCTCAAGCGGGATGTAGCGGTCAAGGATTCCTCCGCTCTTCTGCCAGGACATGGAGGCATGTTGGATCGGATTGACAGCCTCCTGTTCGCTACGCCTTGCCTTTACGCTTGGCTTGCGCTGCGAGGGTGGATTGGTTGATACGAGGGAGCTGCTACGTTCGTCGCTACTCTTACCCACTTTTGCAAGTCGCGCATGGTAGTTCTCCTGCTCGTAGCTGCTAGTGCCCTCTCGGTGAATGCGCAAGTGGGGATTCTACAGGGGAGTGTCCAGGACACCGCTGGGACCCCGCTGCCAGGGGTAACGCTCCAGGTAAAGCCGCTTGGCAAGGGGACGGTGACTCGAGCACGTGGCGAGTTCCGTATGGAGCTGCCACCAGGCCGGTATCGCCTGGAAGCGCGCCTACTGGGTTATGAGCCTGAGAGTGTTGAAGTGCAAGTCGCTGCTGGATCAGTACAGACACTTCGGCTGTCACTGCGTCAGCGAGTTATCCCGTTAGCTGGCATCCAGGTCACTGGGCGCCAACCATTTCAAGCCCCTGAGGATACGCGGCCGAGTCTTATAGCTGTGGAGCCTCGACAGGTCAAGTACCGAGCGGGTGCTGTAGAGGATCTCCTGCGTACGCTGCAGGCACTCCCGGGCGTCATTGCTGTCAATGACTTCTCGTCGCAGCTCGTTATCCGGGGTTCCACGCCGGACCAGAATCTCATCCTCATTGACGGCTTTGAGGTCTTCAACCCTTACCGACTCTACGGGCTCGTTTCGATGTACAATCCAGAGACGCTTGCAGAAGTCCAGCTCTTGACGGGAGGATTTCCAGCGCAGTATGGGGATCGGCTCTCAGCGGTGCTGGACGTAACGAACCGGAGCGGGAATCGGCAGCGTCCATTTCAGGCACGATTTGCAGCGAGCGTCGTCAATGCCAACACGGTAATGGAGGGGCGACTGCCCTTTTGGGAAGGGTCATGGTTGGTAAGCTCTCGCCGAACGTACTACGACCTCGTCGTTGGTCCTGTTATCCGAGCGCTGAAGCTAGTAGATGGTGATGTCGCGCTACCCAACTTTGGGGATATCCAGGCAAAGCTGACACTTCTCCCTGCAGCGTCGCATATCCTTTCTGCACTTGCCATCCTGAACCGGGACAATACTGAGCTGACGACGGGTGCACAGCGTCCACGCCCAGACAGCATCAGCCTGTTGGATAAGTCCTACAACATGCTCTACGGGCTGGCATGGCAGTGGCAGCTCCAGCCGGGATGGATGTCACGCCTCCAGCTCTCTGCGTACAGTAACCATGGCAGTGGTCAGTTTGGTGGGGAAGGGGGAAGCGAGTTCTTGCTGGGGAGAGAAGACCCAACCCTGGAAGACTTCCGGCACCTCCAGGACTCGCTGCGACGGTTGGGAATAGAGGTGCCTCGGCTGTTCAGTGTAGAGGGTGGAGGTTCGTTCGCGTTTCGGCGTTATGGTCTTCAGTGGGAGAGCCTGTGGGAACCTTCAGCACAACACCGCCTCCAATGGGGAATTGGGGCCGACTGGATTCACAACGTGCTGAGCTTCCGGTTTGAGTTGGATCCGCGGCTTAAGGCTATTCGAGCCAACAATCCCCAAATACCGGAACTCCCTGAGTCGTATGCAACAGCCATAGCCTATCCCCGGCTGAGCGCCTACGTGCAGGATCGAATTCGGCTATCGGCAGCGCTGACCTTAACGCTAGGGCTGCGATGGGACTACTTTGGCTTCCTACGCAAGGGAGTTGTTTCGCCACGTCTCGCTCTATCGTATGCCCTTTCTGCGAGCACCACACTACGGTCCGCATGGGGACTCTACTACCAATCCCCTGGCTATGAGAAGCTGTTGGATCGGCAGGTATTCCTGGATTTCACCCATCCGCGGGCGCGTACACTTAAGCCCGAAGCAGCGGCCCACGCGGTGGCAGGGGTAGAGCATATGCTGAATCCAGAGTGGCAGCTCCGTATAGAGGGCTACTACAAGCGCTTCTGGAACCTCATTGTGCAAGAGCGGCTCCCTGGGACGGTTTGGGTAACCTCGTTGCGACCAGGGATGGACCCTCGAAGGCCTGAGAGTTGGACCTCACCTGTTCCCGTTCCTGGGGACTCTGTCACCGTGATTCCTGTGAATGGCGCCACAGGGGATGCTTACGGGGTGGAGATCCTCCTGCAGAAGCTCTACAACTTCGGCAGTCCAGTGTATGGCTGGGTCTCGTATGCTCTTTCGTGGGCATATCGGGAACAGCAGGGGATCCGCTATCCCTTCAGCTACGATCGGCGTCATGTTGTGAATGTCGTGCTGGGATGGCGCATTGCTCCTTGGCTGGAGCTGAATGCAACCTGGACGTACGGTACGGGCTTTCCCTGGACAGCTCCGGTTGGCGTTAAGCCGCGAGTTGTGGTAGAGCAGGACTCCACTGGGGCCCCGCGCGCCAGAGTTGACTACGATTGGCGTGGGGTTGCGTTCGTTGCGGACCGTGGGGGGTTGGGTAACCTTAACCGCGTACGACTGCCGGACTACCATCGCTTGGACGTCCGTTTGACCACCTACGCTCAGTGGTTCGGTAAGGAGTGGAGCCTTTACGTAGACATCGCTAACCTCTACAACCGGGCCAACGTCCTAGCGATCAGTTACCGTGTCAACCCGGAGACGCTCGCGATCGAAGAACGCCCCGTCCGGATGTTGCCTATTCTGCCTACTTTTGGAGTTACCGTGCGGCTCTAGATCGGGAAGACTCGACGGCCCGAGAGCGGCTCGAATAGACACCATGCGGTCTGGTGGAGATAGAGTGGGAGCCGCTCTCCAATGCGTGGGCTGGGTTCATGGACCGGGAGGCGCACTAAGAGCGGAGGTGTGGCGACTGCCGGGTGGGAGACAGCAACGACGAGTTCATGTCCGCCATACTCTACTCCTTCGACGCGAACTTGCCCGAATAAGTACCAATCTGGCTGTGAACGAAAGGTGAGCGCTTCGGCGCGGGCACCTAAGAGCCACTCTGAGCCCTCGGGCAATGTAACCGGTAAGGGAACATGGCCTTCGCTGTCCGGAAAGTGGAGGCTTCCACTCTGGACGTAGGTCCTCAGGAGGTTCATTGGCGGGGACCCAATGAAGCGGGCAACGGTGACAGATGTAGGCCAGTTGTAGAGCTCGGCTGGTGGCGCTACCTGGAGCAGCCGTCCTCCGGAGAGCACTGCAACCCGGTCTCCCAGCGATAGTGCCTCTATTTGGTCGTGGGTGACGTAGAGGGCTGTAATCCCTAAGGTGCGCTGTAGGGTGGCGAGCTCAGCTCGCATCGCTGAGCGGAGCTGGGCATCTACGTTGGAGAGTGGCTCATCGAAGAGGAATAGGCGCGGTGAACGGACTAAGGCCCGGCCTAAAGCGACGCGCTGGCGTTGACCACCGGAGAGCTGCCGGGGATATCGTTCCAGGAGCTCCACAATCCCGAGTAGCTGAGCTATCTCTTGGACCCGATTGGCAATGGCTGCTCGGTTCCATCGGCGTAGTCGGAGTGGGAAGGCAAGGTTCTCGAAGACTGTCAGGTGCGGGTAGAGGGCGTAGTTCTGAAAGACCATCCCGACATCTCGGGCATGCGGCGGCAGGTGAAGGATAGAATGCCCATCGAAGAGGATATCCCCACTGGTTGGCTCCTCAAGGCCTGCGATGAGTCGTAGCACCGTCGACTTACCACTCCCGGAGGGTCCAACGATAGTGAGGAACTCCCCGGGTTCTACGGTCAGGGTAAGTGTCTCTACAGCCGTCGTCTCCCCAAAGCGCTTTGTTACGTGCTGAAGCTGAAGTCGGGTCATAGAGTTTAAGAGATGGTCCTGCGCAAGCGGGCCAATTGCTGGAAAAGTTCGCGTTCCTGCGGTGTCAAATTCCGGGGCAGTTCTACTTCCAGCCGCACATAGAGGTCGCCACGCTGCTTGGGGTTGTCGTAGATTGGCATGCCTTGCCCGCTGAGGCGGAGGAGCTTGCCGGGCTGCGACTCAGGAGGGATGCGGAGTTGAAGCATCTTCCCATCCAGTGTCCGTAGTGTGGCAGTTCCGCCGAGAACCGCTGTGTATAGGTCTACCGTCAGGGTCGTGTAGAGATCATTGCCACGGCGCTCAAAGCGGGCATGGGGAAGGACGCGCACGGTAAGCAAGAGATCACCCGAAGGGCCACCCCCGTATCCCGGGGTTCCTTTGCCTGGAATTTTCAGCACATGCCCATCGGGAATTCCAGGGCGGATCTGGATTTCAATCGTCTTGTCGCCAACTCGGAGCCTGCGTTGAGTTCCGGAAAAAGCCTCCTCCAAGGAGATCTCTACCGTTGCCGTATAGTCTTCGCCTCGGAGGCTGCCAGGATAGCTCCGACGTGTGCGACGTGTTTGGGTCGTCGTGCCACCACCGAAGAGACGTTCAAAGAACTCAGAGAATCCTGTGCTGAAGAGCTCCTCGAGGTCGGGGAAATCTTCCGTCACGAACCGAATCCGGGTGGGACCAGGAGTTGCAGAAGTCCAAGGGGACCAATCGAAAAACTCCACACGACGACCACTCTGCTGGAACTCTTTCCACTGGGCGTAGAGGCGATCATACTTTGCGCGCTTCTCGGGATCTGCTAGCACTTCGTAGGCCTCAGCAATCTCTTTGAAGCGCTCCTCAGCAGCCTTGTCTCCAGGATTGCGGTCGGGATGGTACTGGAGAGCTAATCGTCGGTAGGCTTTCTTGATCTCCTCAGAGCTGGCCGTTGGCTGAACCCCCAGGATGCTGTAGTAGTCTTTGAACTCCATATGCTAGCTGCTCGAGCCGCTGACCTGCTATGAACAAGACGCAGGAGGATTTGCACCGATTGCAGCTATGAAGCGCCGGACGGGGACGAGCTCCAGACGCTCGCCATCAAAGCTAGCGAAGAGGGGTTCCTCGGTCAGCCAGCCACCGGGATTAACGTACCAGCCATTGCCAAGTGCCTTGAGAACTGGGTAGTGACTGTGTCCCAAGACGACGACGTCATAGCCCTCCGCGAGCTTCCGGGCAGCAAAGGCTTCTAAAGAAGCCACGAGACGCTGAGGTGGAAGCGCAGTGTGCCGCCGGCTGGCGCGTGAGACCCACTGGGCCAGTTGAATGCCTATGTCGGGATGGAGTAAACGGTAGAGCGACTGGGCCCAACGGCTATGGAGGAGAGAGCGTAGGAGCTGGTAGCCTCGGTCTTCGGGCATGGTGCCATCGCCGTGGGCGATGTAGAATCGCCTGCCATTCCACAAACATCCTATCCCCTCCCGTTTCGGCTCAATCCCGAGCTCCTCCTCAAAGAAGCGCCAGTGCCCGAAGTCATGGTTACCAACGATGTAGTCAATACTGACCCCCTGTCGCCGCAGAGTTCCCAGAACTGCCACGGTATCCCAGAAGAGTTTCGGAATGACAGTCCGGTAGTCGAACCAGAAATCGAAGAGATCGCCGATGATGACCACGTGCGAGTAGCGGGAAGGCAAGCAGAGGAGGAAAGTGGTCAGGAGTTCTGCCCTCCGCCGCTGCTCGGCACGGCTGCCGCAGCCCAGGTGAACATCCCCAAAGAAGCAGACGTGAGCCATTCCGCTATCTGTTGCAAACTACGTACTTTCGTGCTAGGGGATGTCTGAGGGCAGATCCGTATCACACGTTACGGGATAGGAATGCAACCCGATGAGATCATCCCTGACGTGCAGGACTACGATCCCTACCAGCGTCCCAGCTTCACGATTGGGATTGAGGAGGAGTACATGGTGCTGGATCCCGCGACGTGGGATCTGCGTTCCCACATTGGTATGGAGCTCTTGTCGCAAGGGCGGATGATTCTCCACGAGCATATCAAGCCTGAGCTGCACGGTTCTATTGTAGAGGTCGGCACAGGGGTCTGTCGTACGATTCAGGAGGCACGGGAGCAGTTAGTGAAAATTCGGTCTGTCGTGGCCTATCTGGCACGGCGAAATGGGCTGCTCATCGGCGCTGCTAGCACTCATCCGTTTGCTCGATGGCAGGAGCAAGAAATCTATCCCGACGAGCGCTATCTGGGCATTGTGGAAGATATGCAGATCCTAGCTCGATCGCTCCTCATCTTTGGGCTCCACATCCACATTGGGGTTGAGAATCGGGAGACCCAAATCCAGCTTATGAACGTTATGCGATACTTCTTGCCCCACGTTTTGGCGCTGTCGACGAATTCCCCGTTTTGGATGGGGATGAACACTGGACTGAAATCTTACCGCTCTAAAATCTTCGAGCGTTTCCCTCGGACGGCGCTCCCTGACTTCTTTGGGAGCTGGGCGGAATTTGAAAACTACGTCAAGCTGCTCATCCGCACTGGATGCATCGACAACGGCAAGAAGATCTGGTGGGACATCCGGCCACACCCATTCTTCCCAACGCTGGAGATTCGGATTTGTGACATCCCCATGCGAGTGGATGAGACAATTGCTATCACAGCCCTATGCCAAGCGATTGCAGCAAAGCTCTTCTCGCTGTACGAGAAAAACATGAGCTTCCGTATCTACCGCCGATCGCTCATCATGGAGAATAAGTGGCGGGCTGTTCGCTACGGACTAGACGGTAAGCTGATCGACTTTGGGAAGCAGCGCGAGTTCCCCGCGCGAGACCTCATCCGGGAATTGCTAGAGTTCGTTGATGACGTCGTTGATGAGCTGGGGACTCGGCGCGAGATTGAGTACATCTACGAGATTCTGGAGATGGGAACTGGAGCCGACCGCCAATTGGAGATTTGGCGCAGAACAGGCTCGTTGCAGGAGGTAGTGCGGTACATCCATCAGGAGACCATGCAAGGGCTGGTGCAGGATGCAGCGTCTCTTGTCAGCATGCTCCATCCTGTATCTGCAGAGCTTCTGGCAAAGTTTGAGAGAGGCGCCTGATGCCAGTGTACGCGGCAGAGCGCTCATGGCGCCAGTACCTGAAGCCAGAACTGCTTATGCGGCTGCAGTCTCTGGAACTGCGTGCGCGCTATGTCGTGGAAGGCTTCTTAGTAGGCCTCCATCGGTCGCCGTACCATGGCTTCAGCGTGGAGTTTTCAGAACACCGCCAGTACCAGCCTGGCGACGAACCTCGGCTCATTGATTGGAAGGTGTATGCGCGGACAGATCGCTTCTATGTCAAGCAGTTTGAGGAAGAGACCAATGTGCGGACCCTTTTGGTGTTGGACTGTAGTGCCTCTATGGGATTCCACCACGAAGGGGTCGTCTCGAAATGGGGCTATGCAGCGGTGTATGCGGCAGCACTAGCATATCTGCTCCTCCGACAGAAGGACGCTGTTGGACTAGCTCTCTACGCCGCGGATCTTCGCCTCTACCGGCCGCCGAGCGCACGGGCCTCCCATTTCCAGGAGATCGTCACGGCATTGGAAAGTGCCGAGCCACAGGGTGAGACTAATGTGGCGAATGCTTTGTCACAGTTAGCAGAACGCTTGCGTCGTCGCAGCCTCGTCGTCGTGATGAGTGACTTCTTAGACGAGCCTGGCACTACTGTTCGCGCACTACGGCGTCTCCGCGCACAGAAGCATGAGGTCATTGCATTCCAGGTGTTGGAGCCTGTCGAACGTACCTTAGCGCTGGGCCGAGCAGCCGAGTTCCACGACATGGAGACAGGGGAGCGTGTGGCAGCCCATCCCTACTTCCTACGGCGCGACTATCAGCAGGCGGTGGAGCAACACCATCGGCAGTTGGCGATGGGATGTGCTGAGCAGGGGATAGACTTCGTTGCCCTAGATACGACGGTTCCCTTTGACGTAGGGCTGCGCCACTATTTAGCGAAGCGATACCGGATGTAACGGCGCATATCCGGAGGGATGGTGACCGAACCACACTCCCAACGGTTGAGCGACTCTGCTGGATGGTACTGTGCCTTCTTCGAGCGGGCTACACTGACGTGGCTGGTGCTCGATCTGGCGACCTCCGAAGTAGTAGGAGCTTTGCACCGTGCAGCCTAGATGTTCTGGCTCCCTTTGGAACAGCTCAAGCGGATGGGCTTACCGGAATTCCAATGCCTCTGCAAGCTGGTCCGACAGGGCCGGGCATGGTGGAGCGTTCGGGCGGACGTAGTCGTTGCCTTCCTGGTAGGGAAACGCAGCAGGTGGATGTGCAAGCGTGGTGGTTTTCCCTCTGATGGGGTTACCTTTGCTGGTACGGCTTCGTGAAACAACGAGTAAGCGGTGACTGATGCAGCGCCTTGTTTCGCAGATCGTCTGACCCTGTTAGGCAGCTTTCAGTGGGGATGGCTCACGAGGCGAGACCCACAACCCTCTGGGGCTATCCAGCTCAATCTCCGTCTCATTTAGCTTGGTGATAGTCCAGCATGCCAGGCTCTTCTCGAGCTAGCCTTAGAGAGCACGGGTGGGGTCGCAAAGCTCGCGGAGACGAAACTCGACTGCGGTCGTTCCGCGGTACAGCTCGTTTGGAGCCACGATGTGCACGCCTTAGTGGATGCCTTACCCAGCTATTCCGCGAGATGGTGCAATGCAGGAGTGTTGCATTCGAGTGACACTTTGTTGCTGGCGTTCCCCGATGGTTCTAGTCAGCTATGCAGTGCTTGTTCTAGTCAGCTATGCAGTGCTTGTTGAGGCTGCGTCCAGAATAGTAGCGTGGTTGCTGTTCGCACGAGGGTGAAGAGTGTGAAGGCAGCTTCTATGCAGTTGCCTAGAGATACAGACGTTGGTGTTTTGCCAGAGGGCTTAGCTCGCACCCTTGAGCCTTCCTTCACGCGCGGGCCCCAGGGGGCTGGATTGAGGCTGGCGGGAGTGTATCAGATGCTGCTCCGGTCCAAGGCTATATTGTCCGTCTGCCAGGGGTAGAGGGGTAATGGCGGTAGGCTCTGTACAGCACCACGGAGCTGCTAACTACACGATCCTCCTCTTGGAGGATGATCCCGATCTTGGAGAGATGTTGCAGCGCTACCTTGAGCAGCGATATCGCCGTGTCTATTGGCTGACAGATCTCCCGCGAGCTGTTGTGGACTTCCCTCGGCTTCGCCCAGATTTGGTGCTACTGGATATCTTCTTGGGACAGTATAGTGGCTTGGAGCTTCTAGAGCGATTGCGAGAAGAGGGGTTCGCTACCCCTGTCATCGTAATGACAGCCTTCTCCGACCTCAAGATGGCGGTGCGAGCGGTGAAGCTTGGAGCTGAAGACTTTGTTGTCAAGCCGATTGACATTGAGCAGTTGGAGATTGCTGTTGAGCGAGCACTGCGTAACTATGAGCTGCGGCGCCAGGTACAGCTGCTGGAGGAGCAGCTCCGACTCGAGCAGCCCCACGACATCATTGCTGTCTCCGAGAGTCTACGCTCAATCCTGGGACTGGCTAGGATGCTTGCAGCAGTTGACACGACGGTTCTCATCGTAGGCGAGACGGGCACGGGAAAGGAGCTGCTTGCACGCTTTATCCATCGGAATTCTGCGCGAGCATCGGCACCGTTTGTGGTGATCAACTGCGGAGCGATCCCCCGAGAGCTTGCCGAGAGCGAGCTGTTTGGCTATGAACGCGGAGCCTTCACAGGTGCTTTTGACAAAGTCCATCCAGGGAAATTCGAGTTAGCGAATCGGGGCACACTGTTTCTAGACGAAGTCTCTGAACTCCCACTGGAGCTACAGGTCAAGCTTCTTCGCGTCCTGCAAGAGAAGAGTTTCTACCGGCTTGGCGGGAAGGAGGAGGTCCAGGTAGACGTCCGCGTTATCGCAGCCACGAATCGGGATCTGGAGCAGATGGTCCGCGAGGGGAGGTTTCGGGAGGATCTCTACTATCGTCTGAACGTTGCCGTCATCCATATTCCCCCGCTGCGGGAGCGGCCGGAGGATATCCTCCCGTTAGCAACGGCCTTCGTCGACGAGTTTAACAGGCGATTCAACAAGCGTATTACAGGATTCACTCCCGAAGCGGTCTCACTGCTGATGTCGTATCCGTGGCGAGGGAATGTTCGCGAGCTCCGTAACGCGATAGAGCGGGCGGTGCTCCTAGAGCAGTCAGATGTTATCACCCGGGAGACCCTCCACTTCCTGCGGGTTCGTCCGTGGGTGGAGGGCTCTCCAGATGATGTCTTTGGAATGCTCAGGCGGTTTGAGCTGCCGCCAGGGAGGCACTTTTTGGCGATTTCCCCTCATGGAGTTTCGTACGACGAGGTCATTAAAGATCTCATCCAGCAGGCCCTGACCATAGCACGCGGGAATGTGACGAAGGCTGCTAAGCTGCTGCGGATTACACGGGACAAGCTGGAGTATCGGATGAGAGTCTATGGCATTGATCCAAGCCAGTTTTGCTCAGATCCCGCAAGCTCCCTCAAGGACTACTAGCCAACTCTAGTGCTATACTGCCCGCAGCGCGAAGCGGGGAGAGGTGCCTAGGAGTGAAGGGCTGTCGAGGAAGTGTCCGTTGCGGCGAAATCTCACGCTTCCATGTTCCAAGTTGCGTTGGCGAACGCACCTATTTTCGAAGGGACCGTGGTGCCGCTTGGACATCTACCGTTACCGTTGCATCTGCGTACCTGCGACTGGGAATAGCATTACTTGCGGGTGCACTGGGCAGTATGGCATCCCACGGCTGGGGTACGCTGCAGCATAGCATATTCGGTGGGGGAACTTATTCCAGCAGACGGTATTGCTGTTGGTCAGCCCAGGTGGACATTATATGCGGCAGCGGTACTGGCAACCCAGCCGCAGAAGCCTCGAGCCTTAGCACGGAGGATCCGGCAGAGGGTCCTAAAGACAGCAGCTCCAACAGCGTTGCAGCCACAGGTCAGAGTAGGGGCCCAGTCCCTGTAGCTAGTGGCTCTCTATGGGTAGCTGCAGTATCTGGAAGCGGCAGAGTTAGTCATCATTCGCGGAGTTGCGTATTATGTGCCTTCGGGACTCATGCAGTCTGCTCAAGCACGATGGCATGCAAATTGTAGAAGCTGCTTTCGGAAGTCGGTAAGACATCTAAGGTGATATGAACTCTGTGCCTGCTATGCTGCATTTTACCCCTCCAGAGGCATTCCTGCCGTTTGCTGAGGCAGCGCAGCAAGAGCCTAGCCTAAGGCACCAAACATTCCGGTGGCTGCGGGATTTCATCTATCAGCTCAGTGGCATATACATTCCTGAGCATCGCTACTACTTTCTGAAAGCCCGCCTCCTGCGCCGTCTGGAAGCCTTAGGGGTATGCCCGTTTGAGGAGTACTGCGACCTGATTGGTAGCTCTAGTCCTCTAGCAGTGAAAGAGCGTCAGGAGCTTCTGAACAGCGTCATCCTAACCGACACGCAGTTTTTCCGGTCTCCGGAGCAGTTTGTAGCCCTTGCACGGTATGTACTGCCCGAGCTTGCTGGTAAGCGGCGACATCTGCGGCTCTGGAGTGCGGGCTGTGCTATAGGGGAGGAGGCATACTCTCTAGCAATGGTTGTGGCGTCACAGCGGGAGACAGTACTGTCGGCTCATTCTGTGGAAGTGCTCGCGACGGATCTGAGTTCTGAGGCTATCGCAAAGGCCCAAGCTGGGAGATACCTGCATCTCCACGGCCTGCCTGAGGAGTATCGAGGTTTTGTCAGCACATGCCATGAAGGGTACGAAGTTGTTCCAGCGGTGCGATCTTTGGTGCGCTTTTCCGTGCAGAACCTTCTCGATAGCGTCTCGGTGCGCTCAATGGCTCCCGTGGATGTTCTCTTCTGTCGGAATGTCCTCTTATACTTTGCCCCAGAGGTCCGGCGTCGGGTGGCGGCAATGCTAGTAGAGGTCTTGCGTCCAGGGGGCTATCTCTTCTTAGGGGCAGCGGAAACGCTATCAGAGCTTGTGGAGGGACAGTTGCAGTTGGTGCGTTTCTCTGGGACACTGGCTTACCGGAAGCTACAAGATGATTACGTTCCAGCAAGGTAGTCCTCTTGGTAGCGGAGCTGCTCAGGGGTGAGCTCATCAATCCGAATTCCCATTGTCTGCAGTTTCAGGCGAGCCAGCAGCTCATCTTGCTCTGGTGTAATTGACAAGACGGCTGTCGGTAGCTGCTCGCCACGCTGAAAGGCCTCCACGAGGCGTAACTGTGCTAGGAACTGGTTGGCAAATGACATGTCCATCACCTCTGAGGGGTGTCCCTCTGCTGCTACCAGGTTTACCAGCCGCCCTCGGGCCAGCAAGTACAGGCGCTTGCCTGAGCGGAGTGTGTACTCGGTGCAGTGAGGACGGATGTCGCGCTTATGGACAGCAAGTTGCTCTAGGTCCTCGATGTTGATCTCCACGTCGTAGTGTCCTGTGTTGCAGAGGATGGCACCGTCCTTCATAAGCTCAAAGTGGTGGCGGCGAAGGACGTCGCGCATACCAGTGGCTGTACAGAAGATGTCACCGATGCGTGCAGCTTCGTCCATAGGTAGCACTTCGAAGCCCTCCAACGCGGCTTTCAGGGCAGGGATTGGACGGACTTCCGTGACAACGACACGGGCACCCATGCCCCGAGCCCGCCGTGCAACGCCGGAGCCGCAGTGTCCATAGCCTGCTACAACGAAGACCTTCCCGGCCAGCATCACGGATGTTGCCCGAAGAATCCCGTCGATGGTCGACTGGCCGGTACCGTAGACATTGTCAAAGTCCCACTTGGTCTCAGCGTCGTTGACAGCGATCACCGGGAAGGCGAGTTTGCCATGTTGGGCTCGGACCCGGAGTCGGTGGACGCCTGTTGTTGTCTCCTCCGTACCTCCAATGATCCGAGCAGCGAGTTCAGGGTATTTCTCGTGCACTGTTGTGATGAGGTCTGCGCCATCATCCAGCACTAGGTGAGGTTCGATGTCCAAGGTTCGCTCGATGCACCAGTAGTAGTCCTCGATGTTGCCGTGCCATGCGAAGATTTTGATGCCTTCTGCAGCCAGAGCTGCGGCAACAGCGTCATTCGTTGAGAGTGGGTTGCAGCCAGACCACGCTACCTCAGCTCCAGCAGCAACCAGGGTGCGGATAAGCACGGCAGTCTCTTTGGTCACATGCAGACAGCCTGCGATCCGGAATCCGGCTAGAGGTTTGGTGGTGCTGTAGCGGCGTCGGAGTTCCATCAGAACAGGCATGTGAGCCTCAGCCCAGTCAATGAGCTTGCGCCCCTCATCAGCGAGACTGAGGCTGCGGATGCAGTAGTGGCCTGGTTTCTCATCGAGTGGCTCAGATGAACGACGAGGTGGAGGGGTAAGACGGGTGGGGCTATGGTCATGCAAGCTCGGTCCGGCCGTCATAGAAGGCGCTGGAGTTGTGGAACGAGGTCGAGCTGTTCCCAGGGAAACTCGGGGCGTCCGAAGTGTCCGTATACCGCTGTTTGCCGATAGATGGGGCGCTGCAGCTGAAAGCGCTCGATGATTCCTCGGGGGGTTAGGTCTATGTTGTCTTGGATGAAGCGTTCTAAGACTTCGGGCGGTACCTTGCCAGAACAGTGGGTGTTGACGTGGATGGAAATCGGCTGTGGGATTCCAATGACGTAGGAGAGCTGGATTGTGCACTCATGGGCTAGACCTGCGGCAACGATGTTCTTTGCAAGGTACCGTGCCATGTAAGCGCCCGAGCGGTCTACCTTTGTGGGGTCTTTGCCCGAAAAGGCCCCGCCGCCGTGAGGAGCACGCCCGCCGTAAGTGTCGACGATGATCTTCCGCCCCGTCAGTCCTGTATCTCCGTGAGGGCCTCCGATCTCAAAACGTCCAGTTGGATTGATGTAGAAACGCGTGCGTTCATCCAGCAGCTGTTCTGGAATGACGGCGCGGATGACATGCTCGATGACATCCTGTTGCAATTGTGCGTGGTCCACGTCTGGGTCATGTTGAGTGGAGACCACAACGGCGCTCACCCGTAACGGCACGCCTCCCTCGGCATACTCTACAGTCACCTGAGACTTTGCGTCAGGGCGTAGGTAAGGCATAAGGTGCGGCTCTTTCTTGCGAATATGGGCAAGGCGCCGCACCAATGCGTGGGCTAGCATGATAGGGAGGGGCATGTACTCTAAGGTGGTCTCAATCCCTGGGATGGACTCGGCACATGCGTATCCGAACATCATTCCCTGGTCTCCAGCCCCACCGCGATCGACGCCCATGGCAATGTCGGGGGATTGCCGGTTGAGGACGTTAATGATGCAGCACGACTCGCTGTCGAAGCGGTATTCAGAGCGCGTATAGCCAATTTCGCGGATGACTTGCCGCACCAGCGGCTGGAGATCCAGGAAGGCGTTGGCGCTGATCTCTCCGCCGACGACTACGAGTCCCGTGGTGACAAAGCACTCGCAGGCGACACGCCCGTTAGGGTCCTGCTCTAGTATCGCGTCGAGCACAGCGTCCGAGATCTGGTCGCAGATCTTGTCCGGGTGCCCCTCGGAGACAGACTCCGACGTGAAGAGGTATGTCCGCATCTCATGGGAAGGACTAACCAACTTGGGAAGTGCAAAGCTACAAGTTTCGACCCCCATGGGTACCCAGAAGCGCTAATTTCGCCTACACTGACCGCCATTTCAGCAAGCAATGGTGCGTGCGATAGCATCTGTAGCGGTATTTGCCGTTGCTGTGGTGCAGGCCTTAGGCCAACTCATTCAGACGACACCCGTGGAAGGCCTGCGGACGAAGCCAGTACGGTACCTTGCGCTGACAAATCTCACTATCGTCCCTCGGCCGGGGCAGAAGCTCGAGCGGGCAACAGTATTGATCCGAGACGAACGCATAGAGGCTGTAGGTCCGCACGTCCGAATCCCGCCAGGAGCGACTGTGCGAGATTGTTCGGGTCTATGGCTGTACGCGGCTTTCATCGAGCCCTACTATGAGCTGCAGGTACCAACCGCTCCAGCAGCAGAGGAGGAGACGGTAGAGACCCCGAAACCAGAGGGGGCGTATCACTGGAACGAAGCTGTGCGCCCAGAGCGGCGTATAGTTGACCGGCTCGAGCTCTCGGCAGAGCAGGCGGAAGAATTCCATGCTCAAGGGTTCGCGCTGCTGCACTGTGGGAGTAGAGAGGGTATCTTCCGTGGCTATTCAGCGCTAGTGCTAGCACGTGCTGGGAAAGGGTCTGAGATCCTCTTCCGTCCCGATGTGGCCCAGTGGGTTGGGCTCCGTAAGGGGAAGTCGCGCACGCCATACCCCAGCTCCCTCATGGGTGCTCTGGCCCTTATTCGACAGACTTTGTTGGACGCACAGTGGTACCAGCAGGCATGGACAGCCTTCCGACGCAATCCGCGGCAGGCTCGCCCTGAGGTGAATCGCTCGCTCCAAGAGCTTGCGGAAGCTCTGCAGCGGCGAGTCCCTTTCGTTGTAGAGACTCAGCACGAGCTGAATCTGCTGAGAGTTCTCTCGCTCTTCCGGGAGTTCGGGGTCCCAGCACTCTTCGTTGGGAGCGGGCGTGAGTATCGTCGCCTCTCGGAGATCGCGTCCTTCAAGCCACGTCTCATCCTCCCAGTGGCTTTTCCCGATGTTCCGGATGTCTCCACGCCGGAAAAGGCGGCTGAGGTTTCGCTCGAGGAGCTCAAGCACTGGGATGCAGCTCCGCAGAATCCCTTCTGGCTTGACTCCGTGGGAGTCCCTTTCTGCCTGACGACCCATGGGCTTGAAGAGCGGAAGCTCTTCGGCGAACGCCTGCAGAGAGCCTTCCGGCGCGGGTTGACTCCGGAGAAGGCGCTGGCAGCTCTTACCACAATTCCGGCGGAGTTCCTCGGGATAGCGGATGTAGTTGGGACTGTAGAGCCAGGGAAGCTAGCGAACCTGTTGCTCTGTGACGGCGAGCTCTTTCAGGAGGGGACAACAATCCTCAGCGTCTTCGTTGCGGGAGAGGAGTTCAGCACAGCACCTGAACTCCCTCAAGACCTCCGAGGTGTGTGGAGTGTTACGGTCTCCGAGGGCTTCCCAACCTTTCGGCTGCGAGTGGAGGGAAAACGGCTGGCGCCGGAGGCGGTTGCTGTCTTCTGGGACACCGTCACGCTTCGGCTCCAATGGTCGCAGCAGCGCTCTGCCATTGCGTTTTCCTTTGCGGCCGACACACTCGGCATGAAGGGGGTTGTGCGCTTCTCTGGGGGCGTGGATAGTACGGCCGCTGTAGGGATTGTGCTCTTACCTGATGGACGAGTACTCCGCTGGCGTGCTCGGCGAGATTCTCTCTGGACTCCCCCGCGGCGAGTACTGCAGCGTGAGTACGCCTTAGGGCCACGGACGGTCCCGGATGGGCCATTCGGATTAGAGGCTCCGCCACCACAGCGTTCGGTCCTTCTGCGGAACGCAACCGTTTGGACGTGCTCCCCTGCTGGAGTACTGCGGAACACAGATGTTCTCCTGAAGGATGGCAAAATCGCAGCCCTCGGGCCTAACCTACAGGTCGCGGCCGATACAGTCGTCGATGCCACGGGAAAGCACTTGACCCCGGGACTCATCGATGAGCACTCTCACATTGCGATCGAGGGAGGGGTCAACGAGGCGACGCATGCCATTACAGCAGAGGTCCGTATTGGGGACGTGGTAGACCCCGATGATGTCAACATCTACCGGCAGCTAGCAGGAGGGGTAACGGCGATCCACCTACTCCATGGTTCGGCGAACCCCATCGGTGGACAGTGCCAGCTCATTAAGCTCCGTTGGGGCAGCAGTGCGGAGGCAATGAAGTTTGAAGGTGGGCCGGCCACCATCAAGTTTGCGTTGGGAGAGAACGTCAAGCAGTCGAACTGGGGGGATCGCTACACGCGGCGCTATCCACAGACACGGTTGGGTGTGGAAGAGATCATGCGAGATGCGTTCCGTGCTGCACTCGAATATGAAGAGGCATGGAAGCATTGGCAGGAACTTCCTCCACGGCAGCGGGAAGAGACTGTCCCACCGCGACGTGACCTCCAACAGGAGGCCTTGCTGGAGATCCTCCGCGGTAAGCGCCTCATCCACTGCCACTCGTACGTGCAGAGCGAGATCCTAATGCTCATGCGTCTTGCGGAGGAATTCGGTTTCCGTGTTAACGTCTTCACCCACGTGTTGGAGGGGTACAAAGTCGCGCGTGAGCTGGCGCAACATGGTGCGGGAGCCTCGAGTTTTTCGGATTGGTGGGCATACAAGTTCGAGGTCTACGATGCCATTCCGGACAACCCTGCTATCATGCACGAGCAAGGGGTCCTCGTCGGCATCAACAGTGACGATGCTGAGATGGGGCGGCGTCTGAATCAGGAGGCTGGGAAGTCGGTCAAGTATGGCGGAGTCCCAGAGGAGGAGGCCCTACGGTTCGTCACACTCAACCCTGCGCGGATGCTGCGTGTGGACCATCGGGTGGGGAGCATTGAGGTTGGCAAGGATGCCGACGTCGTCCTTTGGTCTGCTCCGCCGCTTTCGTCCTACGCCGTTGTGGAGCAGACCTACGTTGACGGGCGGCTCTATTTCGACCGACAGCAAGACCAGCGTCTCCGGCGTCGGGACGAAGAGTTGCGCCGACTGCTAGAGCAGCGCGCGCTCCAGGCATTGCGGGACGGTGCAAAGGCGGCTCCACCAGCTCCCCAAAAACGGCGGCTTTACCACTGTGATAATGTGGAGGATGAGGTGACAGGGTACGAGGAAGGTCGTTAGGAGGATGCTAAACTTGAGCGGGCTTCGAGTTCGGACTCGCTGACGAGGATCGGTGCTGCCCCGCGTTCCACTGTATCGGCCGTTATGATGCAACGCCGAACTCCGCGTTGATCGGGCAGCGAGAACATAATTGGGATCATCACCTCCTCCATGACCGCTCGTAGCCCTCTGGCACCCGTTCCTCGCTCCTGGGCTCGCCGGACGATAGCCCGCAACGCTTCGGGAGTAAACTCCAGCTCCACCCCCTCCATGCGAAAGAGCTTCTGGTACTGCTTGACGATAGCATTCTTGGGGCGAACCAAGATTTCAGCGAGCGCCTCTTCGCTGAGTGGATGAAGGGGGACGATGATCGGCAAGCGGCCGATGAACTCGGGAATGAACCCAAACTTCAGCAGGTCGTCAGGCTCAATGTGGCGAAGGAGGCCGTAGAGGTCATCGGTATCGACTGGATCCGCGAGCCGTGCAGTGAATCCTATGCTGCTACTACGCAGGCGACGGGCAATAATCCGCTCTATTCCCTCGAAGGCTCCGCCGCAGATGAAGAGGATGTTGCGCGTGTTGACGTAGATGAGTGGCTGCTCTGGGTGCTTGCGCCCTCCCTTCGGAGGTACTCCAGCTATGGTCCCTTCCAGAATCTTCAGCAGGGCCTGCTGGACCCCTTCTCCAGAGACATCGCGGGTGATGCTTGGGGAATCGCTCTTGCGGGCAATCTTGTCTATTTCGTCGATGTAGACGATCCCACGCTCTGCTCGCTCTACGTTGTAGTCTGCATTCTGAAGGAGGTGGAGGATGACCGTTTCTACGTCGTCGCCGACGTAGCCGGCCTCGGTAAGGGTGGTAGCATCAGCGATGGCGAAAGGGACATCCAGAATTCGAGCTAGCGTCTGTGCTAAGAGCGTCTTCCCAGTGCCCGTTGGTCCAACAAGCAGGATGTTGCTCTTCTCGATCTCCACATCATCGAAGCTACCGAAGAGCTCACGAGACTGGAGGCGCTTGTAGTGGTTGTAGACTGCTACCGCGAGCACAGTCTTGGCATACTCCTGCCCTACGATATACTCGTCAAGCTTCGCCTTGATTTCGGAGGGCTTCGGTAGGTCGGCCAGTACGCGCCGTGCCCGCTGGACTGCGCTCTGCTGGAGGATGCGAACGGAGTTCTGGATACAGATATCGCAGATGTAGACGTCCGGTCCAGCAATGAGGCTGTTCACCTCGCTAGAGGAGCGGCCGCAGAAGGAGCACCGAAGTTCTTCGGGACGGAAATTCGGGTATCGTGGGGAGCCACTCATGAGCTCTACTGCTTGTTTGCGGTAGGTTCACCGCGCCGCTCCAAGACTCTGTCGATGATGCCGTACTCCATCGCCTCCTGGGCTGACATGTAGTAGTCGTAGGCGGCATCTTGCCGGATCTTCTCTATTGGCTGACCTGTGTGCCGGGAGATGATCTCAAAGAGCATGTCGCGGATACGTAGCATCTCGCGGGTGTAGATCTCAATGTCGGTAGCACGCCCTTGCGTGCCTCCTAGCGGCTGGTGCATCATGATGCGGGAATGCGGCAACGCAAACCGTTTCCCTTTTGCACCTGCACAGAGGAGGAGCTGAGCCATGGAAGCTGCCAGCCCAATGCAGATAGTGCAGACGTCTGGGCGTACGTACTGCATCGTGTCGTAGATCGCCAATCCAGCGGTGACACTGCCACCAGGAGAGTTGATGTAGAGGTAGATGTCACGGTTCGGGTCCTCGCTCTCCAAGAAGAGGAGCTGGGCAATGGTGAGGCTTGCGACGTAATCGTCAATCGGGGAGCCGAGGAAGATGATGCGCTCTTTGAGCAGCCGCGAGTAGATATCGTAGGCACGCTCTCCGCGGCTGGTCTGTTCGACGACGATCGGAACGAGTTGTCCAACGTACTGTTGGTGAAGGCTCAGCAAGCCCACGGGGTTAGGAATGTACAGGCGGTTCTCCATGGTCCGTTGATGGAGTCACTTCGACATGGACGCTTTGGAGCAAGAGTTGCCAGAGCTTTCGGCGTCTCAGGCTGTGGAGGAGATCGGTGTCCTCTCTGAGACGTTGCTGAAGGGCCTCTTCCGAGAGATTCAGCGAGCGTGCTAGGGTCTGGAGTTCCTCCGAGGTGAGCTGCACTTGGTACTGCTGCAGTAGGAGCAGCTCCAGGATGGAGAGTCGAGCGTAGTGATCAGCTAACTCTGCTAAGAATCGGTATATGCCACTCTCACCTTCACGCAAGTATTCCGCAGGGATACTGAGTTCTCCACGCTGCAGCGAGTTTATAAGCTCGCGGGCGATGCTATGGACGAGCGGTTTAGGGGGGACGAAGCGATAGCGCCGTGCCAGCTCAAACTCCAGTTGACTTCGCAATAAGGAGCGAGCGTAGGCTTCCTGCTGACGCTGCAGCTCCTCTCGGAGGTACGCTCGGAGCGCATCAGCGTCTTGCAAGCGTCCTTGGCTAAGTTGCTGAATGAACTCGGGGGTCAGCTCCGCAGGTTGCCGCCGACGAATTGCCTGGACAGTGATGCGATAGGTCCGCGGAGCTTGTCCAGTATCAGCACTCGGAAGGGTGTGCAGGAAGCTCTCCCCTCGGCGGATATTTAGGAGCTGCTGGCGGAGTTCTGGTAGGACATCTTCATCGTAGAGGGCAAGTGTCAGTTCCTCAGCCGGTTCGCCTACTAGAGGCGTCCCGCTCTCCGGTTCCACGGGCTGGAAGTGGAGCGTGACTTCGTGGTAGTAGTCCGTTACCTGTTCTACTCCCTCCTCGGTAGTGCCGTAACGTAGGCGGAGGCGCTCTAGATGTGCTTCCACTTCTTCCTCACTGACGCTAACGGCTGGCATCCGAAGCTTGATGTCAGAGAGATCAATTGTTAGCTCCGGCAGGGTGTAGTAGCGGAACGTGAACCGGATCCCATCCGGAGAGCGGTTAAGGTCGGTGAGCTGTGGCTCGCCTAAGAGGGTCCAGTGCTGTTCCTGCGCGAGCTCCCTGAAGAGACGTTGTCCCAACCGTTCCAGGGCCTCGGTCTCAATCGTAGCTCCATAACGCTGTCGAATGAGCTCTATCGGAGCTTTTCCCTTGCGGAAACCTTCTATGACGAGGGTCTGCTGTGCCTTTTGGTATGCCTCCTCTAAAGTACTGGCAACTTCGGCGGCGGAGAGGCGGAGATGAAGCTCACGTTCGCAGTCAGCAATGTGCAGGACTTCGTGTTCCACAGTAGGTCAGCATGCGCTAACTCATCACCCGTGCGGGCGGGGAGACTCGAACTCCCACGGGTTGCCCCACCAGATCCTAAGTCTGGCGCGTCTACCAGTTCCGCCACGCCCGCGTAGTGAGCGGAGAGTGGAGACGGCAAAGGGAGCCGGTTTCGTGCACAGCATTGCTACAGCTATCCGTCCTGCGGCATCGGAGAGAGTATGACGGTAGGCGTTGGGGATGTCTCAAGCAGTAGTCGTTGGTGCCGGGGTAGCGGGTATGTCTGCAGCGGTCCACCTCACTCTCCGTGGTTGGAGGGTGAAGTTAGTAGAGGCTGCTATCACTGTTGGCGGACGAGCTACCTCGGTGTGGGACTCCGTGGCCGGGGAGTTCGTAGACTGTGGCCAGCACGTCTTCATCGGAGCCTATCGAGAGTTCCTTGCTCTGCTTCGCATCATAGGTTCGGAGCACTTGGTCGGAAGCGGGGGACCGTTGCGCTTTCAGTTCTGGGACGGAGAACAGCACTTTCTGTTTGACGCGGGCCGGATGCCGGGGCGGCTTGGGTTCCTAGCAGCCCTGAATTGTCTGCCGGGGATGAAGGCTATAGACAAGCTTCGGCTCTTCAGAGCGCTATGGGACCTGGCAGTGCGGGGCATCCCAGAGACTCCTGTTGCTGAGTTTCTTCGACGCTCTCGGCAGTCTCTAGCGGCGCAGAGGGCCTTCTGGTGGCCGATGACGCTGGCAACACTCAATACAACGCCAGAGGAGGCCTCGGTAACGCTGTTGCGAGTTGTGCTTCGCGAGGGCTTTTTGCAAGGCTCTGTAGCAGCCCGATTCATAGTGCCAAGTTGCAGCTTGTTGGAATTGTTTCAGCCGATAGCGGGATGGTTGGAAAGCCACGGCGGGGAACTTCGGCTCGGCGTGACTGCGGAAGCAGTGCTCTATGGCAGTTCCCAAGTATATGGAATTCGTATCCGTGGAGGTGAGCTGCTACGAGCTGACGCCGTCATACTGGCGGTCCCACCTTGGGTCTTGCCTCGGCTTTTCCCAGCATTGCTGCATCTGCCCGAGTATCGTTGCTTTCTGGAGTCTGCCAGCTACTCACCGATCGTCACGCTCTACCTTTGGCTGAGAGAGCCTCTAATGACGGAGCCTATCTGTGCCTTTGCGCATCCTGACCTCCACTGGGCTTTTCGGCGTCCGACGCGGTATGGCGCGGAAGTCGTAGCGCTCGTGACGAGTGCAGCGGATCATCTGCTGCATCTGCCGCGGCAGATGCTAGTGGAACGCCTGCTAAAGGCTTTCGTCAAGGCCTTTCCTACGTTTCGCTTAGAGCTGGTCCTACGCCAGCGCCTCATGGTAGAGCGACGAGCAACCCTAAAGGTGACTCCGACCTTAAATGCGCTCCGACCTTCGGGAGTGACTCAGTGGCCTAACCTTATGCTAGCTGGAGATTGGCTCCAGACAGGGTTCCCCTGCACCTTGGAAGGAGCTGCTTGCAGCGGACGTGCTGCTGCTGAGGCTCTCGCAGAGTCATGACTGCTGCAATCCCACACTACTGCTGTGTCTCGGGAATCGGTGACGAAGAGACTTCCGCTGAGCCATTTATCGGTTGTAGGCTACCACTCGTTGCCAAATCCTGCCGTTCGTGAAGTCCTCTCTTTCTGCTAAGGGTAACGGTTCTGAGTTTTGCAGCGAGAGCTTGCAGTCCACTACCTTCTACCAGCACTGATTCTCCCCATCTTTGCCACCACAAAGGAGTGCTGTTAGGCGGGGTAGGGGGTAGAGGGATGCTGCTGCTCCGCAGTAAATTCGTGCAGTACAGGGCTAGAGGATGGTCGTGGCAGCTCGCGAGGACTTTCCAGCAGTTCGACTACGACTGACTCAGGTGCTGGATTATGTCAACGGTTTCCTCGAGTCTGCAACACAGCAGAGCGAAGCTACGCGGCAGACCTATGCCCGGACGCTTCGGGAGTTTGCTTACTTCTTCACTCGCGATCGACGCTTCTTTTTCCGCCCCCGAGATGTGGAACGCTACCGGCGGTATCTGACAAGGATTAGGCGCCTGCGACCAGCATCGGTTGCGACGTATATGACAGCACTCCGCCGCTTTTGCCAGTACCTGGTGGACAGTGGTGTTCTAGAGCGCAACCCTGCGCGGCGAGTGCCAGGTGCCCAACGCCCGCAGCAACACAGTCGCAGCTTCCTAACGGCCGATGAAGTGCGGCGGCTGTTAGAGAGCATAGAGACGGGAACAGCTGAAGGACTTCGGGACCGAGCCCTGGTCCTCATGATGTTGGGATGTGCATGTTCGGAGCGTGAGCTCTCGTTGGCCAATATTGGCGACATTCGGCGGCAGGGGAAACGGTGGGTCATCTACCTTCAGGGAAAGGGACGGAAGGCAAAGGACGAACTCATTCCAATCCCACCGGCAGTGTACAGTGAGCTCCGAAAGTACCTGGAAGCGCGTGGCGAGGTCAGAGCTGAGGATCCTCTGTTTATCAGCTACAGTCCCCGTAGCTACGGTCAGCGGATGAGTGTTCGAGGGATTCGAGAGGTGGTCAATCAACGCCTGAAAGAGGCGGCCATCAAGGGAGAGCGGCGGTTGCGACTAACACCGTTCTCACTCCGCCATACAGCAGGCATACTCTTGGCCGAGAGCGGGGCGTCAGTAGAGGAGATTATGGAACGAATGCGTATCCGCTGGCGTCCGACGGCTCTACTCTACTTTCGCCAGCGGGGTAGGGTAGGGAGTGACCCAGAGTTGCAAGCGCTGGTACGATTGAAGTAGCAGCAGGAAGACGGTGACGATCGAATGGTGACCCGTGACCTAGTGGAACGTACGTGGCCGAAGGCTGTGATTGCATTTCTTCTCGGCTTGGTAGGATGTTCTGAGATCCCGACTCGGTTTCTGGCGCCGGAGGTTCCTCTCACGCTCCAGGTGCCGCTCGTAGACTCTACGCTCTTCCTTGGAGACCTGGTGGAGGATACGTCCCAGGTAATCGTTGAACCCGGGACGGGAAATATCGCTCTGGCACTAGCAGGTGAATTGTCTCCTGTGAACCTTGCGCAGCACCTGGGTCGCATCGAGGAACTCCGTCTGGAGCGACAATTTTCGGTCAACGAGATTGCCGGCATCCGACAACGCTTTGAAGAGTGGCAGGAACCAGTTCTGCAGACTTCACTGCGCACGCTCTTCCCTGGTCTTCCAGAGCCACCGTCGAGCGAGAGCATTCCTAGCACGAGTGGATCACTCGTCATCGACTCGCTCCTCAGACTCCCGGAGGGGATCATAGAGGTTGCCTACCGCCAAGGGGAGCTGGCGTTTGTGTTGGAGAACCGTTATCCAGTGCCGGTGGTAGTAGAAGAAGCTCCGGGATACGGGCGACCAGGGATTGTCATACGCACGGATGGAGTAGGGGAGTGGTTCTTCCCCTTGACCGAGTTCCAGAGGAGTATTCCTGCCGGTGCAACTCGGGGACGGACGACGGATCCTGGCGGGGAGATTCGGATGCCATTGACTGGAGTTGTGTTAGGTCAGCGCTCGCGGATCATTCTCGCAGTGAGCTCTCCAGGGAGCGGTGGGCAGGTTGTATCGTACACGTCGGAGAGCCTCTTCTCCATCTTCTGCCAGCCCCAGGAGGTTGGCATAGAGTGGGCGCGGATCGCCCCTCGGGAGTGGACAGCAGAGCTAGTGCTGGAGCTACCGCTCCCGTATGGCGCTGAGCTTACGGATGGGAAGGGCCGCAGCCTTAGGGCCCGTGTAGAGATGCGGAATGACTTGCCACTGGGATTCCAGGGGCATAGTCGTCTGGGGCAGTTGTTGTGCGGTGCTGAGCCTCTCCAACGGGCCTTTTCGTTAGCTCCTATGAGCTCGGATACGCAAGTTGTCGAGTGCGCGGGGCCGGTATTCCTTCGCCCAGAGCCAGAAGACAACGGAGTCGTTCGAACCCTCCGACTGCGAGTTGCACTACTGGTGCAGCCACCTGGGCAACCTGTCGTGATTCGTGCGGCGGATGTCATAGAGGTAAACGTCGTCGTTGCGGAGTTTATCCTTGAGCACGCAAGCGGCACGCGCTTACCCGTCGTAAGCTTTGAGTTCCACACAGAGTCGGAGGTGTGGCTTCGGGGGAATCTTGGGCTGCTTTCGGAAGTCGAAGTGGAATTGAGCGAGGTGCTTGTTGAAGTGGAACTAGAAAACTCGGCTGCGGTGGGCTTCCGCGTAGAAGGGAGGCTCGAGATTGCTGACCGAAACAAGACTGTTATGGCGCGCTTGCCCATCCCATCACAACAGCTACAAGCTGCCCAGGAGGAAGGAGGGGCTATTGTCCCCCAGCAGACACGTTGGGAGCTTCGCTATGCTGAAGTGCGTTTGGTCAATCGGCCGCGATTCGTGCGCTTCCTGCTCTCTGTACATCCCCAGGCCTCAGGCCACTGGGCGTTCGTAGACACTAGCCAGCTCCGTGGCAGAGTACAAGTGCTCCTCCCGCTTCGTCTTCGGGCCCAGCGTCTGCTCTACGAGCAGGAGTGGAGCTTCACTGGCGGAGAGCAACTACGTAGGCAGGGGCAGCGGGTAGAACGGGCTACGGTCGTCATGGAGGTGAAGAATCGAATCCCGATAGCGGTACATCTCCGTCTCGTGCTATCGGACACATTGGGCTGGGTGCAGGTGCCGCCAGATGGGGAGTTGTTCGTTGCTGCGGCTCCCGTAAGCCCCTCTGGCATTGCGGTAGGGGAGCAGTATACCGTGCAGCGCTTTGAGCTAGATGAGCGGCATCTCCCTGGGATACTGCAAGCAAATCGTCTCAAGGTTTGGTTGGCAGCTGCTACGACCGCGCAGCAGTACGTACGAATTCGCACCTCGGACTATGTTTCGCTCCGGGCGTCGCTCCGGGCGGAGCTGAGCGTTCCGTAAGGCAGCACGTGGCAGGTCTCATGTCGCGGCAGATAGTGTTGCTCTCAGCACTCGCCACAGCTCTCTCAGCGTACTCTCAGCCCCTTGCAGGAGCCCAAGGAGGGGCACTCAGCGCTACGGCCCTGGGGGCAGCAGCGCTGGTGGCGAATCCAGCAGGCATGTCTTCAGGGATGAGCACATGGGAAATCGCTCTTCCGGAGTTCTCTGCAACGGTGGGCGGGATAACGCTGCGGGAGTATGCCTTCTACTTCGGCGGGGTACGCACTTCTACTGGTTGGCAACGACGCCGCCTAACTCTGGAAGAGCGCGAGGAGTTTGTACGATTGCTCGAGAGTCGGCCCCATACATTCTCCCTCCGAGCAGGAACTCTCGCAGGGGTGTGGCGTCCTAGTCCATCGTATGCTGTGGGATTCGGATCCCGAACGGAGCTCTGGCTGCGGATACAACTACCCCGGGGGACGGTAGAGGCCGCTCAACAGCCCATCATAGGGAGCGATACAGCGGAGCTGCTTGGGGGGACGTTCTCGCTGCGTGCATATTCGGTGCTAACGGCTGCCTATGCTCGGGCTCTTTGGCAAGCTGACACTATGCAAGGCTGGCGCCCTCGACGGCTCTTGGGCGGAGTCGCCCTTCATCTCTACCGAGGTCACGAGTACGTAGAGGTCCTGCCAGGAGGAAGGATACGCCTTGAACCTTTTATGCCCGAGTCCTGGGACAGCACGCTAAGCTGGGACATTAGCATACAGCAGAGGTGGCGTCTGGGAACGTCTGGCAGCGCCGCACTCCCGCTCCTTATTGGCGTAGCTCCAGCAATTGGCTGGGGGGCAGGGGTAAGCATTGGCCTCCGTTGGGAGTGGCAGACAGTGGATACTGTACCTCCCCAGGTGGCTGCAACCCTATCGTTGGAACACGCAGGGTTCCTTCGGTGGAGTCTTACCGAGGCTGTCTTGCGCTCTCGGGATACGCTCTCTGGAATTCTCGGCGAAGAGGAGGAGCTCCAGAGGCGCTACACGCCTCTAAAGGAGGCGAGCACCGTAGTCGAACGGATGCCAGCACGGCTGCGGATTGGAGCCACTGTGGAGATGGTCGCTCTTGGAGTAGAATCGCCGTTGAGACTTGCCGTAGAGTACGCACATGGGTTAGGGCCCACATGGTCATTGCCGGGTCCGAGCGCTGGGTTAGGCTTGATGTACCGAGGGCTGACGTGGATGCCACAGATAGCGATAGGGCTAATGTGGAGCCATGCACTCGGACTGCAGGTGCCGTTGGGACTGCAGTGGACGTCACCTCGGTTCTGGGGTGTGCGTACTGTGGTTGAGGTGGCCACGAACTCGCTCCTCGGCTGGCTACTGCGGGGGACGATACGCAACGTTCATGCAGAGATGTACGTGAGGATAATGCGGCCAGCAGCTCCCTAAGCCCTTTGCCACGGCTCGTCGCGGAAGAGGGCGGTCCAAATAGACCCGTCGGAAGACCCCATTCCACGGTACATCCCTAGGGTCGTGCAGAGAGCAACCGTGTTGCCGTGCAGGTCAATTCCTATGAGTCCACCGGATCCCCCTAGGGCCGCAACTTCCCGAAGAGTCTCGTAGGCTGCCTGAGAAATGGATAGACCACCCCAAAGCATGCGGGCGTGGACACTGTAGGCAGCAACTGTGCGGATGAAGAATTCCCCAATCCCAGTCGTTGAGACTGCGCAAGAGCGGTTGTCCGCGTATGTTCCAGCACCGATAAGCGGGCTATCGCCAACTCTCCCCGGCAACTTCCGCGCTGTTCCTCCTGTAGAGGTTGCAGCAGCGAGGTTGCCATAGGCATCCAGTGCCACTGCTCCAACAGTGTCATTGGATTGGTGGGCTACTGTGCAGCAGAAGTAGTCTGGAGTTACGCTCTCGGCTCCATGCTGTAGAGCAAAGCTTTCGGCACCACTACCACAGAGCAGCACGTGGGAACTATGCTTAGCGACTAACTGGGCAGCTACGACCGGATTACGGAGTCGCCGCACAGCTGCAACAGCTCCTGCACGTCGGCTACGTCCCTCCATGACAGCGGCATCCATCTCGATGGCGCCCTCGGCATTTGGTGCGGAGCCACGTCCAGCATTGAAGAGCCCGCAGTCCTCTAAGACAGTCACCGCCGCAGTGACAGCATCAGTACTTGACCCTCCGGCAGCCAAGACGTCCATGCCGGCCCGGACAGCCTCGCGGAGGGCCTGACGGTAAGACTGTTCCATTTCCGGAGTCATCGGTGCTAAGTCGCCTGCACCGCCGTGTACAAGGATAAGCCAGCGACTCATGCGACTACTGCCTGTAGTGGTTGTACGTGCGCCCATAGCTCTACTACCGAAGCATTTTCAAGTAGCACCTCCATGCCCTCTAAGACGAGCTCGGGACAGTACAAGAGCTTGCCCTCCCATGACTTGCTCAGTGTCATAGCAACGGGGAGGCCTCCACCACCAGAGATGACAACAGATAGTGGCTCAGCACCTATCTGCCGGGAGAAGATAGACAGGAGCTCGCGGACACCACCTACTACGCTTGCGAGTGTCCCGAGTTGGAGCGCCTCTTCAGTCGTTGTACCAATGTTCAGCTCCGATGGAGCCGTGAAAGAGAGTAGCGGCAACGCAGCTGTAGCTTTCGATAGAGCGTAGAGCTGGAGCTGAGCACCAGCAAAGATTGCTCCCCCTCTGCAGCGCCCGTCAGTAGAGACGACGTTCACCGTAACGGCTGTTCCGCAATCGACGGTCGCTAGTGGGGGTTCAACCAAGCGGCGCGCCCCGATTAGTCCGAGGATACGGTCGATTCCAATACCTTGCACTCCTTCGTATGGCAGGATTGGATTGGTTGCTGGTAGTGCATCTGCCACATTGCAAACGAGGCACTCCACTCCTCGTTGCTGGAGGGAGCGGAAGAGAGAGCTTGTGCGGTGCGGTGCCACGGTGGCGATGAACAGTAGTGGAGAACGCAAAGAGGCGAGGAGGTCAACGACATGTAGCTCCCACGCTGCTCTCTCTGTGTAGGCTATTCGCACAGTCTGTTGGCCATAGCGGAGCTTGAGCGAAGAGTTGCCAAAATCGCACAAAACATATGTGCCCTCACACCTGCTCTGCATATCGAATGGTGTCGCCGTCTGTTACGAACATTTTCACCCCGCTCTGCTCTACCTCTAATCTCCCATCGTCGTGCACAGCGACCGCGCGCCATATGCCGGGCCGTCCTTCGATCCTCAGCAAGCGTCCCTCAATGTCCAGCCTGGCTCGCCAGAGCGCAATGAGAGTGGGGGAAGAGAGCGGGAGCAGTTGCTCCAGCCTCTGTAAGAGCGTCTCCAGAACTTCCTCGACACCCACGGAGAATCCAAGCAAGGCAAGGGAGGTGGCCGATGAAGCTAAGGAAGGAGGAAAGCAAGTCTGCTGGACATTGAGCCCGATCCCAACGATGGAAGCAAAAGCATGGAGCTCCGGGAGGGGTCTCTGTTCGACCAAGATCCCTGCTAACTTGCGCCAGCGTCCATCGGGGTGCCGCCCGAGAAGGTCGTTGGGATATTTCAGCAGGAATACATCGGAGCTTGCTGTCAGAGACGTGACGGTCTCCCAGACCGCAACGGCACCCAATGCCATGAGAGCTATCGTATCCTGTGGTGAGGAGGGAAAGGGCCGTCGCTGGCCTAGGGAACAGTAGACGTTCTTGCCGGGTTCCCCGATCCACGTGCGCCCACGGCGACCACGTCCATGAGACTGATAAAGGGCCGAGACGAATACCACTGGGTACTCGCGGAGGAGCTCCCGAGCTTGGTCGTTTGTCGAGATCAGGCTATCGTACCGGAAGTGCGGAATTTGCATAGCAGCTCAGTGGCACAAAAATAGCACACACTAACTCCGGAAGCTCTTTCGTATTGGCTTGCTAGGTAAGTTCTTCTTGCCAGGTAGCTCTAGCTTGTATCGCAACGATACCATCTGTGCTCTGGTAACTCCCCCTGGAGTTGGGGGACTAGCGGTTGTGCGGCTTTCGGGACCGCAAGCGTTCGAGATTGCCGACCGATGCTTTCGTGGGAGTCGTTCTCTTCAGCAGGCTGCCTCACACACAATTCATTATGGCCACTTCGTACACCGGGGGGAACTCGTTGACACGGTGACGGCTTCCGTTTTTCGGGCACCTCGCTCGTATACAGGTGAGGATGTCGTGGAATTCGGCTGCCATGGAGGCACAATCGTAGCAGACGCAATCGTCGAGGCACTGATTGATTCCGGAGCCCGCTTGGCTGAGCCTGGGGAGTTTACAAAACGCGCTTTCTTGAACGGGAAACTAGACTTGGTGCAAGTAGAGGCAATCGCTGACCTTATCTACGCAACCTCGGTGCCGGGTGCTCGGCTCGCAGCGCGGCAGCTGGTAGGTGGATTACGGCTGCAGCTGCAGCGGCTCCGTCAGCAGCTTCTGGAGGCTGCAGCGCTACTGGAACTCGGACTGGACTTCGCGGAGGAAGACATAGAACTCGTGTCTCGTGACGAGCTGCTCTCTCGGCTTCAGGAGGCTCGGCAATGGTGTCAGCAGGTGGCTTCTTCATTTCGAGCGGCCGAAGTCTTACGGTCGGGGTTCTTCGTTGGCTGCGTGGGATATCCGAACGCGGGGAAGTCTTCCCTCTTCAATGCTCTGCTTCAGCGTCGGCGTGCCATTGTGAGTCCTCTGCCAGGAACGACTCGAGATTACATAGAGGAGGGACTCTTCTTGAATGGAATCTCTGTTCGACTCGTTGACACTGCTGGACTACGGGAGACCGAGGATGTCATAGAGCTTGAGGGAATCGCCTTGGCAGAGCAAGTTGTTCGCCAGTGCAATCTGCTGCTTGTGGTTAACGATGTCACTCGTGGGCTGGAGCACTCCATAGAGCTTTTCCGGCAACTCCAGCAGCGGTTTCCCGAGGCGGCCTATGCATACATTCAAAACAAGGTCGACTGTCTCAGCGATGCAAGCGTGTCTTCCTCATGGGCCGGCGTAAATGTCCCTGTGTTTTGGGTCTCTGCTCTCCGGGGTGATGGAGTAGACGAGCTGCGTCGCTGGATTGGGGAGCAAGCCCGGAGGAGCGCAGAGCTAGGGGTTGACGCGCTTGTCAACGCTCGACAGGCACACGCCCTACAGGAGGTTGCCGAAGCGCTCTCCATGGCACACCAGGCTCTGTTGGAGGGGATGCCGGAGGAGTGCGTTGCAGAGGACATTCGGACAGCGGTACGCCTCATCAGCGAACTTACCGGCGATACATGGCGGGAGGAGGTTCTCAACACTATCTTCGCACGTTTCTGCATTGGTAAGTGAACATCTGCTGGGGTCTGGCCATGGAAGAGGACATAGTGATTCGGCCGCTGGAGGAACTTGACTTTGAGGAGTTCACGCGCCTACATCAAGAGGCGCTTCAGTTGGCCCCTGAAGCCTTTGGGTCGGATTACGACTCATACCAGGCCCTCTCTTTGTTAGACAAAGAGCAACAGTTCGAGGCGCTACTCCACTACCCCTATAACTACCTCTTAGGCGCGTTCGTGAACGGCAGGCTTGTAGGAATAGCAGGTTTTAGCTGCGATCACACGAAGCCGAAGCTCCGTCATAAAGGGAGGATTTGGGGTATGTACATTACGCCAGAATATAGGGGGCGTGGCTTAGGGGAACAGCTTCTGCGCCGCCTTTTGGCTGCGGCAAAGGAAGACGCTCGCTGCGAGCAGGTCTACCTTTCTGTTGCTACAACGAACCAAGCAGCATACAGTCTTTACCTCAAGTTGGGGTTTGTGCGGTACGGCACCGAATACAGGGCTGTTAAGCTTGGAGACAGCTATGTTGACGAACACCTGATGATGCGCTTACTGTAGATAGAGTGTTTCACGTGAAACGCATGCAGAGGGGGACTATGGGACGGATTATCTGCCGGGGAGAAGGGCGATACGATGTTATCGTTGTAGGGGGAGGACATGCTGGTATCGAAGCGGCAGCTGCCGCCGCGCGGATGGGCTGCATGACAGCCTTGGTAACCATCGACGTCCGAGCAATCGGGCGCCTGTCTTGTAATCCTGCGATTGGGGGTACGGCAAAAGGGCATTTAGTCAAAGAGATAGATGCCCTTGGGGGAGTTATGGGGATATTGGCTGATCGGAGCGGGCTCCAGTTCAAGTTGCTTAATCGCTCTAAAGGGCCTGCAGTCTGGTCGCTTCGATCACAGAACGACAAACGCCTGTATCCTCTGTATGCCCTTGAGCTGCTCCTCCGGATTCCAAATCTGGATATCGTCTGCGCAACTGTCACAGAAATCCTTGTTCACCGCGGGGGCATTCGAGGGGTTCGGACAGCGTCTGGTGAGGAGTTGCTTGCTCGAGCTGTTGTCCTTTGTTCGGGCACTTTCCTGAATGGAGTCCTCTGGACTGGCACGAAGTGTGAAAAAGGGGGACGGGTTGGTGAACCTCCTGCCGAGGGCGTTTCTGAGCTTTTGGAAGCACATGGTCTCCAGAGAGGCCGACTAAAGACAGGGACTCCACCGCGGATTGCTGCTGAGAGTGTTGAGTGGTCACGATTGGAGCCCAGCTACGGAGACGACCCGCCCCAGCCCTTCTCCCATCGGACACAGCAAGTGCGAAACCGAATTGTCTGCTACATCACCTACACAACACCCCAGACACATGACATTCTCAGAAGAGGGTTTGACCAGTCCCCGATGTTTACAGGCCTCATTCGAGGACGGGGACCTCGGTACTGTCCCTCCATCGAGGACAAGATCGTTCGCTTCCCTGAAAGAGAGTCTCATCGCATTGTTTTGGAGCCGGAGAGCCTATGGGGGAATTCCATCTACGTCAACGGCTTTTCCACAAGCCTGCCAGAGGAGATCCAACTTGAAGGTCTTCGCAGCATTCCTGGCTTGGAGCACGCTGTTATGCTCCGGCCAGGGTACGCTGTGGAGTACGATTACTTTTTCCCTTGGCAGCTCTACCACACGCTGGAGACGAAGGCAATCCGTGGCCTCTTCCTTGCTGGCCAGGTCAACGGTACCTCAGGCTATGAAGAGGCTGCTGCTCAGGGGCTCGTGGCTGGTATTAATGCTGCTCGGTATGTTCGGGGGGAAGAGGGGTTTGTGCTGTCCCGAGCAGAGTCATACATCGGGGTTTTGATTGACGACCTCATCACCAAGATGGGGGACGAGCCATATCGGATGTTTACGTCGCTGGCGGAGTATCGCCTCTTGCTACGACAAGACAATGCTGATCGCCGGCTGATGCGGTACGGGTATCAGCTTGGCCTCATCGATCAGCAAACATACGAGCAGATGTGTGCCCGTACAGAAGCCATAGAAAACCTCATTAGCAACCTCCGGAAGGACTTCGTGACTCCGGAAGAAGTGAACTCATACCTGGAGAGCATTGGCGAGACATTGCTAGCCCAGCCTGTAACAGTAGCCCAGCTTGCTCGTCGGCCAAGAGTGGTGCTTCGTGATCTCCTGCAGAGGCTAAATGGGCGGTATTGGCAGTCGTTACAAATGCCGTCTATAGTGGAAGCTGCAGAAGTGGAGTTACGATATGAGGGGTACATCCAGCGCCAGCTACGGGAGGTAGAGATACTGGCCCAGAGCGAGCAGTTGATAATCCCTGAAGATTTCGACTACGCAAAGGTTTACGGTCTGTCGGCAGAAGCACGGGAAAAGCTGCAGCGGATTCGTCCTCGCTCACTTGGCCAAGCAGCTCGGATTGCCGGGGTTTCGCCAGCAGATGTTGCTATCCTTGTCTTTTACCTGCGGTGACTGGCAGGGTTCCACGTGGAACACCTTGCGGGACAAGGCTTGCTGAGGGATGAGAAGATGCCACTTTGGCAGAGTTGGGTCGATGGGAAGGTATATGACAACTTGTCGCTTCCTGTGAGAGGAGCGAGTTGGGGCAGCTTGTCAGTGGACCCCGAAAATCCAATGAAGGTACTTATCGTTGGCGCTCGGAGTAAGACGGCGGAAGCCCTACTCCGCTTGGTCCGTCGCCATCGGCTCCAGTGGGAGATGCTTTTGATTTCCCACCAACCGGGAGAACCGACAGTCATCCATGGGTATCCTGTGCACGTTGTCTTGGGATACTCGCGTCAGCTCCTTCGGGAGCTCTGTCGTACATGGGAGCCTGAGGTTATCGTTAATCTGGCCGCGATCACGGATGTAGACGCGTGCGAACAGAATCGCTCGGTTGCCTGGCAGGTGAATGTTGAGCTCGTAGAGACACTCGCTAGTGTGTGTCGGATTCTGGGGGCGCACCTTATTCAGCTCTCTTCGGACTATGTCTTCGACGGCGTTGCTGGGCCCTACGACGAGCAGGCATATCCGCGACCAATTAACTACTATGGCAGAACGAAGTTGGCAGCAGAGAACGTTTGCTGGGCTCTGGCTCCATCTGCGACAGTCATTAGAACGACCCAAATTTTTGGGACACCGGCGCCTTGGTGTTCAGATGTGGTAGGTTGGGCAGTTCGCCGGGCATTAGCTGGGGAGAGGGTTGCTGTAGCAGAGGATGTGTACACGAATCCCACCTTCGTGGATGACCTTGCACAGGCGCTCATTGTGGCTCTACAGGATCGGGTTGAAGGGGTCATCCATATTGCGGGGAGAATGTGGCTGAGCCGGTATGACTTCCTTCGGCAGGCATTTGAAATTGTGGGGTTGCCAGGACACTTGCTGGTGCCTCGGCCGGCTAGTGAGCTTTATCAGGGTAGAGCCTCGCGCCCTCGATATGGCGGATTACACTGGAGACGGGCTGAGGAGCTTTTGGGGCTTCGTCTGCGATCCCTTGAAGACGCCCTGTGGCTTACGTCCCGGCGGCTTCACTCAGTAATGGGGATGTCTGGCAAGACAGCAGAGTAGAGGGGGCCCTCAGGACGTAGGATACTACGGATGAGAAGAGGCTCAAACTGCGTGAGTTGGCCGAAGTGGTAACGCAGATAGGGCTCAAGAGTCATACGGAGACGCTTAGGGGAGCGAACGTGCTTCAGTCGGGCAATGGTCACATGTGGAGTGAACGGGCGATGGTCTTCGGGAGCAAAGCCTAGGTCAGATAGGATTTGGTGAAGTTCACAGTGCACTCGGCTGAGTTGCCCATTTCGGTCCTCCACAGGCACGTACAGCACCCGAGGCGCGTTCCAATCGGGAAAGACGCCCAGCCCAGTGAGTTCCAGATGAGAGGGATGGGGATGAAGGAGCGGTGAGAGTGCCTTGAGGAGTTTGGAGACGAGCGAGCAAGGGAGATTACCTAGGAAGGCAAGCGTAAAGTGAAGGTTTGCTGGCTCTACCCACTTGGCCCTGCAGAATGGCTGCGCAAGCTGGATGATGTGATGGTATGCCGATGCAAGCCCGTCATGGTGAACAAAACAGCCTACGAAGAGTCGCCACCTGTCTTCCATGGTAGACGGATGCCGCTAGACAGTGGACCTGCACATTTCAATGTAAAGAGTTCCCAGCTCTCGAGTTCGAGAGCACAGAGGTGGCCGTAGCCGCTTAAGTGTCCGTAGACGCAGCCGCCGTCTATGAAGACCTTGTTCCACGACAGGCTCTGTCGGAGGAGGGGCAGGGGTAGGGGAGTGTGCCCAACAATCAGGCGACGGCCACCGAGCCGGGAAGGGTCCGCCTCTACACTGCGGTCCCAGGGCATTGCCTGGGTGTCAGCGAACGGGTCTGGGATGTGGAAGTTCAGACCAGCATGGACTATGACAACGGTGTCCAGAATAGCGAAGAAGGGAAGTGTGGCAAAGAAGCTGTAGTACTCTTCGGACAGCTCTCGTGGATGCCTGATCCTGAAACTCTGCAAGGTAGTCGCTGCTCCATTGAGGAGCCAGAGCTCAAACATCTCTTCTGAGGCCATAGCGTCTAAGAGAAGCTGCTCGTGATTCCCTCGGAGGGGCACGACCCGATATCCAGCCTGCTGTAAGTAGCGGATGAGATCAACGACTGCCTTGCTGTCTGGACCTCGATCGATATAGTCCCCGACGAAGTACACTTCGTCGGTGGTGCTCAGCCGGAGCTGCTTCCATAGGAGTGCTTCCAGCGTACGGATACAGCCGTGAACGTCTCCGATGACGAAGCGACGCATGTGACAAGCTTCGGTGGAGTTGGGGACGAAGACTGCGCGGCTGACAGTGGACTGTCACACTGACTCCGTGGCCTTTTTAGTAAGTTTGCTAGCCCTGCGGCAGGAAGCACGACATGCATCCGGAGTATGAGGCAGTTATTGGGTTGGAGGTCCACGCGCAGCTAAAGACGAGGACGAAAGCCTTCTGCGGATGTTCTGCTGAGTTTGGAGCACCACCAAATACTAACACCTGCCCGGTTTGCTTGGGACACCCCGGAGCCTTACCGGTACTGAACCGGAGCGTTGTAGAATTCACACTCAGGATTGGGCTGGCAACGAACTGCCGGATTCGACCGTATTCCCTCTTTGCCCGCAAGAACTACTTCTACCCTGATCTGCCAAAGGGCTACCAGATTTCCCAGTACGAGGAGCCGATTTGCGAGGATGGGTGGCTGGAGATTGAGCTTGAGGACGGTACTCGCAAGCGAATCGGAATTGCGCGAATCCATATGGAAGAGGACGCAGGCAAATCGCTCCACGATGTGGATGTGGATACGCTGGTGGACTTCAATCGGTGCGGTATCCCCCTCATCGAGATCGTCAGCAAACCGGACTTGCGTTCGCCACGAGAGGCATACCACTACCTGCGCCAGATTCGGCAGCTCGTCCGGTACTTGGGGATTTGCGACGGGAACCTGGAGGAAGGCTCACTGCGGTGCGATGCGAATGTCTCGGTCCGGAGGCGTGGGGAGGTGAAGTTGGGAACAAAGACGGAGGTTAAAAACCTCAACAGTTTCCGCAGCGTAGAGAAGGCCTTGGAGTACGAGATTAACCGCCAGGTTGCAGTCTTGGAAGCCGGTGGACAAGTGCAGCATGAGACACGTCTCTGGGATGCCGTACGACAGGAGACGCGGCCAATGCGTACGAAAGAGTATGCGCATGACTATCGCTATTTTCCCGAGCCCGACTTGGTTCCAGTTGTAGTGACTCAGGAGTGGATAGAGCAAGTCCAAGCAACTCTACCGGAGCTCCCGCTCCAGCGCAAAAAGCGCTTCGTTGAACAGTATGGCCTGCCGGCATACGACGCTGGAGTCCTGTGCGAGGAGCGGGAGATTGCCGATTACTTCGAGGCTTGCTGTGCGGCCCTCCGTCACCCTTCGCTGGAGCGCTACAAGCTAGTCAGCAACTGGATCATGACGGAGGTGCTTCGGCTCGTAGGGGAGCAGCAGGGACAGGGCTTCCAAAGCCCTCTCGCGCCAGAGTACATGGCTGAGCTAGTGGAGCTCTATGCTGACGATGTCATCAGTAGCCGAATCGCAAAGGAGGTATTTGCGGAGGCAGTGCGGACGGGGCGGTCGCCACGAAGCATCGTTGCGGAGCGCGGGCTCATACAGGTTTCTGATACGGCATGGCTCCGTGAACTGATTGAGGGTGTGATGGAAGAACACGCGGATGCCGTGGTTAAGTACCGAAGTGGAAAGACAAATGTGTTCGGGTTCCTCGTAGGCCAAGTCCTCCAGCGTTCACAGGGCCGAGCAAATCCTAAACTCGTTGCCCAGCTCCTGCAGGAGTATTTGCGCACCCAGGAGAGTCCGACAGCATCATAAGGGCGCTTCTATGCCACTGAAGCCGGTACCCTACATCTGGATGAACGGACGCTTCGTGCGGTGGGAGCGTGCGCGGATCCATGTGCTCTCGCACGTTGTCCATTACGGTTCTAGCTGGTTCGAGGGCATTCGGGCGTACGCGACCCGCCGAGGGACGGCAATCTTCCGGCTGCATGATCACCTCCGTCGGTTAGAGCGTTCGCTCCGAATGTATCACACGGAGTTGCCCTACAGCCTGGATGAGTTAGCTCGAGTGTGCGTGGAGGTGGTTGCGCGGAATCGCCTCCAAGCCTGTTACATTCGCCCAATCGTCTACCGCGGTTACGGCGATTTGGGGGTCTACCCCCTCAACTGCCCGGTAGAAGTTGCTGTAGCAGCCTGGGAGTGGGGGGCATACTTAGGGGCTGAGGCCGTACAGCATGGGGTAGACGCTGGGGTAAGCTCTTGGCAGCGAATTGGTAGCAACACGATGCCGGCGATGGCAAAGGCAGGGGGCAACTACATGAACTCGCAGCTAGTCCGCATAGAGGCTGCCCGCCACGGATATGCCGAAGGGATCAGCCTCGACATCTTCGGCATGGTGAGCGAGGGTAGTGGCGAGAACATCTTCTTGGTGATAGACGGTACTCTCTACACGCCGCCGCTGTCAGCTTCTATTCTACCGGGCGTAACGCGGCATACGGTTATTACGCTGGCTCGTGAGGCAGGGATTCCAGTCGTCGAAACAGATATCCCCCGCGGTATGCTCTACGCAGCTGATGAAGCGTTCTTTACGGGCACAGCAGCTGAGATTACCCCAATTCGTTCGATAGATGGTGTCCCCGTGGGTTCTGGAACTCCAGGTCCTGTGACCCGTCTGCTCCAGGAACGCTTCTACCGGGTTGTCCATGACGGAGAAGACCCTTATGGGTGGCTTACCTTTGTTCCCCAGCAGAATAGGACCTACACTCCCCGGAGGACGCGGAGGATTGCTGTCTAGTCAGTCCCACAGCCTTGGAACCGAGCTCTGCAAATGGCGAGTGCTGCAAGAAGGACTGTGAGCGTGAAAACAAAGCCTGCAGTGCGGGATGCTCGTCGTCTCCGAGATCGCCAACCGGATCCCTACGGTCCCTTTGACCCGACGGGATTCGACCGGGAGACCGTGTTGCGCTGGTATAAGCTGATGCATCTTGGGCGCCGCTTGGACGAGCGGGCCCAGTACTACCTCCGCATTGGCAAGGGTTGGTCATACCACGCTCCGTTTGCCGGACACGATGGTATCCAATTAGCAATCGGTGTGACGTTCCGTCCCGGCAAGGACTTTCTGTTTCCTTACTACCGCGATCTTCTCACATGCCTTGCTGCTGGAATCACGCCTGAAGAGATCATTCTCAATGGTCTCAGCAAGGACACGGATGTGGCAGGGGGCGGGCGTCATATGAGTAATCACTTCGCAAAGCCTTCCATCCGCATCCAAAATGTCTCTTCCACAACGGGGAACCACGCACAGCATGCGGTCGGAGTAGCGCGGGCTATCAAGAAGTATGGCGGCGACGAGATCGCGATTTACTCAGGGGGAGAATCCGCCTGTTCGGAAGGCTTCTTCTACGAAGCGGTTAATGGGGCTTCGCGTGAGCGGCTGCCAGTCATCTTCGTCATCCAGAATAATCGGTACGGCATCTCTGTGCCTGTCACTGAGCAGACAGCAAATCCAGACGTCTCGGACAACTTCGTAGGCTTTCGGCACCTGAAAATCATCAAGTGCGACGGGCGCAATCCCTTTGACTCGTACCGGGCGATGCAGGCTGCCCGCGAGTACGTCCTCTCCGGCGCCGGACCTGCTATGGTCCACGCGGAGTGTGATCGTATCGGTTCCCACTCCAACTCTGATGACCATCGACTCTACCGCAGTCCCGAAGAGATAGAGGAGGTGAGGCGCCGTGATCCCCTCCCACGCTTCCGGAGGACGTTGATCGAGTATGGAATCGCCACAGAGGAGGAAGTCCGAAGAATTGAGGATGATAACGAGCGCGTAATCCGCGAGGCGGCTGCAAAGGCAGAGGCAGCGCCAGATCCTGATCCGGATTCGTGGTCGCTCTACATCTTGCCAGAGCCGCTCGTGGGCTATGAAGACACTTCTGAGGAACGCTACCGCAACGATCCCCAGCAACCGCAGTTGACCCTTCGCGAGGCAATTAACCTGACTCTCAAAGAGGAATTCCGCCGGAACCCCAACACCTTTCTCTGGGGGCAGGATGTAGCTTCCAAGGACAAGGGGGGAGTCTTCAATGTCACCAAGGGGATGCTCCAGGAGTTCGGCGGCGAACGTGTCTTCAATGCCCCGATCGCAGAGAACTTCATCGTCGGAACGGCGAATGGCTTCTGTCGCTATCGCGAGGATATTTGGGTCGTCATCGAGGGAGCAGAGTTTGCCGACTACTTCTGGCCAGCTATGGACCAGTTGGTGGAGTGCTCTCACGAGTACTGGCGTACGAAAGGTCAGTTCGTTCCTAACATCGTCATACGGCTGGCTACTGGGAACTACATTCAAGGCGGGCTCTACCACTCTCAGAGCATAGAGGGAGCGTTGGTGACTCTGCCGGGCATTCGGATCGTATACCCTGCTTTTGCTGATGATGCTGTTGGGTTGTTACGTCATGCCCTCCGCTCTCGGGGGGTGACGGTCTTCTTGGAACCGAAGTTTCTGTACAACTACCGTCCTGCAGCTGCTGCCAAACCTCCGGAGGACTTTATTATCCCCTTCGGCAAGGCGAAGATTCGTCGCGTGGGGACTGATGTGACGGTCGTTGCCTACGGTACAGCTGTCCATTGGGCGCTGCAGGCCGCGGAGGAAGTGGCAGCAGAAGGAATCTCTGTAGAGGTCGTAGATCTCCGGTCCTTAGCTCCGTGGGACAAGAAAACTGTGCTAGATTCTGTGCGAAAAACGAACCGGGTTATCGTTGCCCACGAGGACAAGCGGACAGGAGGGTTCGGGGGCGAGGTTGCTGCCGTCATCGCTGAAGAGGGATTTGCGTATCTGGATGCGCCTGTTGTTCGGTTAGGTTCGCGAGACTGTCCAATAGGCTTCGCCAAATCGTTGGAGCAGGCAATCATGCTGCAGCCTAGCGATATTGTCCAAGCTATACGTCGGCTGGTGAAGTACTGAGCGTGACAGAAATGTCACAGTGTGGCTACGATGTTACATAGCCTGGCTGTCCGCCGCGGGGCTGGTCAGACGCTGTCCCTCCATAATTTTGCAGTCCGACTGCGGGGTAATGCGCCCGTAGCTCAACTGGATAGAGCGTTGGATTCCGGTTCCAAAGGTTGGGGGTTCGAGCCCCTCCGGGCGCACAGGGGGAGATAGAGTCATGGAGAAGCAAGCAGAGCAAATCCAGCGAGAAGAGCACGAGCAGACAGGGAGGGCTACGGAGGTCTTGCCTCTTAGACCGTCTATTGGGGAACGCGTGGTCGAGTGGCTGCGCAAACGGTGGAGAATTGTGGCAATTGCAGCGGCTGCGCTGCTGGTTGGCGTAGGAGGAGTGATTGCGTGGCAGGTCATACAGCGGAACCAAGCAGAGGAAGCGGCAACGCTGCTCTCACGCGTCTACTCCTACTACGACAACGGCGACTACGAGCGAGCACTCTACGGGGACACTACAAAGTCGGTACGTGGGGAACCGGTGTACGGGCTAGAGGAGATCGTGCGCCGGTACGGGGGCACGGAGCCAGGAAAGATTGCTGCCCTCTATGCAGGTAGCGCATACCTGCTACGCGGAGAGGTGAAGAAGGCAGAACCGTATTTCGAGCTTGCTGCAAAGGCGGAGGCTCCATTAGTCTTGGTAGGGGCGTATGCGGGATTGGCGGCCTGCCGAGAGGAGGCAGGGAAGTTGCGAGAGGCAGCCCAACTATACGAGCGTGCCGCTACGATTGGTGCACCGATTGGGCTGTCGGAGCGGTACCGTTTCTTTGCAGCGTACTGCTATGAGTTAGCCGGTGATGCGCAGAAGGCGATCGCTCTATATCGCCAGCTACTGCTAGAGAACGAGTTTTCGGACTTCGCGAACGACGCCAAGGCGGGTTTGGCTCGACTTGGCACGAGATTTGAGTAGTAGTCCACGCAGAGATCCATCTATGGCGCAACTTAACAACAAGGTATGTCCAGCAGACGGAGGAACCATGGAGCGGTGGTTGCGTCTGTTTGCGCTGACGCTGACAACGGTTGGGATTGGATTCGCACAACGTCCTGTCATTGAAGTCAGCGGGCGACTTGGACCAGACGAGGTCCGAATCTTCCTCAAGGACACGATCTACCGGATCAGCGGGACGTACATGATTGCCGGAACGCTGATCATCGAGCCAGGAACGATCGTCGAGTTTCTCCCGAATGGGCGCCTCATTGTCTCGGTTGGGGGGCGCATCATCGCTGATGGTTACGTCTCGGCGACGTATAACCAATTTCCCGGAGGCTGCGATCCTGCAGATTACCTCAACCCTTGTGGGTTCAGTGGGTATGCCGATTTGAACTACTTCCAGGCAGCGGCTCAAAGCACGATCATTGGAGACCCTACGATTGACCCCAACAAGTATGGAGAGATCTTCCTCGTCGACTTAGGTGGACAACCACAGCTCCAGGGACTCCCGCCAGGAAAAGCGATTATGTATGCTGCAGCTCGCCTACACTTTGCAGCGTCTGATCCGAACATCAACCGGACCCCATGGCGGCGAGCTGGCGGTGCAAGCGTTAATGTCACTCAGGCTCCAATTATCTTTCGCGGGAGGCCCGTTAATAATTTCTCGCGGGAGTGGGGACACATCATCATTTTGCCGGGGACCCGCGCTGCTTTCTTCCGGAATGTGATCTTTGAGAACTTCCGGAAAGACACAACGGTGGATCGCTTCCCGATCTACCAGCCAGACGCAGGGGAAGTCGCTGCGTTGAATAGAGAGCTCATCCAGCAAACGAATGGTAGCGGCGGAGCCATCACCAGCTTCTCGTCGCGGACGTGGCTCTTGTTATGTGAATTCCGGAATAATACGGCTCGGTATCGTGGAGGGGCTCTACAATTGCTTCAGGCTCCCCCAGGTACCGGGGTATATCCAGCTCCAGATATCTCTAACATCCCATTCTACCCGCAAACTGTCAATCCGTATTTGACGGAGAACGCTACAGCAGCCCCTATTGCTCAGTCTATTAGGGCAATAGACCAAGTGTATAGCAGCAACCCCGAACCCTTGAGCAACAGCGATCGCCAAGCTTACGACGATGCACGTCTGGCAGTGCTGCTGGGACGAGTTCGGTACCTGACCTTTACGGGAAATCGTGTACTGCTGTCTAGCGTAGTCCTTCGACAGATTGCGCCGGGTGTGTGGGCGATTGTAGACAACTTAGAGAACCCAGCGCCTTTAGAGCCACAGCCTTGGAAGAACGAGGCCTACGGCGGTGCAGTATACATCGCAGGACGTAGCCCGATGGAAATTGGGCTTGGAATTAACGACTTCGAGGCTCCGAATGTGTACGACTACATCTTCTGTGATGGCAACACTGCGACAAACCTTCAGAACGACCTTAACGCGCGTGGTGCTCGTGGTGGTGCAATCTATGTCGGCAGGGGGACATCGTTGACCGTGCGAGGACGGTTCGTTTCAAATCAAGTGAGCGTACCGTTCTTCACAGATCCAAATCAGGTTGGAGCTTTGGCACAGGGTGGAGCTATCTACACTGCTACGGATGCCGGGCGGCTCCAGGTTCGGGGTAGACAAGGAGGTGAAGCCCGGCAAGAGACGCACTTCATCGGCAACCAAGCGGGCCGTGGTGGAGCTATCTGTGTCGATACTGGGAAAGTTGACACCCGCCCCTCGCCGGTAATTGGTGGCTCTGATGCGTTGGTGGACACGAGGAACTACGGATACAACATCAAGTTCCGTAATAACCGTGCTACGGAGCATGGCGGGGCTGTCTTCTCGCGTAGGAACTTAACGGTCTATGGTGCAGGTGGAACGGTGGGACCGCTCACTTTGTATGGTGGAAACTACCCAGTAGAGTTTGACAACAACACTGCGGGCTTCTCTGGAGGAGCGATTTCGATTCAGCTGCCGCAGCCACTACCCATCGAGCGGCGGTACGTAAGGATTGTACGCGCGGTGTTCACGAACAACATCGTCGGCCAGGTCCAGGGCTATGAAGCTCAGGTCCGCGGTGGTGGGGCTGTGTACACATTGAACGCTGACCTCAACGTAGTGAAGGGCGTTGAATTTCGGGCAAACAAGGCCTTCAATGGTAATGGTGGAGCAGTGTGTATAGCTCATCCGTTTACGTCATCCCATCGCTTCTTCCTGACGGACGTGGACGACGTTAACATTTTGCCATCTGGTGTAGCAATCGGCTTCACGTCTCGGGACGACATCTTCACGTGGGCTCCTGGAGCTCCGGTAGCAGATGTGCGGATGCTGACACGCTTCTTTGACAATGAAGCGATCCCTAACATGTCGCAGATGGGCTCGGGAACGACGCAGATAGGAGATATCCGGCGTCTACATCCTGGGACAAACCTGCGTGAAAACGGCACAGGACTGGGTGGGGCCATCTACATTGTGGACGAGGTTAGTATCAATCGGGCCGGACGCACGGACTCCATCTTCTTCAACCGCGTCCGTATCCAAGGAAATCGAGCCTATACGGGTGCAGCGATCTACTCTGACAACTACAATCTGCAGCTGGTCTTCACTCGTAGCCTGATCACAAACAACACGGCGACCTCTGAAGTTGGAGCTCGGCAGAATGCTATTACTGGACCGCTCGTTGCGGGCACAAACGCTGCCTCTAGCGATCTCGCCGGAGCGGTCATATACGGTAACGTGGTTGGACCACATCCGTATGCCCGTTACCACTTTGCTGCGAACTCTATCTACGACAACACAGCCCGTTTCCTCATTCGTCTGCCTGACTATCCTGACACGAAAGGAGCGCTGGCTGGAACGGGTGTGGGAATGGGTGGAGTAGATACGCTGCAGGGGAATTACTGGGGACGGACGGAAGCAAATGTTGTCACAATCCTACCGGTAAGTGGCCGCACGCAAGAGACCTTCTTCGTTGCGGGTGACGGAACCCGCCAACTCGGCTTCGTCCGTGGAGGCACAGGGAAGAATCAAGGGCCGTTCGAGTCGCGGCACCTCTACAGCTATACGCCGATACCTGTACTGAATGCTGGCGACGAGAATACCCCTGATCCGACAAGCATCCCAGAGCGCCTCCTCATGCAAGGGCTCATCTACGACATCTTCGACAAGGGAACGGATATCAAGACCGCTGACTACTCTAACCGACGGATGTCACCGATTGAGGACTTTGCAGTCGGTATCCCGAAGACACTGCGGAGGTTTACAGACCCTACCCTCCCATCCTTCAATAAGTACGTCCGACGGTGGACTCGGAATCCGTTTGATGCCGAGAGTGATCCGAACATCGGGGCACTGCAAACGGAGTTCCGGAGCCCCAAGCACCCAATTGGCTATCCGCTGTTCCTCGAAGCCCGAGCGGATTACTCTGGCTCAGCAGAGCTCAACAACAACGATCCGCGAGCGATCAACGAGACGGTCTTCTTTGTCATCAACACCAACACAGGCGACTACATCCGAGTGAATCTGCGGCAGACGAGCCCGACGAGTGAGGTGTTCCGAGCACGCGTAGAGCTGGTACCGGACTCGGTCAATCGTCGTCCCATAGACCGGCGGACGATCGAAGGCTTAGCGAACATTGGAACGAACCTGGCAGCCGTTCTGGCGGCGCTGCGACGAGCTCCAGACATAGAGGACCGGGCCGCACTGCAAGGGCGTAAGTACGAGGGCTTTGTTGGCGACCTCGGGGGACCGGGCTTTGGCTATGTCAACCGGATCCTGCCGGCCGATGGAGCCATCAACCCTCAGAGGGTCACGGTATTCGCCGGCGAGCGGTACTCGGCGCTGCCAGTTCGGGTGGGAGATGTCGTTGCTGTGGTCTCGCGCACGGTCTTGTGGCAGGGTACCGTTGCGGATGCTATCGACGGTGCCCTCATCTTTGAGGTAGGCGCAACTGTGGACCCGCCTGTGTTCACAGGGAACAAGGTGGAGCTAGAGAACATCACGCCACCGGAGCTGCGGAACATGATCTTCCTCATGGAGGACATCAGCTACCCGCGGCGACCGACGGGCCCCGGTCGAGACTCTATCTTCACTATCACGGCGGTTGACTCCAACTTGTTCTATGATCCCCGCTCCGTACTCTTCCCCGACCGGTATCCGCAGCTTGCCTATTTCTGGAGCGTACCACCGAACTCGGGTCTCTCGTACTGGCTGCAAGCGGACACCTTGCCCGCGACTTACGGGCCGTACTATGGAGCGAGGGGATATGTTGTCTTCAAAGGGCGTCCGACGAATCCGTTCGTGGTCCCAGGTGGAGAGGTAGTGACGGTGGCTGTTCGGAATTACCCGCCGAGTGCCCGAACTGTAGACTCGCTGAAGGCAGCAGGATTGAGCAACGATGTGATTGCGAGGTACATTTACCTCTACCCGCCCTATTTCAATGCTCAGGCCTACGATGGTGGCAATGCCCGCTTCCTGCAGCAGGATACTGTGGACTTCGGGAACGTAGCAGCAACAACAGTCACGTACCAATTCCGCATCTTCGTGATAGACAGCACTCCACGGTTTACCACTCTCAATGTCGCTTGTGAGCGTGATGGACTCTGGCTGGCAAACCTGACGGATTCTCTCCGCTTCAGGGTGGATGTGGATACTGACGACGAGTTAGAGGATGCTGAGGCTGGTGCACGTGGTTGGGATTTCCGTTATGGCCGTACGACGTACGGTTTCGCATCGATCACCATCCGAGATGTGCCGCCGGATACGGTTGTGGAGCCTACCACACAGGTCCGGCCGGTGTGGATGCAGAACCAGTATCTCCGTCGGTACGACAACAGTGGGCAGCCTGATCCGCTAGCAATCGACTTTAGTCTCCGCGGTCAGCTCAATGTGCGAATTGACTCGGCTACGGCAGTGCAGTTGCTGACTCCGGCGACACAATACCACAGGGCGCTCAACACCGACACGATTGTCTCCATCGTTGTCAACGATGGCCATGGTGGCGTCAATTACTTAACGCGGCGTGTCCTTGTCAACGTGGCTCCCGTAATTCTGACCAACAGCCTGCCCGATGCAGTAGAAGACCAGGACTACAACCCGACGCTTCTCGACTCTAGTCGGCGGATTGTTGTGTACGATCCGAACTTTGGCCAAGCTCATCGGTTTGAGCTTATCTATCCTGGTGACCCGCGGGATTTCGTGCCGCGCGATCCTTGCTTCCCGGAGGCAGGGGCCTGGGATCTTCGCAACAAGAAGACGACACCGCGCTGGTTGCAGATCGATCCTGTCAGCGGCCTCCTCTACGGGACACCTGGAGTCTACGATGCTCCGCGCCGGGAGAAAGTCACCGTCCTTGTAACGGATGAGTTCGGGCTAACCCATGTGAAGGTCATTGATCTAAACGTTCGAGCGGTCAATCATCCTCCACGGTTGACGCGGATTCCGGCTGTAAGGTGCGTCGAGCAAGGGAAAGCCTATGTCGATACTATCGCTGTCGTCGACCGGGACCTCTTGCGGCAGGAGCCACCAGACGCTCTGGAGCGGCTTACGATAGAGGTCATAGAGCCAGCAGGTTTCCAAGTGAGCCCTGCAACTGTCAACGGACCGCAGTCTTCGGATACTGTTAGGATCCTTATCAGCACAACAGCACTGAATGTGAATCCAGGACCTGACGGAAAGATTACCGTTCGAGTGCGTGTGGTAGACCGGGAAGGGGCTCAGCAGGAGATCACATACAAGCTCAATGTCTCTGAGCCCACGGACTTCGTAGCACCGCTGCGGATTGAGAATCGCTTCGGCGCATTCCAGATTCTGGAGTGGGGTACAGCTCCGTTGGCAACAACTGGTAGCGATCCAAACCGTGGTGGTATCGGGAGGCTTGACTCGAACTACTGCGAGTACGAACTCCCGCCAATACCGCCAAACGATGTCTTCGATGCTCGTTGGACTATTCCCTCCACGAATGGCACTGCGCGAAACATCTTCCCAAGGGCAGTGCCAGGAGTACCGGGGCTCTTGGTCTACACGGGGCGCTTCCAGGCAGGTAGTGTCACAGGAAATGCTTCGGAAGCATACCCAGTGCGGATCACTTGGAACTCGCAGGATGTGCCTGACCGAAATGATGCAACGAGAAATCCAGCCGGCTCGACGTGGTACATCCGCGACGGTGCTTCTAACGGTAACATCTTCTCCTTCAACATGCGGACAGGAGAGGGCCGCTCCGTGCCGACGGTGACTCTGGAAAGGAATGGTGACTCGCTGACCGTTGTCATCCGTACGGATGCCGTTACCAACTTTGTGATCGTGTACGACTTAACTAGCGATGTATCCGATCCTGCTGCCACTGCCGGACCGGTAGAAATTCTCGAGAACGTACCGAATCCATTCGCAGGTACAACGCGCATCCGGTTCAGGATTGCCGAACCGTCGGCCGTGCAGCTGGAGGTCTACGATGCTCTTGGCGGCAAGGTCAAGATGCTCCTTAATGGCTTCCAGCTAGCCGGAGAGCATGCCGTTGCATGGGATGGTACGGATGATCAGGGAATGCCGGTCCCTAGTGGGGTCTATTACTACCGAGTAGTGGTTGGCGGCATGGTGGTCGTCCGTCCAATGGTGCTAGTGCGGTAAGAGACGGGATGGGGGCTCCCTATCCGGGGCCCCCCAGACATTGTCTCCGCAAGAGACAAAGGAGCAAGTCTCACACAGCTTCGAGGGACTAGAAGATGCAGCGAATGCTCCTTGCCACAGTGGTAGCCATGGTAACAGCGCTGGGCGCGTGGGCTCAGGTCTATGCAGAGTTCCAGCCAGCGGTCAAGGTGGGTGGGAAGCCATATGCCCCACTGACAGGAGCAACGGTATTAGATGCGGATCAGTTTAGAAGAGACCCTGCAGATACGAGTACGCGAGATCCTGACGATGGCTATGTCATTGTCACATTGCCTTTCCTCTTCGAGTATCAAGGTTACCGCTATAGTCGGTTGGCGATCTCGGTGAATGGCTTCGTGATGCTGCTGAGGCCCGCTGAGAATCCACCGCTTACGGGTGACACTATGCCAGGGCGACTCTTCCTGAATGTAGAGCCCTTCAACGTGATTGCCCCGTTCTGGGGGGATCATTTCTACCGGACAACTGAAGCAGGATACGTGCCGTCGCGGATTTCCTACAAAGTAGTCGGGTCTGCCCCTAACCGAGCCTTTGTTGTGGAATGGCGGGATCTAAATATCAACGACGAGTCGCTGCCTTCGAGTGTTGCGAGCTTCCAGGTGTGGTTGTACGAGTCTGCGCGACCTGGGAACTTCCAGGGCGATATCGAATTCGCTTATGGGCTGACGGGGTCCGGCGGTCCGGTTCAAGTGCAGGGTGCTGCTATTGGCATCAAGGGAGGATTTGGTGACTATCTCAACGGCTTGGTCTTCACAGGCGATGTGAACCAGGCACGCACCTCAACGGTGCTCAGCAGCACATGGCAGCCTTCTGGCGGGAGTGATACTGTGATTCGCTTCAACGCTATTCCACGCCTCTTCTTGGAGGGTTGGGGTGATGGCGATGTGGATTTCTCGCAGGTCAGCAAGCATGCTGGGATGGGACAAGATCGGTTTGTTACAGTCAACGATGTCATGCTTATCCTTCGATCGGTGGCCACCAATCGTCGGCTGGATAGCCTGAAAGGGAGACAGGCGTACCATGGTGATGTCAACCACAACGGTCGATACTACTACTCCACGCGCAAGCTCGACAACTCAGGGGACTCGGTGTATCACCGACGGGCAATCCCGACACGGTCTCTCTACTATTGGCAGGACCTGCCGTCAGACAACTCCCTACCCTTCGTTGGAGGTGACCCCGTGCTGTTCTTCGAGGCGACAGAGTACGACGCCGCGATCATCATGCTCTACATGGCAGCACGGGTGCCGTATTTACCGTGGTTACTGGATCTAACGGTGCTCCCTCCATATGGCCGCGGAGCAGCAGCGGCTGGCGTTGCTTCATGTCTCCGACCGTTGGAACCAGTATGTGTTGCTCCGGGGGTATATCGCATACCGCTTAGCCCAGATGGCTTTTGGAATGGAGCCCTGGGATTCCGGGCAGAGTTCGATGGACAGGTCCTTGGGGTAGAACCCGCTTCCGGATTCGTGGACAAACTGCTGGTTTCCTACCACGACCGCCGAGTAGCAATTGCGGGTATCGGAGAATTTGTTGCTGGGGAGCCAGTAGTCTACGTTACTGTGCGAACAGAAGAGCCAGTGCTTCGGCTCAACAATGTTCGGTTCTGTGACCGGGACGTACCGGACATGGAGGTGCCTCTCGCTCTGAGCACAGCAGCAAAGGAGCGCATCGAAATCGCTCCTACACCAACCGTTGGCTCAGTGCAGTTGCGGTTCTCGGTGCCGCAATCCGGAGCTTACCGAGTGAAGCTCTACGATGCTACAGGGAGACTAGTACGCGTGCTTGCAGAAGGTGATTATCAGCCCGGGACGTACGCGGTCGAGTGGGATGGCCGAGATGCGGCTGGCCAACTCGTTGGTGCGGGTGTCTACCACTGCCGGATTGAAGGGCCAGGAGGGATCGTAGCGAACGGCTCTTTCATCCGGCTACGCTAACGATGAAGAGTGGGAGGGCTAGATGGTTACTGCCCCATATTGCAGGAATATGTATTGCCTTACAGCGGTCGCAGGGCGATACCGTAGAGCTCTCCCTACAAGTGCTGGACACTGTGGATGTTTGTGGAAGGCGTGAGTGTGTCCTTGTAGTTGAGAGTAGCCCCGTGCGCGTACGAGATAGCCTTATGGGATTCAACCTTGCCATACGGTTTAACCCCGAGAAGCTGCGCTTCCATACCATGCTAACAGCTGGCACACTGGCAGAACTGATGGAGCAGCGTGGCTTCTCAGCTCCACATGGGGAGATCCGTGCCTACGCTTTTACTCTTAGTCGAACGGTAGCTGGGTCACGTCCCCTGGTAGCCTTCCTGGGTGACTATCAACTCAAGTGCCCCGATACCACTCATGTGCAGCTGCAGTATGTAGAGTTCAACGAAGAGTTCGAGCGTCGTAGAGTGGTAGTGGTAGACACGCTCCCGAAGACCATAGAAGCCCGTATTCTCGATGCTCCGACGAGGATTCTTGGGACACAGGTCACCCCAAGCGAATGGCGGGTGACGGAAGTCGATACAGTCTTCACGCTATCTGTGAGACTTGACTACGACACAGCGCATGAGCTCGGGAGGGTTGCGACCTACGTCGTTGGCATGCCCCATTGGCTCCGATTCGTAGACGCCTCTTCAGATAGCGTAACATGGGAGCAGCGAGGTGATACTGGTGTGGTGAGGTGGACTGCTGAGCACGGTGATCCTCTCTCCCTGTCGTTTGCGGTTGTTGAGAGGCGTTCAGACACAGCCGTGCTGTACTTCTCGACTGTACCTCTCGAGCCTTGTGCATGCGTAGTGCGTTGGTCGGTGGATTCGGTCAACATCATCAACACGACCCCTGTTGGCGTCTTGGGGCAAGGGGAAATCGTAGGAGAGACCTTCCCGTGCGGTGAGCCTGGAGAAGAGGCTTACCTCTACGATTTGCAAGGGCGACTGCTGAGCAGACAGGTTGTTGGATACGGCCATCGTTGTCTGGATCTCTCGGGACTTCCTCGAGGGGTCTACATCCTGCAGTATCGAGGGAAAGCGTATCCCATAGTGCACATCCATCAATGAAGGTCAGTTGAATTGCACCGAGGGGAAAGGCAATGCAGTGGCGGTCGACTCTGTGGTTGGTGACTGCGTGGGGTATGGCCATCGGTTCGCTGCTTTATGGACAACCGTACGACGTTAGGCTGCCGGTACTGAGCCTAACGGGCAGTGGTCCGGGCTACGATCCGCAGGTATATCCCGGAGGATTCATCGTCGTCCCGCAGCAGGCAAGCCCACGACAGCCGCGTGAGCTAGTCGTCCCAGTGTACATACGTAACTGCTGGGTACCCTCTACCCATCCGCAGTGGGGTAAAGTTTGGCCTATCTACAGCTTTGGCTTCAAAGTGGAGTACGATGGGAGCCTCCTTGAATTCCTTGGACTTCAGAAGGTCGGCCCCAAAGGTGATAGCGTGCTAGCCAAAGACTTTAGCTTTGAGTTTAACGATGCTGCGGTCAGCGGTTCCGGGATGATAGGGGCCCTAGCAGCGTGGCACAACTTAGGAGATGCCTCTCCTGAGAGGTGGCGGCGAGTGCGAATCGTAGCAAGTTCGGCAAAACCTCTGCCTCCTAGTCCCGCTGGGCCCGGGCAGGACCCCTGGGATCCGACAGTGCAGTGCCAAAGTCGGCGATATGTTCCTGTAGTCTACCTCCGCTTTCGAATAACAGGGGTCGCAGGGGGCATAGCGCGACTGATGCTGTCCAACGATACGTTGATGTACAACGATCTCAACCTTGGCGTCTTCCCTGCAGAGCCTTTCCCCACGAATCCATTAGACTCGCGATATCGGGCTGTTGTAACGTATCGTGCGGGAGGAGCTTCAGGAAACGTTCCATACGAGGGGTTGGAGGGAGTGGACAACCGTGGGTTGCTGCCAGTAGCTAATCTCTTTCCGAGTATGCCGGGGATGATATACGTCGTCATTACAGAGATCCCACAAATTGGGTTTGAGCCTCGTATGGGGGTGGATGCTGTCGTGCGCCAAGTGGCTCCAACAGGGGAAGAGTGGGAGGTCATCCACCCGATTGTGTTGGATTCAGCATCGTGGACACGAGGTGTCTTCTATGGACGGAGAGAGTTGGTCGTGACGAACGAGGTTGAGGGAACAAGGCTAACGGACATTGTTGTGGAGTCAAACGCCCGTTGGTTAAAGTTCCAAACTTTCGCTGCGGCCCCAGGGGACAGAAATCCGATTCCAACCATTACGCGGTCTGGTGTCATTGACTACATAGACCGAACGTTGGGTGAGACTATTCTGCAGGACATTCAAAACAATCCACTAGTGCCCTCTCGGCCGCAAAACTTCCGAATCCTCTGTGATCCGCAGGAATTGCCGCAGAATACGGATGCAGCAGGGATTTACGTGGGCTATATTACCTTCCGAACTCTTTCAGCTGCCATATCGCCGGTTCGGCTACGGGTGACCTTCATCTATGTGCGTAACCCGGTCGAGCCGAACAACGATCCAAGGAACTTGAGCGTCCTTGGGAGGGGAATCCGTATCACAGTGTCAAATTCTGCTACACCCTCGCAGTCTGTTACCTTGGTGTTCGGTTTAGGGATTCGGGCAACGGACGGGATTGACACTCTATTTGGAGAGACGATCTACGATGCTCCTCCGGTTGCTGGGAGCTTCTACGCCCGATGGTATCTGGATGGAGTTGCCCGAGTGCCGCAGGGCACGGCACCCAATGGGCTGCGAGACTTGGTGGGTATCTACGCCTCGCGGGATATCCGCAACGTGTTCTCCGACTCGACGGTCGTCTTCTTGTGTCGGTTTGACGCAGGTGGAGCCATCAACTACCCGGTAGTACTGACCTGGGACACTACTGACTTCCCTGCAGGTGCGAGGCTGTTCCTGAGGGATACACTCAACGGGACCATCTTTGGAGTGGATATGCGTCAGGCCACCCCGGCAGGCGGAAGCAGAATGTCTTACACCATTACAGATGCGAGGATTCGTTCGTTTGTGATTGAGTACACTTACCCGCTCGTCGTCCAGTACCCCGTAATCCAGAAGGGGTGGAACTTACTCTCCCTTCCTGTGCGACCTGCGAATCCATACTGGCGAACGGTCTACCCGAAGGCAATTAGCATTCCCTTCTGGTTCTCCCAGAATCAGTACCAGCCAACCGAGAACTTGCAAGTAGGCTACGGGTACTACGTCAAGTACAGCGACGATGTTGACCGGCAGATTGCTGGTGTTCGGCTCCTGCGCATAGACCGCAACGATAGAGTACTGCTCTACGACGGCTGGAACACCATAGGAGGACTATCTGTACCCGTCAGCATCGAGCGCATCCAGTTTGAGAATTACGGTGCCGATCCGTTGCCGCAGCGAGTTGGGGGCGTGTATGGGTACCGGACTGATCGAGGCTTCGTGGAAGTTTCTGAGCTCGTACCGGGGTTGGGCTACTGGATAAAGATTCGTGGCAAGGGGTATCTGAAGCTTGAAGCTCCTGGTTCTCCAAGAGTTGCGGCGTCAAGAGATGAGTATCGCGACAGGATTCTCGAAAGCAGTAGCCGTGTTATCGTCCGAGATGCCGAGAGCAGAGAGGCAGCTCTCTACCTCAGTAGAGAGCCTGTGGATCGGGAGCGCTTTGAGCTGCCGCCGATCCCGCCCCATGAACTCTTCGATGTCCGCTTCTCGGAGGGTACGTACGTAGAAGATGCGCCCTCGCCGATAGTGCGCTTCCAGGGAGTCACTTATCCGGTGGTGCTGCGGTTGGAAGGCTCTACGGCCGCAGATTATGTGGTCGTAGACGCTACAGGACGTACCTGGGGTGCGTTGCGGAACGGCAGTGAAGTGCAGATATCCGATCCAAGCGTAGTGGCCGTTTGCCTTCTGCAACAGAGTCCGACAGCGGGTATCAGCATCAATGTCAAGCCACAGCCGATTGTTGAGCACGGAGGTGTAGTGGAAGTTGGGCTTCCTGCGAATCTGCCAGTGACGGTGAAGCTCTACACCCTCCTCGGCGAGGAGGTTGAGACAGTGTACGCTGGTCCCCTGGCTGCGGGAATCCATGCCTTCTCACTACCTACAGCAGTATTGTCGAATGGGCAGTATATCCTGCGCGTTAGTGCAGGGACGGAGGAGCGTGTGATTCCAATTACTGTCGTGCGCTGAGGTACGTACTTAGGGAAGCAAGCTGGGAGAGATGCTAGAGACCGGGCGGTGTCGGGAGAGGCGGCACCACCCGGTACTATTCTCTGGGGTCTAGGGAGGAATGAAGTGGTGGGCCTTAGTCGGGGGAGTGCTCTGCTACAGTTTGGCAGGTAGAGCCCAGCAATCCGTTCTCATTCCGTTTACCGTTGCAAATGAGTTTGGGGAGTCAGTGGTGTTGACTGTTGGGGTTGATGAGCGCGCCACGGATCGGATAGATACCCTGCTTGGTGAGCGTGAGCTTCCGCCCCTGCACCCTCCACAGGATGCATTCCATGCTGTACTACGCTTCTACGATACAGTGGACGGAGAGTGGAAATGGACGTACCGGGACCTTCGTCCACTGCGGTCCGAAGCTTTTTCGGTAGAGCATCGCATCCTCGTCCAGAGGGGTAGAGGGGATACGGTCGTTCTTCAGTGGAGCTATCCTCTTCCGGAACATGTTGACTCTGCCGTGCTTTCAGATCGAGTCACAGGCATCCTCGTCCGCTTTCGATTTGATCATGCCCAGCGGGCGGTCATTACCAACCGATTTTTGGAGGAGTTCGTGCTCACGATCTGGTATCGCTTCCCTTCTTCGATAGAGGACAATGTCCGTTTGGAGCTCTCTTCCCGACCCTGGTGTCGGTGGATTGTTCTCTACGACCTCATGGGCCAGCAGGTCTGGCAGGGGAGCGGTTGGATTCCGGTGGAGCTCCAAGGAATTGGGAAAGGGGTGTACGTGGCAACTGGGTACGATTGTGGGGGGCGGAAGGTGCTCCGCTTCCTCTGGAGGCAGTAGCGGTTCAAGCTATGGAAGAACCATAATTTTGCGCAGGCTGGTACAACGCCACAGGCAGATAATGGCGGCAACACGGCGTCGTCGTCGAGCGCGCAGATACGTGATGCTGTACTGCCCAGTGCTGATGCGTGTGACCCGCCATGAGTTCATCGGTGAGGTTATCGAGACTCCTGGCGGACGCCACCAATGGGCCCGCTGCATGGTCAGTCACCATGTTCAGCTGGTCAACATTGATCTATTGGAGGGCAATGGGCGAAACGATGGGGCAGTAGTGCCACTGACGCCAGAAGACTCGAAGCGGTATACTCCCACGGGGGAGTACCAAGTTGGCGACGTCATCTACCACCCAGCCTGGGATGATTATGGCATTGTACGAAGCAAGGAGGTCCTTTCCAACGGTCTCCACGCTATCATCGTGCTCTTCAAGAAGAACAAGGAAAAGCGACTCATAGAGCGGTTGCAGCAGCAATAGAGAAGGATGCCGGTTGGTATCGTTGTTCAGCCCAACGAGTCTATTGATCGGGCGCTCCGTCGCTTCAAGAAGAAGTACGAGCGGAGCAAGGTGCTACGAGAGTATCGTCGCCACACAGTGTATCTGAAGCCCTCGGAGGAACGTCGCTTGGAGATGGTTCGAGCACGACGGCGTCAGCGTCGTGCTGCGGCAGAAGAGGAGTGAGAGGTTCTCTGGAGCTTTCGCCCCTGAGGTATGGAAGAGAGGGCAAAGTTGCCACTGTCGGTTATTGTGCTTGCACAGAACAGTGCTGTTACAATTGAGCGTGCCCTCTTGCCCGTTGCCCAGCAAATTGTATACTGGGTCCACCGATAGCACCCCGGCAGTATGCCGCCAGCTTGGGGCTGAGGTATGCTCTTTTCCATGGAGTGATGACTTTTCTGCTGCTCGGAATGCTGCCCTCGAGCATGTTCGGATGCCGTGGGTGTTAGCGTTGGATAGCGACGAAGAGCTAGAAACGGCATCTCTACTCGAGTATGCCTGGGTGCTGGACCAGCCGGAGATTGGAGGGGTAGAGGTTGAGATTCGAAGTATAGCTTCCCTGCAGGACCGACAGACTCTAATCCAGCTCCACTGGTATCCTCGGCTTTTCCGCTCGGGACCGACGATTCGCTATATCGGAAGGGTCCACGAACAGATTCGTCCGGCCCTTGAGGCACGGGGGTGGCAGGTAGTCCGTATGCCTATCGTTATCTGGCATTATGGGTATGCGGGGCGGCAGGCATGTGAGAAGGCACGGCGTAACGCAGAGCTGTTGCGTTACGAGCTTGCTCGCTCGCCAGGCGACATGTGGCTTCAGTATCACCTTGGTATGACCCTCTTCACTGCGGGAGAGAAGGAAGAGGCGCTTCGGGTGCTTTCTTCCTGCTGCTGGAGCAGCGAACTTTCACCAGAGCAAAGAGCCTGGGCGCGTATCCGAGCAGCCCAATCGGCATTGGCACTGAGTCGACTGGCAGAAGTGGAGAAGCTCTTGATGATGCCCATCCCAGAACCAGCGTTAGAGGGGCTCCGACGTTTCATCCTCGCGGCAACTTTCCTTCAGCAGCAGCGTTTTGAACAGGCGCTAACGCTGCTGGATTCCCCTGTTGTTCTGAACAGTCCGTTGGTTGAGGCGGAACGCGTGCAGGGATTCATCCGCCAGCTGTATGGCATCGTGCAATCACTATCCCAGCAGTAGCTCCGCTGTGCGGTAGAACTCCAAGATGTCTCCGAAGCGATAAGTAGCGAGCAGCTCGCGGCAGAGCATCCCACTCCCACGTTGGCGCAGCCACTCCAGCATCCCTTGCTGTTGCCACATATAGCGCTGAGGCAAATGCGGGAAGCGACGCTGGAGGTGGCCATAGCGTACACGACTCGGAGTAGACCAGTACCACGCCAAAAGCTCAATCCGTTGCTCTGGATTTGCGTGAGCTAAGAGACAAGGGAGGCAGGCGTTGAGGAGGAGCTCCATTCGCAGATGGGTTCCCTCATTCACAATGCGTTGACGAGATAGCTCTTGCAGGCGGAGAGTAAGGTTCAGGGGTGCACGACGGTGAAAGTCTGTCAGGAGCTGTGCAATACCGGAGGTTGGAAGGGCTTGAGAAAGTGCGGCGATCGTGGTGACTGTGTGGACTGGTCGCCGGCGCTTCTGGAGGTAGCGCTGGAGGAAATCCTGAGCAAAAGCAAGTGCCCCGGCCTGAAAGCCTAACCGTTGCATGTACTGACGTGCCGTTGCTGTGTATCGTAGGAGCCGGAGTAGCGCGAAGTACTGGAGCTCTTGCATGGAGAGAAGCAGCTCTGGAGTAGTGGCGAGTTCTGTCGATGTCCTCTGGAGCAACGGGAGCAGCTCAGATTCCGGTATTACGAGGATTTCTGGGGGGCCCTGGGGAACGGTGGTTGGAGGTGTTGTTAGGATGTGGAGAATGACGCGGGAATAGAGTGGGTCGGCGGAATGGCCGTGGAGTTCCCACTCCTGTAGGCTCCGATGGAATTCGCCGTCCCCGACGCAGATGAGGTCGTCGAGTAGGAGCACCATGTCCCGGAAGTCGGGGCCTTCATGGACGTTGAGTTCTCCGGGGGCCAAGACTTGCAGACGCTTCTGCCCGAGTGTCTGCCAGACTCGAGCAGGGTCAGAGAGGAGCCGATGGACGGCTTCCTGGAGGTGTCGTTCTGAAACTTCCTGCATGGGTCATTCTACGGTGGGTGTGTAGCCAATCTCGCGGGCAAAGGCTTGTGCTGCACGGGCTGCAGCGTCAGCAAAGTCTAGGCCAGGGGAGGCATAGAGGATAGAGCGCCCAACATTCACCACGAGTGGACCATCTTGGTTAGCAGCGAGGAGCTGCGAAAGGTCTCCCCCCTGATGTCCAACGCCTGGAACCAGAAACCAGGAGGCCGGAGCGAGGGCACGTGCCAACGCAAAGTCCTCGGGTGCCGTTGCGCCGACGACGAACCCAATTTGCGTTTGTCGTCCCCAGCGCAGCCCCTGCAGGATGATGTGAGCGAAGAGGGGACGACCATCCTGACAGCGTAGAGTTAGGAAGTCGGATGCGCCAGCATTCGAGGTTCGCGCGAGGAGGAAGACGAGCTTGTCTGAGTATGAGAGGAACGGGGTAACGGAGTCCGCGCCGAGGAGAGGGTTAAGGGTGACCGCGTCGAAGGGAAGGCTTTCAAACAGCGTACGAGCAGCGATTTCAGCAGTGTGTGGGACATCGCCTCGCTTAGCATCAGCTATCACTAATGATTCTGCAGGCAGGGCAGCAAGAGTATCCTCCAGTAGCTCCCAACCTGCGGTGCCGAAGTGCTCGTAGAAGGTGAGGTTCAGCTTGTATGCACAGGCAAATTCCTGAGTTGAGGCAATGATTTCGCGAAGGAACTTCTTCCATGGATGGGACTCCGTGCGGAGGATCGGAGGGAGGAAGCGATTGTCGGGGTCCAGACCGATACAGAGCCGGCTGCGGAGATTCCGCTGCCGTCGGAGGAGCTTATCGGCAGCAGAGCCCATCCTTACGGGAGCAGACGCAGGAACTCACGGTATCGCTGGGTACGCAGATTCTGCTCTGTAGGAGCCGGAAGGCCGGCCTTTTGAATCCGTTGTCGCATTGCAAGAATCCGGTCTTCGGGCAAAGGATGGGTGGAGAGAAGCCGCTCTAGCATTGGGAGCCGAGACTGCCGCTGCTGTGCGATCTTCTCGAAGAAGAAGGTAAGGGCACCGGGATACCATGGGGTGCTTCGTAGGTAGCGGAAGGAGTAATCGTCGGCCTCCATCTCATCGCTTCGGCTGTTGGCCAGGAGAGCCAGTCCAGTGAAGAGGTTTGCAACCAGCTCTGTTGCTCGGTCAGGTCGCCTACCGAGGACGATGTCCATTAGGAGCTGGGCGCCCAGGGCTTTGGTCATTCGCTCGGTAGCATGGCGCCGTTCGGCATGCGCGATCTCGTGGGCTAAAACACCGGCCAGTGTTGCCTCGTTTTCAACGAACTTCAGCAGTCCGGTGTACACGTAGATGTATCCACCGGGGGTACAGAAGGCATTGATGGTCTGGTCGTCGCGCAGCAAAGTGACTCGGTAAGCAAAGCGGTTTCGATAGCGAATTTCCGGAGAGCGCAGGATTTCGTCTACGATGGCTTGAACATACTGCCGCGCCGGTTCATTATTCAGCAGAGGGTACTCGCGGGGATTTGCTCGGATCTGGTGGTCTATTTCGGCTCCAAGCCGGACATCCTCACTCGGCGGGAAGACATTGAGGTCAGCACAGCTTGAGACGATCAGTGCCGTGAGCAGGGGCACAAGCAGCATGGTTCTTCAGACACTTGAGGGAACAGGACCTGAATATCCGGCGGGTAGAAGACGGATTCCAGTACTAGTCCGTGCGGGGGCGCCAGAGGGCTGGCGTATCGTCGGTCGCGGGCGGCTAAAGCGTGCTGGAGTTCCTCCAACGTCCGGCGCCGCTGTGCTACCTGGACCATTGCCCCAACGAGGGCTCGGACCATGCCGTAGACGAAGCGATCAGCTCGAATGTAGAAACGCCAGGAGTACGGACAGGGTTGGCTCCAGTGAGCCTCTGTAACTGAGCAGATGTAGCTTTTGGTGCTGGGGTCATGCTTGGAGAAGGTCGTGAAGTCATGGCGGCCCACGAAGAGGGACGTTGCAGCCTGTAGGAGCTCGCCGTCAAGGGGGACAGGAACATACCAACTGAAATGGCGCGAGAAGACCGAGGGGCGGTTCGTAATCATGTATGAGTACGCGCGTGCACAGGCATCGTAGCGGACATGAATTGGGCGCTCGCTGAGTCGGGCAGCACGGACGAGAAGGTCGTCAGGCAGGAGGCTGTTGAGCGCTCTCGGAATCCGCTCTTCTGGAATTCGTGGAATTGTTGGCAAGCGCACGTGAACGACTTGTCCACGGGCATGAACACCAGCGTCGGTCCGGCCTGCTGCGACGGCTCGAACAGGGAATCCAAGGAGCTGGGTGAGGGCATCTTCAAGGGTCGCCTGTACAGTCCTTGCCCCTCGCTGGCGTTGCCAGCCGGCATAATGCGTGCCGTCGTACTCAAGGAGCAAGAGGAGCGTGTAGGACATGCTTCTCTAGGTCCCGCTGAACGTGGCGCCGCAGTTCAGGGTAGAGAGTGGAAGCCTCTTGCCGAAGCTGCTGCCAGAAGTCCGGCGGACGACGGCGCCAGTCCCACGGCTCTATCTGTGGGTAGGACCGAAGCCACAGAACAGCGATCTCAGTTTCTGCCCCGTTGTAGCGCTCAATCGACCAGTAGAGGTTGCGAATCGGGGTTGTGTACTGGAGATCGGAGACCTCTCCTTCGTAAGTGGGGACACGCCATTCTAGCGTAGAGTCTTTGGTAGTGTGTCGTTGCGGGACGCTACGAAGTAGCTCCTTCTGTGCTGGCCGCAGAGGACCAGCAAAGCGTCCCAGGTATTCTTGCCATGCCGCCACGTACAGCGGGGTCTGGTCTCCGGAGATGAACAGGAAGACGGGGATATACCGAGCCTGGCCAAATGTGATAGAGTCCCAGCATTCAAAGACGGAAATGCGAAGTGCACCGCCAACAGTGAACGTGTCATAGAGTCGCAGCGGGGTCACAACTGGTCGCGTCGGGATACTACACCCGGCAGCCAGTACGATTGCACTGCCAAGGAGAGTTAGCAAGCGGCCGTATTGCATGATCCGCTTACAAGCTCTATGGGAATGTACGAGGGCTCCGAGAGCTCTCCCCATACGACTCCGTTAAGGAGGGAGGTCAATCGAACCGGTAGGGGGTGCTGTGGGAGTGTCGGTGGGGCTGCAAAACGGACCCGAATGTAGTTCTCGGTCCAGCCTTCCCACGTGCCAGTTAGCGGGTCGTAGACTTCGGGAATCACCGTCCGGGTAGTGCCGAGGTTTGCTTGGTAGAAGTGTTGGCATTTAAGCTCGGAGAGCTGTCGGAGGCGGTGGGTGCGCTCCCTTCGTACTCTCACAGGGACGGCTCCCGGCATAGTTGCCGCGGGTGTCCCCTCGCGCTCGGAGTACGTAAAGGCGTGGATGTAGCTGATGGGCAGGTCCTCCAGTAGGCGGTACGTAGCTGCAAAGTGGTCTTCCGTCTCTCCTGGAAAGCCCGTTAGGACGTCTACGCCGATAGCGCAGTGAGGGATTCGCTCGTGGATACAAAGTATGAGGGACCTATATCGTTCGACTGTGTACCGGCGGCGCATGCGGCGAAGGATTTCGTTAGAGCCGCTCTGGAGGGGAATGTGGAAGTGAGGGCAGAAGATGGGAGAGGAGGCGACAATCTCAAGGATGTCTGGGGTTAAGAGGTTAGGCTCGATAGACGAGAGGCGGACACGAAAGGCCGGTCGTAGCTCCGCGAGGAGGCGAAGTACGTCGATGAGGCGTTCGCCTGTTGGAGCGCGGTAGTCACCAAGGTTGATGCCTGTCAGCACGACCTCGTAGTAGCCTGCACGCTCCAAAGCTCGGAAGTGAGTTAGCAAGTCTGAGAAGGGCATACTGCGGCTTGGGCCCCGAGCTTTCGGGATGGTGCAGAAGCTACAACGGTAGCTACAGCCGTCTTGGATTTTCAGGAAGCCCCGTGTTCGACTATCCTCGTCAGCAGAGCGAGCTGGCGAGAAGCAGGGCGAGTGAAGAGGGGAGACCAACACATGAGGGCCTCCACCGAGGAGGCGAAGTCGGTCAACAATCTCCGCGGCTTGCGCTTTCTCCTGGTTGCCGAGGACTGCTGAGACTCCGTGGATGCGAGCAATCTCTTCAGGCTTCAGTTGGGCATAGCAGCCCATGACGCCAATGAAAGCGTTCGGAGCCAGGCGATGGGCACGTCGAATGACTTTGCGGCATTCTGCATCAGCGGACTCCGTTACTGTGCAGGTGTTGATCAGCACAACATCCGCTGGCTCACCAAAGGGCACCACTGTGTACCCTAGCTCCTCGAACTGCTGCCGGATGTGGGAGGTCTCGGCATAGTTCAGCTTACATCCAAGCGTGTAGAGGGCCACGCGTGGCATTTCGTGTTCGGGCTTGGGATAGTGGGCGCTGCTACCGACGAACGAGGTAGAGAGCTTCGTGCTAATCTACAATCGAGTTGCTTGGTACTTCGTCTGCCGTGCGGCCACAACTACGGATTTGCTGGCTTTGTGACGACAAGAGCTTCAGAAAAGCTGCGGAGGCAGGCCCAACGTGAGGGGTTTTTTCCTCTCTGCACTCATCCGGACGGTGCTATGGGGGGCATGATCCCGTAACCCCCTCTGGTGAGCCGGGAACCAGACTAGGATCACCCTCGTGTACGGAGCCCTTCCTCCGTGTCTACGGTACATCGGGGTACTGTGATAGCATTCGGTTCTGCACTAATGAGACCTGAGTCTGCAGCATGCTGAAAAAGCTCTCGCTTCGAGTCTATCCGCAGCGAGATCTGAGGGATGCTGCATTTCAATGCCTTGAGGAAAGGTGTTGGCCGCAAAGGGATGCCAAAGAGCCAGCAGGAGAATGTTAGGCAAGCTCGATACTCCCTTTGGCTTTACTTCTGACGCCATCTTTGTGGCTGGTTGCCAAGGATGGAGTGGAAAGAGCCGTGGGTTGAGGGTGAGGTTTGGCAAGGAAAGGCAGATGTGCCGTACGGTAGGTAGTGTCAGTTAAGTCCAAATGAGATGGGACGTCCGCCGCGCATCCCCTTATGTGACTTCTTCCGCAACCCAGAACGTGCGTCCTATACAGTGTCGCCAACTGGACGCTACCTTGCTTGGTTAGCGCCAGTGGAGCGGCGAATGAACCTCTTTGTGCTGGACCGCCAAACAGGCGAGGAGCGGCAGCTCACAGCCGAGACGGAGCGGGATATTGCTAGCTACGAATGGGTAAGCGATCGGCTGCTTTTGTACAGCCGTGATGCGGGAGGCGATGAGAACTACCGCCTAGCGCTAGTGGATGCTGAAGGCCGTGGGCAACCGCGGTGGATAACTCCCGAGGGAGCACGGGCTGGGATTATTGACCCACGCCCGGAGGTACCAACGGAGGCACTCGTTGCCACCAACGAACGGCGGGCAGAGCTGTTCGATGTCTACCGCCTCGTTCTCCCCTCGGGTACACGGGAGTTGGTAGCAGAGAATCCCGGGGGTGTCATCCAGTGGCTTGCAGACCACGAGGGACGGGTACGGGCCGCTGTTGCCGTCCGTGGGACCGACATTAGCCTACTATTCCGGGAGCAGGAGACTGAGCCCTTCCGAACAGTGCTGACCGTAGACTTTCGAACTCGCGTGGAGCCGCTCTTCTTTACCTTCGAGAACCGCTACCTCTACGCTCTCTCCAACCGCGGACGGGACAAGATGGCTCTCGTCGTGCTGGATCCGGTCACTGGTGAGGAAGAGGTGATTGCTGAGCATCCTGAAGTAGATATCGCGGGGGCGGCCTACTCTCGCCGGCGGCGTAAACTCACGTACGCAAGTCTGATTACGTGGAAGAGGGAGTACATCTTCCTTGACAGGCAAGCGGAAGAGATCTACCAACGGCTCTCCCAGGCACTGGGGGAGTACGAGATTGTGGTTGTTTCCCACGACTTGGAGGAACGGCTCTTTGTGATCCGCACGTATAGTGACCGCTCCCTCGGCGCTTACTGGCTCTACGATGCTCAGACAGATGAGCTTCAGAAGCTAGCCGATCTTAGCCCGTGGTTGCGGGAAGAATGGATGGCTCCGATGCAACCCATCCAGTACCGTAGTCGGGACGGGCTAACTATCCATGGGTACTTGACCCTTCCCGTTGGAGTAGAGCCGCGGGGGTTGCCTGTTGTTGTCCATCCGCATGGTGGCCCATGGGTGCGCGACGTCTGGGGCTACAATCCTGTGGTACAATTCCTGGCGAATCGCGGGTATGCGGTATTCCAAATGAACTTCCGCGGCTCTACAGGATACGGTCGTGCGTTCTGGGAAGCCTCATTCAAGCAATGGGGGAGGGCAATGCAAGACGATATCACCGATGGAGTTCGTTGGCTCATCGAGCAGGGCATCGCTGATCCTCGGCGGATTGCTATCTACGGCGGAAGCTACGGTGGATACGCTGTGCTGGCAGGGCTTGCATTCACTCCAGAGCTCTACGCCTGTGGCATTGACATAGTTGGTGTCTCCAACCTGCTGACCTTCATGCAGACAATACCACCGTATTGGGAGCCGATGCGCCAGATGCTCTATGCGATGGTTGGGGATCCCGAAAAGGAGGCGGATTACTTGCGGGAGGTTTCTCCCGTGTTCCATGCAGATAAGATCCGTGCACCGCTCCTGGTAGCACAGGGGGCCCGAGATCCGCGGGTCAACATCAACGAGTCAAACCAGATTGTGGAAGCTCTTCGTCGGCGCGGGATTCCGGTAGAGTACATCGTCAAGGACGATGAGGGACACGGCTTCCGCAATGAAGAACATCGGCTAGAGCTCTATGAGGCCATGGAGCGCTTCCTAGAGCGTCACCTTGCCCCTGCAGGTGGGTAGCGTTGCTATTACTCAAGCCTTCGGTTAGCGAGTTGCTAAATTTGCAAGGCGACTGTCTCACTACTGCAGCAGCGGTGCTTGCAATGGCAAACCGAGTCATCTCGAATCGTGACGAGACCGTTCCTCTGTTCAATAGCCCGTGGTTGGACCGCCTCACACACGTCCATCCGGTGACACCCTTGGTGCTTTACTTGCCCGTGGTGGCCTACTTTGCCTATCGAGGTGCAGTAACGCTACCGTGGTACTTCTTCCTACTTTGCTTCTTCGGCGGTGCGCTGTTGTGGACGTTTGCTGAGTATTGGATCCATCGAGGGATCTTCCATTACGAGCCGAAATCTTCCTGGGGGCAGCGCCTTCACTTCCTCATCCATGGCGTCCACCATGCTTACCCGCGGGATAGCACTCGGTTAGTAATGCCCCCAGTGGTCAGCATCCCGTTAGCAGTGCTTTTCTACTTCCTCTTTCAGTGGCTGTTCGGGACTTACCAGCCGGCGGTATTTGCTGGGTTCGTCTTGGGCTACGTCATCTACGACTCCATCCATTACGCTACCCACCACTGGCCGATGCGAGGGCGGATTGGCCGTTTCCTGAAGGCGCACCATATGCGCCACCACTACGTGGACGACAGCCGCTCATTCGGCATCAGCACGCCGCTGTGGGATTGGGTGTTTGGGACATATCAGCCCGCTGACTCCGTGGCCCGGCGGAAATGATAGGGTAGCGGTCATGAGCGAGACGCAGGTCCCCCTTCAGCAAGGTAGGCACGAAGCGGTGTTGCATCTGAAGGAGCTTGCTGTAGACCTTGCCCGTGTTTGGTGTCCAGAAGTCGTGGCGTATGAGCATCGGGGACAATTAGCGCTCTTGATATCACGGGAAAGCCTCCTCGACGTGGCGAGGGAGCTTCGGGATCATCCCGATACTCGGTTTGATATGCTGATTGACATCACCGCGATCGATTGGTATCGCCCAGAACGCATCCACTGGTACCGTCCGAAGGAGCGGTTCGAAGTGGTGTACTTCCTGTGGTCCAACCACTACAAGTGGCGCCTTCGTCTCAAGGTCCCTGTGCCAGAGAAAGACCCGCGGTGCCCTTCTGTAACGTCCATTTGGGAGAGCGCTAACTGGTATGAGCGGGAGACGTATGACATGTACGGCATCATCTTCGAGGGGCATCCAGACCTCCGGCGGTTCTACATGCCGGAGGACTTCGTGCACCCGGAGACAGGAAAGCCTCTCTATCCGCTGCGGAAGGACTTTCCTGTGATGGGAATCCCTGGCTCGCTCCCGCTGCCACCGTTCCCGGAGAAAGAGCAGCGACGCTGAATGCCTCAGCGGACATACCTGGAGGCGATCTCCGAAGCCTTGCGCGAGGAGATGCGCCGTGACCCTACGGTGTTGTTGTTAGGGGAGGACATCGGAGTCTACGGTGGAGCATTCAAGGTTACGAAGGGGTTCCTGGAGGAGTTCGGTGTCGAACGGGTAGTGGATACTCCTATCTCGGAAGCGGCTATCATCGGGGCTGCCATTGGGGCAGCTCTCAATGGGCTCCGCCCAGTGGCGGAGATGCAGTACATTGACTTCGTCACGAACGGCTTCAACCAGCTCGTGAACGTTGCCGCCACAATTGCGTACCGCTGGGGGATCCCAGTCCCGTTAGTTGTGCGGGGTCCAGCAGGTGGTGGTGTCGGGAGCGGGCCGTTCCATTCTCGCAACCCAGAAGCGTGGTTTGCTCACACTCCAGGACTGAAAGTCGTATATCCTGCCTTCCCGGCCGATGCTAAAGGACTCTTGATTGCGGCAATCCGGGATCCTAACCCTGTGGTCTTCCTCGAGCACAAGGGGCTCTATCGCAAGGTACGGCAGGAAGTCCCTTCCGGAGCATATGCTCTCTCACTCGGGAAGGCTGCAATCGTACGTTCTGGAAGGGATGTAAGTGTTGTCGCTTATGGTAGTGCGGTCCATCTTGCACTTGAAGTAGCCCAGACTCTCTCAGCTGAGGGTATTGAGGTGGAGGTTGTAGACCTGCGGACTTTAGTGCCTTTGGACGAAGGGACGATACTGGAGTCAGTGCGCAGAACGAATAGGGTTGTTGTCGTCCACGAGGCACCTCTAACAGCAGGCTTTGGGGCCGAAATTGTGGCGCGGATTACAGAGAAGGCATTCACGGCTCTAGATGCCCCCGTGCTACGAGTTGCTGCAGCCGATACGCCGACGCCCTTTGCCCCACCACTGGAACACGCCGTGCTGCCCTCAGCCTCGCAAGTGGAGGCAACCATTCGAGAGGTCTTACGATTTTGAGCTCTGCTCGTCTGGAATCAGCCTACCGGCTTCGATACGGACTCTGTAGGCTCGGTGGACGGCAGCATTCGGTAGGCGCTCCGTTTCAGTGATGGTGACGAAGCTTTGGACGTGGAGATCTTCTAAGACTCTGAGGACTTCGTGGATACGCTGACGGTCTAGCTCTGCAAAGACATCGTCCAGAAGCATCATTGGCGTCTCTCCACGCTGGTGCCGCAGATAGTCCAGCTCTGCTAGCTTGAGGCTCAGTAGGATGGACTTGTGCTGTCCTTGGGATGCAGCATCACGAGCGCTCATGCCGTTGAGCAGTATCAGAAGGTCATCGCGTTGAGGACCAAAGAGGGTCTGGGCTCTGCGTAATTCTTCCGACCTCAGTTCAGCAGCCCGCTGCTGTAAGCAAGCGCGAATGGCTGTGACTCCCTGTTCCAGCGATTCAGCGACGACTCCGTCAGGGAGGTACAGGAGGCGCAGACGCTCTGGGGCGATACGCTCGTGGTATGACTGTACAAGTGGCTCGAAGTCCTGGATGAACTTCCAGCGCCGCCAAATGAGCTCAGCACTGCGTTGGATGAAGAGTTCTGTCCAGCTGTTCCATTGGGCGGGGAAGTCACTGGAGGCGCTGGGGTGTTGTAGCAATGCATTCCGCTGCCGTAGTATGCGGCGGTGCTCTAGGAGGAGCTGGACGTAGTGTCGGCTGCTCTGGGAGAGTACCATGTCGATGAAACGCCGCCGCTGCTGAGGAGCACCTGCGGTGATCTCCTTCATAGCGGGTGTCAGCAACACAATTGGCATGCTGCCGACAAGCTCCCCTGGAGTTAGCCGAGAGCCTTGCTGGGAGCGGATTTGCTTGCCGTGCTCTGCGTGGTACTCGACTTCAACCCAGTATGGGACTTCAGCATCGGTGAGAGCTTCTGCACGCACTCGAAAGAATTCGGTCCCGTGCTTCAGCAGCGTCGGATCAGGAGCATCTAAGACACGTCCCCAGGCGCAGAGGCAGATGGCCTCGAGGAGCGTTGTTTTCCCTGAGCCGTTTGGACCGAAGAGGAGATTGAGTCCGGCTTCGCAGCGCAGTGTGACTGTATCGTAGAGCCGGAAGTTGTGTACGTGCAGGCACTGTAGAAGCATCCACTGTTAGAGCCGCACCGGCATCACTAGGATCACCAGTGGGGACTGTAGGACGGGGAGTTCCGCTGCCTCAGCCCAGCGGATGACGACCGGCTTCGTTGGCTCAGAGAATTCCAGGAGCAATTCGTTATGCTGTGCGGCTTTCAGGGCCTCGCTGAGATACGAAGCATTGAAGCCAATGGTGAGCTCTTCGCCACTCCACGAACAGCTGACGACCTCTTGGGCTCTGTCACCTCGGGACTCGTCTTCGGCTCGCAAGGTGACTCCTCCTTCCGCGAAGTGGAATCGTACAATTCTCGCCTGGCTCGGTGAGAAGAGGGAGACACGCTCTAAGGCCCTCAGGAAGCGCTCCCGGTCAATGATACAGCGCCGAGGATTCTCTGTCGGGATTACCTGCTCGTAGGCAGGAAATCGCTCGGCAATGAGGCGTCCAACGATTGTGAGGGTTGGCGTAGAGAAGGAGACGCTCCCCTCATCCCACCCAACGTGGACGGGAGAGTCTATACGGCGTAGCAGCTCAACGGTATCCGCAGGGATGAGGAGGGAGCCCTGTTGTGGACTGTTGAAGTCCACGCGAAGACGGCTCAGGCGGTAGCCGTCCGTCGCCACTGCAAAGAGGGCATCGGAGCGAAACTCCCAGAGCACTCCAGTGAGGGCCAGGCGGATAGGCTCCTCTGAAACAGCGAAGAGCACATGCTGGACAATCTGCCGGAGGATATCGGGGGAGAGCTCTACTGTTGCCGGTGGCGGGTTATCGGCAGCAGGGAACTCCTCGGGGGCAAGTCCGCTGAGCGAGTAGCGTCCATAGCTTGTCTCAAGGACGACGGTTGTCCCCTCAGTGCGGAGGGAGACTTCCTCCTCCTTTTCCAAGCTGCGGACGATGTCCCAGAACAGCCTTGCGGGAACCAATGCCTTGCCCGCTTCTGGAACGGTGGCCGGGCAACGAGCGGAGATGCGAAGGTCCAAGTTTGTCGCCGTGAGTGCGAGTGTGTTGTCTTCAGCGTGGAGGTGTACGCACTCTAAGGCCGGAAGTGTCGTGCGGCTTGGGATGGCTGGTGTGACCTCAGAGAGGGCCTCGCGCAGCTCGGCAGCGGTGCAGCGTACGTGGAGGTGTGAGCTCATACCTGCTGCTCTTCCCTTGCTAAAACTACAGCGATCTAGCAGCAGGCGCAAACTTACGGACTCAGTCTCTGGTGGAGGATTCGGCATATGGTACCGAGTCCCAGTCGCGCCAGGTGCGCGGTGTAATTTTGTGGCATGTCGTGAAGAAGTATGGAGTAGGAATGCCACTGATAACGCCGTATGGGCGAGACAATGCGGTAGCGTTGCTCGGGACGGCTGTGACGCTAGGAGCCGTTGGGGTAGGGGTGGGTGGTGCTCTAGGCTGGCTACTTGGGGGCGGAGCGGCTGCGATTGCCGGATTGACGCTGTGGTTCTTCCGGGACCCCGAGCGGCGATTGCCAGCTGGGGCGTGGAGAGATGGGGTTTTGGTTGCACCTGCTGATGGGCGGATCGTTCAGATTGCAAGTGTTCACGAACCGGAGTTCCTCGGCGGAGAGGCTGTGTGCATTAGCATCTTTCTCTCGCTGTTGGATGTGCACGTCAATCGTGTACCAGTCTCGGGGGTTGTACAATTCTGCCGCTACGTTCCAGGGCGTTTCTACGCGGCGTATCGCTCGGAAGCCTCTCAGCAGAACGAGCAGATGATCGTTGGGGTAGAGACTCCACGTGGGAGGGTGCTCTTCAGGCAAATTGCCGGGGTATTGGCCCGACGAATCGTATGTGATCTCTGCGAAGGTCAGCGCGTGCAGGCAGCAGAGCGGTTCGGTATGATCAAGTTCGGCTCTCGGGTGGAGGTACTGGTGCCGTTGAGTCAGGCGGAGATTGTTGTCCAAGTTGGCATGCGTGTTCGAGCTGGAGAGACGGTTCTAGGCTATCTCCGCCCGTCAGTGAGTGAGGAGGCCGCTATTCAGGCTCTACATGGCGGAGCATGAAGCTCCTGCGACAAGTTGTGCCGCACCTGTTCACGCTGGCAAATCTCTTTGCTGGATTCCACGCCATCGTACTGATTGCCCAGCAGCAGTTCATGGCGGGGCTTGCTTTCATCGTACTGGCGTCGTTGTTTGACATGTTGGATGGTGTGCTCTCGCGGGCCATTGGAGTGGCATCGGAATTCGGAGTAGAGCTTGATTCGCTCAGCGACGTCGTGTCGTTCGGTGTAGCCCCAGCTTACTTGGTCTACGTGGCTCACTTCTACCAGCTTGGAGGGGTTGGGATGCTTCTGGCAGCAGTCCCTGCTCTGGCAGGGGCGCTACGGTTGGCCCGCTTCAATGTGCAACTCACGACATTAGCAGACAAGCCGAACTTTGTGGGGCTACCAATCCCTGCAGCTGCACTGACCTTAGGCTCGTACGTGGTCTTCTTCCATCAGCGCTCTTCTTTCCCCCCGCCGTGGGATAGCTTGCTCTTGGGAGGACTTACGCTCCTACTGGCTGCCCTTATGCTGAGCCGAATCAAATTCCCGAATGTACCGCGGTATAGCCGACGATACATTCGTCAACATCCCGTGCAGACAGCCGTCTTTACGGTTGGCGTAGTGGCTGTCCTGGTCACACAAGGGTACGCCCTCTTCCCGTTACTGCTGCTCTACGTGGCTGGTAGCGTGGTCATGGACAGCATCGAACGACTGCGGCGACAGCATGCCGAGGAGTGGGATGCAGAAGGTATGTAGAGGATCTCATGCGATTCTGCGTAGCTGCAATAGTAACGCTGCGGCGCTCTATCGCTGACGTCCAGGGGACTACAGTAGAGCAGGCACTCCATGCTATCGGCTTTCCGATGATAGAGCAGGTGCGCATTGGCAAGTACATCGAGATGCTTATTGCGGCTCCCTCTGCCCAGGAAGCCCGGACGTATGCGGAGAGAGCCTGCCAGCAACTCTTGGCAAATCCGGTCATCGAGGACTACCACGTCGTGTCTGTCGAGCCCTACATGGAGCAGCCAGTGGGCGCGGAGTGATGAGGGTCGGCATCGTCATCTTTCCAGGTTCCAATTGTGACTGGGATGCCTACTGGGCAGTGCGCTCCACCGTCGGGGACGTGGCAGAGTTCCTCTGGCACCAAGAGGAGCACCTACCAGTTGGTGTGGACTGCGTCATCCTCCCGGGCGGGTTCTCGTACGGAGATTATCTGCGGAGTGGCGCGATTGCGCGCTTCTCTCCCATCATGCGAGCAGTGGTACGCTTTGCGCATGCAGGTGGGGTGGTCTTAGGAATCTGCAACGGGTTTCAAATTCTCTGCGAGGCAGGGCTACTGCCAGGGGCTTTCCTCCGTAACCGGACCCTGCGCTTCGTTTGCCGTTCCGTGTACGTTCGGGTAGAGCGATCGGATACGCCCTTCACGAGTGTCCTCGCATCAGGCAGTGTCCTACGGCTACCGATCGCACATGGCGAGGGCAACTACTACATAGATCCGGGCGGACTTCGGGAGCTAGAAGAGCGTGGGCAGATCCTCTTCCGCTACTGCAGTGCCGACGGTGCTCTCAGTGACGACGCAAATCCCAACGGTTCCGTTGGCAACATCGCTGGGATCATCAATCGAGAGGGAAACGTCCTTGGGATGATGCCGCATCCAGAGCGGGCGTGCGAGGCCTTGTTAGGCGGCACCGACGGTGCGATGATCTTCCGCTCACTACAGCGCTTCTTTGCAACTACCCAACTTCCTGCAGAAGCAGTCTCACGAGAATGAGGGACACACAATGTTCGGCCTAGGACCAACGGAGCTCCTGCTGATCGCTCTTGTCCTCCTGCTCCTCTTCGGCGGGCGCAAGATCCCTGAGCTCATGCGTGGGTTGGGCTCTGGTATTCGGGAGTTCAAGCGGGCGGCATCCTTGGAAGAGGAGGGTTCGCAGGGGAAGAGCGCCTCGTCTGCGCAGCAGAGTCCATCATCCTCGCTGCCCTCGTAGGTAGTGCAGACAGCATGAGGAGCCAGCGATGTTCGACATCGGTGGCGGAGAGCTACTCGTCATCCTGTTGGCCATCCTGCTGCTGTTTGGTCCGAAGCACTTGCCCGAGCTCTCCCGAACTCTGGGGAAGGGCTGGCGTCAGCTCCAGAAGGCGCAGGAAGAGCTGCGGGAGCAGCTCCGGGAGCTCTCTGCAGAGATTGCTCATCCGACCGTTCCACCGCCGAAGAGGAGATTGCAAGGGGAACGGGAGCAACAGCGTAGTGTGTTTCCGCCACACGACGGGCAATGATGCAGACCTACGCTGAATTCCGACGCTCTCGCCTTCGTGGGGAGCTGCGCTGTCGACAGGTTGTAGAGGAATTCCTCCAGCGAATTGATCGGCAGCGAGACCTCAACGCCTTCATCACGGTCTCAGCTGAAGAGGCTCTTCAGGCAGCTGAGGAATCTGATGCCCGCTTCGATGCAGGTCAGCCTCGTCCGTTGGAAGGCTGTGTCGTAGCTATCAAGGACAACATCTCAACGGCTGGTATCCGGACCACGTGTGCCTCCCGAATCCTGGAGAACTTCGTGCCTGTCTATGATGCCACGGCCGTGGCTCGCCTTAAGGAAGCAGGTGCCATCATCATTGGCAAGACGAACCTGGACGAGTTCGCGATGGGCTCGTCCAACGAGTACTCTGCGTTTGGGCCAGTGCGCCATCCACGCAATCCTGCGTATGTCCCAGGCGGATCGTCAGGAGGCTCGGCGGTTGCTGTTGCGGCTAGTATGTGCCACGTTGCGTTGGGGTCGGATACGGGAGGGTCAGTACGGCAGCCGGCGGCTTTCTGCGGTGTGCTTGGCCTGAAACCGAGCTATGGCCGAATCTCCCGCTACGGACTGGTGGCATTTGCCTCTTCGCTGGATCAGATTGGCATCTTCGCCAACGTGTTGGAAGACATCGCCGCTGTATTGGATGTTGTCTCCGGTCATGATCCGCACGACGCAACGAGCCTTCCTGAGCTCCCAACACAAGCCCTGCGGGAATTGGAGGCGCCCATAGGAGAACTGGTTATTGGACTTCTGCCGGAGGAGACACTTCGGGGCTGCCATCCGGAGGTGATGGCATCCTACGAGCACTGCGTAGAGCGGCTGCGCTCTGCAGGGGTGCGCCTAGTAACAGTGGAGCTGCCTTACAGTGATGTGTGGGTACCGACTTACTACATCGTGGCGACGGCAGAGGCCTCCTCTAACTTAGCGCGCTACGACGGGATTCGTTATGGCTTTCGAGCGACGGTACCAGAGGGGGAAGACATCATCGCGGCGACCCGAACGGCCGGTTTCGGCGCCGAAGTCAAGCGGCGTATCATGGTAGGCACCTACGTGCTCTCTGCTGGCTACTACGATGCGTACTACCGCAAGGCCCTGAAGGCTCGTCGCCTCATAGCAGAGGCGTATGCTCGGGCCTTTACCCAGGTCCATGCCCTCTTCTTGCCAACATCGCCGGTTCCACCATTCCGGTTGGGCGAGCGGCTCCAGGACCCCGTGGCTATGTACTTAGCCGACCTGCTGACGGTCTCGGCAAACCTGGCTGGGATTCCAGCAATGAGTCTGCCCGCAGGCCAGACTTCCGAAGGGCTCCCGATTGGGATGCAACTCCAGGCGCCGTATGGAGCGGATGTGCGGCTCTTACAGTACGCTCGTCTCTGCATGCAGCTTTGGCATGCACCTAGGGAGCTGTAAGACCGGTTTGCAGGGTGTCCTTCGCAGGTCTCCAAGCGGCAGGACAGGCCGTATTGCTAGTAGGAGCTGTGCGAGGGTAGAAGGGATTACCTCTGATCCCGCAGTGCTGCTAGTCCTTACGGGGTGAGCGCAGTTCTCATTGCTCTAGGTGCTCTCCGTTGCCGGGGTAGATGGCCGACACTAGGGACTTCCCGAGAGGCGGGTTGCAGACGATACAGCCCCGTGTCCATGCAGGGCCCTAGCCAACCAATGCAGGTACCGCTTCGCCAATACTATGCTGCCGCGGCGCTCTCTGGGCTCCTCTGCGGTATTGCCTTCCCTCCGCTTCCCTTCGGCGGCTTGGCCTTCGGGGCCTTTGTCCCATTGCTATGGGTCTTGTCAGCATCGTTGCCGTTGCGCCGGTTGCTGACAGCGGGATACCTTTTCGGGTTCTGCTTCCATGGGGTCGCAAACTGGTGGGTCAGCAGTTGGCAGCCAGAGGCGGATCCGTACTTGCTCGTTGCCGGATTGCTCCTGTGGCTGGGACATCCACTCTTCTTCCTGGTACCGCTGACGGCGGCTTGGTGGCTTGCTCAGCGGACTTCGGCCCAGTGGATGGTGGTGGGCTTTCCGTTCATATGGACGGGCTTTGAGTGGCTCCACAGTCTTGGGGAGATCGGCTATCCGTGGCTGTCGATTGGGTACACACAGGTCGGCAACTTGTACTGGATTCAGGTTGCCGATCTGGGTGGGATTTGGGGAGCCAGCTTCCTGGTGCTTTGGGCAAACGTTGCCCTCTACAGAGTGCTCCAGCTCTGGGGAGAAGCACGCCGGCAGGGACTATCGCTCTGGCAGCTCATTCGCCAGCAGCAGGTATGGGCATGGGGTGCTCTCTGCGGTGGTGTTGTCGTATTGCCGATGCTCTACGGCGGACTCCGCTTGGAAGGACTGCGAGCGTTGCAGCCGACGGGTGTGCTCCGAGCCGTCCTCGTACAGCCGGACTTCAATCCCTGGGCTAAGTGGGAGCAGACAGCGGCTGAGCAAGTCTGGTTGCAGCAGCGGCTAGCGGATAGCGTCCTGCAGCGCTTTAAAGCGGAGTTGGTCGTGTGGAATGAGACGGCAATCCCTGTCCCAGTGACTCTTCCGGAGTACCGATGGCTGTGGGATGCTTTGGGTGCATGGGTACGGCAGCACGGAGTTGCTTTGCTGAGTGGGTTTGCGGAGATGCAGGTCTACCCTGTTAGCAAGGCTTCTCCGCTGGCCCGACGCTTGCCATGGGATTCGTCTCGTGCCTACTCTGCCTACAACGCTGCTTTTCTGCTGACCTCCTTTGGGGAGCTTGCAGGAGTGCATCGTAAGGTTCGGCTGACGCCGTTTGCTGAGCGCTTCCCATATGCCGAGCTCTTTGGGGGACTGACTCAGCTGGTGGAGTGGGGAGTCGGAATCTCTGCCTGGGCAAAGGGAGAGCGGCAGGAGGTAATGAAGTTGCCTCGGGCAGCCGACACCGTAACCCTGGGGGTGGCAATCTGTATCGAGTCCATCTTCCCCGACTTTGTGCGGGCTTACATCCAGCGAGGTAGTGACATACTGGTTGTACTCAGCAACGACGCATGGTTCGACGGTACCCCAGGGCCTGCACAACACTTCGCTATTGCGCGTGTGCGGGCAATAGAGACCCGCCGGCCAATCCTGCGGTGCGCTAATAGCGGGATTACAGCTGCTATCTTGCCGACAGGGGAGGTAGGCGGCGAACTACCACAGTACCGCGCTACGGCCCTTCCAGTTACACTTCCGATGTACCGAGTGGAGAGTCTCTACGCGAGTATCGGTGATGTCATCCCGCAAGCCGCAATGGTCTGGAGCCTTGTCTTGCTTGCACTAGCAGCGTTCCGAAGAGCTGGTGTCATGAAAGGGAATCGTCGTTCGTCAACGGCTCCTGTTGAGCTGTCATCTCGAAGGGAGGGGATGAGAGGATGAAGGGCTGGGTCGGTGCAGGAATCTTGCTACTTGCTGGCATCAGTTGGGCACAACGGAGTTTCTATCCAGTGCGGTTCATAGAATTCACGCTTGCCAATGGCCTCCATGTGATTCTCCAGCGGGATACTTCTGCCCCTGTTGTAGCGACGGTGCTCTACTACAAGGTAGGATCGCGCAACGAGGAGCCGCAGCGCACAGGCTTTGCGCACTTCTTCGAGCACCTCATGTTCGAGGGGACCGAGCATATCCCTCGGGCAACGATTGACAAGTATATCCAGGAGGCCGGCGGTATGCTGAACGCGTTCACAACATTCGATGCTACGGTGTACTACTTCCAACTGCCATTGCACCAACTGCCGCTGGCGCTCTGGATCGAAGCCGAGCGGATGCGCCGCTTGCGGATAGACAGTGTGGGCGTGGAGACTCAGCGTGGGGTGGTCAAGGAAGAGCGCAAGATGCGGTACGACAATAGCCCTTACGGCGGCTGGATGGAGAAGCTCTTCGGTAGACTCTTCGCCGGTTCGCCGTATGGGTGGACTCCCATTGGCTCTGCTCAGCACATAGACAGTGCTCGGATTGAGGAGTTCGTGGGGTTCTACAATCGCTACTACCAGCCAAACAATGCCGTGCTGGTTATCGTCGGAGACATAGATCCTCAGCAAGCGCGGCAGCTAGTGGAGACGTACTTCGGGCAGTATCCCCGAGGGCCAGAGCTCCCACCGTTCCGGTTTGAGTTGCCACGAATGATGGCAGGCGAGCAGCGGGACACCGTGTACGACAAGAAGGCTCCACAACCTGCTGTCTTTATTGGATGGCGGGGACCGGAGAAAGGGCATCCAGATGCCTATGCGTTGGAGATGCTGATGGACATCCTCTCGGAGGGCGAGAGCTCCCGACTCTACCGCCGTTTGGTTGATGAAACCCAGGTGGCAGCACAAGCATCGGCCTTTTACTACGACTTGCAGTATGCAGGGGCTATCATTGCGATTGGATTGGCGGCGCCGGAGAAGCCCATTGCAGATGTTGAGCGTGAGCTGCTGGCGACGATAGAACGGGTCCAGCGTGAGGGTGTAACGGACGCGGAGTTCCAGAAAGCTCGGAACATACGGGAGGCTCGCTTCGTCATGGGCAAGAAGGAAGCCCTTTCGAAGGCACTCTCTCTAGCGTCCTACTGGGCTACTTTCGGCGACGCCAATCTCATCAATACAGAACTGGAGCGCTACTTGCAGGTGACTCGTGAGGACATTCAGCGAGTGGCGCGGAAGTACTTCACGAGCGATCGTGTCGTTCTGACGTACTTGCCGGCTCAAACCCAGCCGTAGAGGTTCAGCGCGCAGGAGGAGGAGCCATGCTTTCCCGACGACTGTACCCATGGCTACTGCTTATAGCCTTGCATGCACTGAGCTATGCTGCCGCACAGCAGAAGAATTGGAGCAAACCACCAGAGCCTTTACCAGCGAAGGAGTTCCGCTTCCCGGAGCACAAAGAGTTCCAGCTTCCTAACGGGCTCAAGGTCTTCCTCATAGAAGATCACGAGCAGCCCACGGTCACACTACGCCTACAGATCAACGCAGGGGATGCGAGTGACGACATCCCTGGGGTTGCACACCTGACGGCCCTCATGTTAACCAAGGGGGCTGGTAAGCGTTCTGCTCAGCAGATTGCTGCTGCTATTGACAGTGTTGGGGCGACACTGCGGGCCTCCTCAGCTGGGGATTTCACGAGTGTGACGGCCTCGACGCTGAAGAAGCACCTACGGCTTGTACTAGAAATCTTCGCCGACGTCGTGCAGCGCCCGACCTTTCCGGAGGAGGAACTTCAGAAGCTGCGTCCACAAGTGATCTCAGAAATTCGCCAGGAGCGGGCTCGACCGGGGTCATTAGCGCAGGCAATGGCGCGAAAAGTTGTCTATGGAGAGGAGCACCCGTATGCTCGCCGCCGCACGGAACAGAGCGTTGAGCAGATTCGAGCGCGAGACCTACGCCGCTTCCATGAGCAGTACTACCACCCACGTAATGCGACTCTCGCTGTCGTTGGGGATGTCCGAGAGGCAGAGATACTGCCGCTTTTGCGCCAGGCCTTTGGACAATGGAAAAAGCGCGGGGAGGTCAAAGAGCGTTCCTTCCCTGCAGTAGCGCCGATGCCAAACGGCATCTACTTCATCGCTCGTCCAGGTTCAGTCCAATCGAGCATTGTGGTGACTGCTGCGACTGTACCTTTTGCCCATCCTGACTACGAAGCGCTAGAGGTGCTGGCGGAGCTGCTCGGTTCGGGATTCGGCGGCCGCCTCTTTCGGAGCCTGCGCGAAACCTATGCCTACACGTATGCCCCGTTTGCCTTCCAGACAGAAGCGAAGTACATCAACCGGCTGGCCCTGGGAGCAGATGTTCGGACGCCTGTCACAGACTCTGCACTCCGAGTGATTCAGCATGAGTTGGAGCAGATTAGGGAGTATCCACCGACTGAGGAGGAGCTCAACCGAATCAAGCAGGCAATGGTGGGTACATACCTCCGCTCGTTCGAATCACCGGAATTCATAGCCTCGCTCCTCCAGCGAGCGGACCTCTACGGTTTGACCAAGGACCACTTGCGGCTCTATCCGAATCGCATCCTGGACATTTCTCCGTGGCAAGTGCGGAATGTGGCCGAAAAGTATCTGCAGCCAATGGGTCTACGTGTAGTCGTCGTCGGGGATCCAAAAGTTCTGCCGCAGTTACAAGCGATCGCGAAGGTCTATGAGTACACGCAGGAACTACAGCCAGCACCGGTGTATCAGCCAGTTGAGATGTCTGTGGAAGAGCTGCTTCGGCGCTACGTGGCAGCGGTTGGTGGGAGCACGAAGTTAGAAGCACTCCAGTCTCTGCGCCAGCAAGGGCGGGTTCGGGTGCAGGTCAGCGGGATGACGATTGAAGGAGAGTTCGAGCGGAGTTGGAAGGCACCGAACAAGAGCGCTGCCCAGCTGAAGACGCCATACTTTGTGCAGCGGAGCTGGTCCGACGGGAGCAACGTCTGGGTTGAGGCCAGTGGTGTGAGGAGCGAGGTATCGGGACGAGAGCGTGAGAAGGAGCTCCTGCAGGCGCATCCGTTCTACGTCGCGTATCTCCCCAAGTTGGGCTTTCGGTGTGAAGTGCTGGGTAAGAGGGGAGACCAAATCGTGCTGCGGGCAGAGGCGCCGTATGGGGGAGAGCACCTATACTACTTCAACGCTAGCTCCTACTTGCTGGAGCGGGCGGAGAAGATGGAGCCTACAGCCCACGGCGATCAGCCGCTGACGGAGGTGTACAGCGAGTACATGCAGGTGGATGGGTTACGCCTTCCGAAACACGTCCAGGTAGACAGTCCTTGGGGGGCGCTACACTTCGAGAATGCTTACCAGCTCAACCCCGCAGTGGAAGACAGCGAGTTCATACCCCCTACCTCCTCCCAACAGTGACGCTGTCACCTTCGGGAGTGGGGGATAGCCACCGCTTAAGTGAGTTCTTCTTACCGTTCCTGTAGACGTTGGCGCCGCTGCTGGCGGTGCTCTTTGATCAGTCGCTGGAGCTTCTCCCGCTGTTCTGGCGTTAAGATGCTAGCGAGCTTTTCCCGGAAGGCCTGACGCTCTCGAGGACGTCGTTCTCGGTATTCGTGAAAGAGATTTCGGAGCTGCTCTTGCTGCTGGGGGGTCAGCTCTAACGCTTGCTGGAGGCGTTCCATCAAGCGGTTCCAGCGCTTCTCGGCAGCTGTGAGTTGTTGCTGAGCTGCTGTCGGCAGGAGCGCTCCAAGCCCCAGCACGATGAGCTGCCACAGCTTGACTTTCATTAGTGGCTCCTTTCACTCTGGAACATCGACGCCGTGCTGTTTGAGTGGAGGGCATGACAATAGGTTTAGTCTGGCTTCTAATTTTGCCGTAACGCGTAGGAAAAAGGAGGCGATGAGCGAGGTTGCTCCACTGGTCTACAAGTTCGGCGGGGCAGTGCTTCGGCTGCCGGAGGGATTTGCCGCAATGGTGCAGCGTCTACGGGAGGGACTGAGGCGGGGGCGGCCATTGCTGCTGATTGTTTCAGCGTTAGGTCGAGTCACGCGACAACTGGAACAGGCAGCGTTCACCGCAGAGGCCGGCAGAGGAGCGGAAGCTCTGGCAATGGCAGCCCAGGTGCTGGAACACCATCGAGAGTTAGCAGCGCGGCTCTTGGGCTCTAAGTGCTCAGGGTTCCAGGAGTATTTGGATAGGAGTGCCCAGAGGCTTGAAGGTTACCTCCAAGGGATCGCTGTCACAGGCGAGCTTACGCCGCGGGCCCTCGATGCCGTACGGAGCTTTGGGGAGATGTGGGCTTCGGCACTTGTAGCTGCCTTCCTCCGTGGGAGCGGTATTGATCCCATCTGCATTGATGCCCCCGAGCTCATCCGAACGGATTCCCAGCATGGTGCGGCACAGCCACTACTGGAGCCAACGCGGGCTGCTGTCCACCAGCACCTTGTGCCGCTTCTCCGGCCTGGTCAAGTGGTGCTGACGCAGGGCTTCATTGGCCGCTCGATAGAGGGGCGGCTCACGACGATGGGGCAAGAGAGTTCTGCTCTGACGGCGGTTCTCTTGGCAATGCTGACGGGGGCGGAGGAGGTCACGTTCTGGACCGATGTTGCAGGTATTCGGGAATGCGATCCAGCCCTAGTAACGGAAGCCGCACTGGTGCCCCAGATGTCGTACACGCAGGCTCTCCGGGTTGCTAGGGCAGGATTGCGCCTGCTCTACCCTCGGATGGTGGAGTTCGCCCGCCAATGGAAGCTCCGCCTTCGGTTCCGTTCGGCCTTTACCCCAGAGGCCGGGGAGACGATCGTCTCGGAGCTACCGGGTCGGATGGTGCCGATGATAGTCATTCGGGAACGCGTATACCTACTTGCGTTACCACCCGAGCAGATGTCCACAGAGCTGCGCCTCCATGCGATTGACGGCAGCTCCCTCTTCCTGCGTTGGGACGAGCCGGAGCGGACAGTCGTGCTCTGTAGTTCCGACGTCCCCTACTCTACCCCGCAAGAGGTTGGGGGGCTTGTTACGGTACTCTACGGGACTCAGCAGCAGATTGCCCGACTTATCCAGCTCTGTGGGCAACAGCAGCACGAGGGAGCTCCAGTGCGTCTCTGGAGCTTGGGGGACCAACTGCGATGCTTCATCAGCGAAGGTCGCTTGCCGTCTCTCGTACGGGCTTTATGGAGAGAGCTACGAGCTTCGGCTTCAGAGTGCACGAAGGGTGCTGAGGCTGCGTCCTAACTGCAGCAACGGACCGTTAGGGGATTCAATGGCAACTCCGACCCTCTTTGCACGCTTGCAGCAGCGGCTGCGGACGACCGAGGAGGGGGAGGGCATCCGTTTCTCCGTTGGGCTCCGAGTAGCGATTATTGGGGCCACCGTTCTCCTCTGTGGACTCTTCTTTCCATGGTGGACCGAGGAAGTGCCGCCGCAGTGGGTCCCGCAGTGGGAGCTTGTGGGTACACGCTGGCGTGGGCCTGTGGTGCAGGCTGAGTACAGCTTCGTTGTGCGCAAGCCTACAGAAGTCTACGAGCAAGAAGTCCGACGGGCTCTTGACAGTGTGGCCCCAGTGTTTGTCCCTCTCTCCAACGCACGTAGTGAGTGGTACGGTCGGATAGCACTCGTCGTTGATAGCCTGCGTCGTGTGCCTTCTCTGTCGGAGGGTTCGGTGGGGGCTGAGCAATGGGGTGGCGAACAGTTGGAGATGCTTCAGCGCATTGCAGAGCGAGTTTTCCGTGAGGTTGCCGGATGGGAAGTGATAGACCGCCCAAAGGGGCAGATTCCCACGCCGTGGATTACGCTCTGGCAGCATCCGACGGTGTGGACGACCCTACCGCTTGGGCAAGTATTGGACTCCGCTGAAGGCAGCGCACTTTTGAGGACTCTCGTCCGCCGATACAGTCCGCCGGAGCTGGAACGGTTGGTGGCTGAGGTCGTCCAGAAGGCCTTCCGTCCTACACTGGTCTACAACGAGAAGCTTACAGACTCTCTCCGGTGGGCAGTTCGGCAGTCCATCCCGCGGACATGGGGAGTCGTTCGGGAGGGCGAGCTCATCGTTGCTCCTGGGGATGTCATCACGGACACAACGGTGGCTAAGCTGGCTTCGTATGCGAATGCGCGACTGCTGCAGAGAGAACGCCGTGTCACGCTCTCAACGCTCATGGGTAGCTTCGGACATGCTGCGCTAATCTGCTCGGTGCTGTTTGTCTACTTAGGGTTTCTGCGCCCTCGAATCCTCCGGGACGCGCTGCAATTAGCCGGGCTGGCCGTAGGGCTAGTGGCCATCGCAGCCCTTGCTTGGCTCTCTCGCGTGGCCAAGAGCGATCTGCCGCTGGAGTACCTCATCGTCGTCCCAGCGCTATCCATGCTGGTGGCAATTCTGCTGGATTCGCGAACGGCCTTCTACACGACGGTCACGGCTGCGTTGCTTGTCGCCGGTGTGCGGAATGGAGACTATTCCACGGGGCTGGCCCTCATGCTCGGCGGCATGCTGGCAGCTTACACGGTCCGGGACTTAGAGAGCCGTCGCCAACTGTTCCGCTCGCTGTTCTTCATTGCCCTCGGGATTGGTACGGCCGCTGTGGTTTTGGGTATAGCGCAGGGACGCAGCTTGGAAGACGTGCTCTTGCGGTGTGGTTTCGTTGCGGCTAATGCAGGGCTGTCGCCAGTGTTAACGTTCGGCATCCTCCTGCTACTGGAGCGGACGTTCAACATCGTTACCGACATGCGCTTGCTGGAGTACAGCTCTTTGGAGCACCCTCTGCTGCAGGAGCTCCAGCGCAAGGCACCAGGGACGTATCAGCATACGCTCAATGTGGCCCGCTTAGCTGAGCATGCGGCTCGGGCGATTGGGGCTCGGGCCCTTTTAGTACGGGTAGGGGCGTACTTCCATGACATCGGCAAACTGACCAAGCCGGAGTATTTTGCGGAGAACCAAATCGGGCTCGACAACAAGCACGAGCGGCTCCCACCAAAGAAGAGTGCAGCCATTATCCGAGAGCATGTTACCGAGGGCATAGATCTTGCCCGAAGCTACGGGCTACCGCCTCAGATTGTGGACTTTATCCCACAGCACCACGGTACGATGCTAATCCGCGCCTTCTGGCAGAAGGCTGTGGAACAAGCGCGTCAACGCGGCGAGCCACCACCATCGGAAGAGGACTTCCGCTACTTTGGGCCAAAGCCACAAACCAAGGAAGCTGCTATTCTCATGTTAGCCGACGCTGCAGAAGCGCTGACCCATGCGCTGCCGTCGCAGGAACCCGACCGGTTGGCGGCCGCTTTGGATGAGGTCATCCGAGAGCGTATCGTGGATGGGCAGCTTGACGAGAGTCCTCTGAGTTTCCACGAGCTGCAGAAGGTTCGAGATGCTCTCGTCGAAGGCATGGTAGGAATCCAGCATCGACGGGTGAGCTATGGGGCGGCTACGGCACAGCCCGCAGCTCTCTTGTGAGCCTTTATGGCTGAAAGAGTTCACCGTCCATCTCCGCTTTGAGCGAGGGCTGGCGGAGAACTCCGTCAGCGCTTACCTCCGCCATATCCGCGCGTTCTGGGATTTCGTCCAGAGCCAGGGAGTTGGAGAGATTGCAGCTGTAGGATCAGCGCACGTTCAGGCCTTCTTGGCGACGCTTCAACAACACGGGCTTGAGCCAGCGTCAATCGCGCAGTGTGTAGCGGCTCTCCGATCGCTCTTTCGCTTCCTCGTGCTTGTGGGGACTGTGGAGGAGGATCCAACAGAGGACATCAAACTCCCGCACCGGCAGCGAGCGTTGCCGGAAGTGTTGAGCATCCCCGAGGTGGAACGGTTGTTGTGCCAACCGGATACTCAAACGCCTCGTGGACTCCGCGACCGGGCAATCTTAGAAGTCCTCTACGGCTGTGGACTGCGAGTATCAGAGCTGTGCGCTCTTCGGATTGGGGACGCGTTGGCTGACCAGGGACTACTGCGCGTCTGGGGGAAGGGAGCTAAGGAGCGGTTTGTCCCGATTGGACGGCTAGCCTTGGGGTGGGTAGAGCGGTACTGTCGGGAGGCCCGTCCGCTCTTCCTCCGACGTCCGACGGACTTGCTCTTCTTGAACTCGCGTGGGGGACGGCTATCACGCATGGCAGTATGGAAGATTGTGGAGTCGGCGGCCCGTCAAGCCGGTATCCAGCGCCGAGTCCACCCCCATACCCTTCGTCACAGCTTCGCTACGCATCTGCTGGAAGGAGGGGCAGATCTACGGGCGGTCCAGGAGATGCTAGGGCACGCTCATATCACCACAACGCAGCTCTACACACACGTGGATCGCTACTACGTTCAGGAGGTTCACCGGACCTTCCATCCACGCGCCTAATGGCGAGAGGCTTGTTGGTGGGGATTGCACTGTGGGGGGCCATAATAGGATGGGCAGCGCCGGTGGTGGAATTAGGAGTAGAGCGCTTCGTTGCCTCGCATGCTGAGCGCCTTCGAGGAAAAGGAGTAGCAGTGCTAACACATGCTGCGGCGCGACTACCCGATGGCCGCTTGAGCCTGGAACTGCTAGTGCAGCACTTCCGTGTCGTTGCAGTATGGGCACCTGAGCACGGCTTCTGGGGTACGGTCCCAGCTGGTGTTCCAGTCCAAGACGATACGATTTTAGGGCTTCCGGTGTACTCCCTCTACGGACCTCGCCGCCGTCCCTCGGCAGAGCTCTTCCGCGGGGTGGAGGGCGTGATTGTAGATCTCCAGGATGTCGGAATTCGCCCGTTCACCTACCTCAGCACACTTGTGCTGGTCATGGATGCATGTGCAGAGCGCGGCGTGCCGGTCTACGTGTTGGATCGCCCCAATCCGCTTGGAGGAATCGTCGTGGAGGGGGCCGTGTTGGACACAGCATACCGCTCGTTTGTGGGCATGCTCCCAATTCCTTACCGGCACGGGTGTACGCTAGGGGAGCTGGCGCGTATGCTCAACGCTGAAGGATGGCTGCCATCTAATTCCCACAGAACTCTTCGGCGTTGTTCCTTGGAGGTGATCCCTCTCCGGGGATGGAGACGCCAGATGGTCTGGGAGGACACCGGCCTCCCGTGGTTCCCCCCTTCCCCAAATGTCCCTACGCCCACTGCAGCACGGGCGATGCTCGTGACAGGCATTCTCGGCGAAATCGGGCTCTGGAGCATTGGTATTGGAACGGCCACCCCGTTCCAGTACTTGGGGGCTCCGAGATTCCCAGCGGGAGCAGTTGTAGAGCGTGTACGCCAGAGGATGGCAGAACTTGGAGTAGTCGTAGGGACTGGACACTTCGTTCCAGGTGCGGGGCCATACGCACGGCAGGAGTGTCATGGGATATTCTTTGCCCCTAGGCCCTCTGCAGAGGCTCGGTTCCTGGAGGCATTCGTGGTGCTCCTGGAGGCTTTATGGCAGCAATTCCCACAGCTTTGCCAGCAGCTGACGCCGAAAGCCCAAGACATGCTCCGGAAAATCTTGGGAAGCGAAGCGGCTTTAAGGGCACTGTGTCGAGGCGGGAGCCTGCGGGAATGGCTGGAGAAAGGGCTAGAGGAGTTCCAGCGGCTGCGGCAACGGTACAGCTTGTACCAGTGAAGGACTGGAGCTGACAGAACGTAATTTTGCGAGCTTTAGAGAGGTTGTCCAGCGGAGAGGCGGCGATGCCATCCCCAAAGCTGCTGATGGTCGAGGAGATGCTGAAAGCCGAGGCTGAGGAATTGCGGCGAGCGGCTTCTGGTGAGCAGGCGAAGATCGATGACTTCAGGCCTGGCGATTACGTAGACGTTGCCGTTCGTGTCGTGGAAGGGGATAAGGAGCGGATCCAGCACTTCCAGGGCATTGTAATGTACAAGCGGGGACAAGGGCCAAGTACAACCTTCTGTGTGCGGAAGGTCTCGCATGGCGTCGGGGTAGAGAGGATCTTCCCGCTCTACGCCCCGGTAGTGGAGAGCGTTACCGTACTACGGCGCGGACGTGTCCGGCGGGCCCGGATTACGTTCATCCGCCAGATGTCGGAGAAGCGGATTCGGCAGAAGCTGCGCTACAGCTCCTGAGTATACTGTCACCCTGCGGATGCTCCAAGTCCTGCAGCACCAGCGGACAGGCGAAATCCAAGTTGCTGAAGTACCCCCACCGGAGTGTGTGCCTGAAGGAGTATTGGTTCGGACAGCCTTCTCCCTCATCAGCTCAGGAACGGAGCGGACGAGTGTCCAGACGGCTCGGGCCTCGTTGCTACGGAAAGCGTGGGAACGCCCAGACCTTGTCCGCCAGGTCCTGCATTCCATTCGGCGCGAAGGACTATCAGCGACGCTGGAGAAGGTCAAGGCGCGGTTGGAGGCTTACAAGCCGCTGGGCTATAGCGTTGCCGGTGTCGTTGTAGAGTCGCGGGTACCGGAGTTTGCGCCTGGAGACCGTGTTGCCTGCGCGGGGGCTGGCTACGCTGTCCACGCAGAGTACGTCACCGTCCCAAGGCGGCTCGTCGTTCCTGTTCCCGAGGGGGTCCCGTTGGAAGCAGCAGCTTATGCGGCTGTCGGTGCCATTGCCCTCAACGGCGTACGGCGGGCTGCAGTGCAGCTCGGTGAACGAGTCCTTGTCATCGGCCTGGGGTTACTGGGATTGCTGACAGTCCAGCTTCTGCGGGCCGCAGGCTGTCGCGTTATTGGAATGGACCGAGATCCAGCTACCTTCGCCACGGCCCTTGCGGTAGGCTGTGAGAGGGCCTTCCTGAGCAGTTGGGAGTCGGTGGCCGATGTAGAGCGGTGGAGTTTCGGTATCGGGGTGGATGCTGTCATCATAACGGCAGGGACTTCCTCGAACGAGCCTCTGGAGCTTGGGATTGCTACCCTCCGCAAGCGTGGTCGGCTGGTCGTCGTAGGGGCCGTAGGGATGGATGTCCCAAGGCAGCCTTTCTACGAGAAGGAGTTGGAGCTCCGCATTGCCACCAGCTACGGACCTGGCCGCTACGACCCATTCTACGAGGAGCAGGGGAACGATTACCCGATCGCTTACGTGCGCTGGACCGAGCAGCGCAACATGGAAGCTTTCCTGCAATTCCTCAAATCGGGGCAGGTAAGCACGGAACCGCTGACAACACATCGGTTCCCAATTCACCGGGCAACGGAAGCCTACGAGTTACTGACCCATCCTGGTCAGGAACGGGTCATCGGCATTCTGTTGGAGTATCCGCAGGTAGCTCAAGAGGAGCGGGCTCCAGAGGTCGTGCTTCGTCCACCGAGATCCTCCGCGGCCAGACCTCGCATCGGGGTGATTGGTGCTGGAAGCTTCGCCCAGGCTCACCTTCTACCGGCGCTTCGAGAGGCCGGGGTGGAGTTTGTAGCTGTCGCCACAGCCACCCCAGCGTCTGCTCGTGCGGTAGGGGAGCGGTTCGGTTTCCGTGTAGCAACGACGAGTGGAGCTCAGGTCATCGCGAATCCTGAAGTGGAGGCAGTTGTCTGCGCAACGCGCCATGACACGCATGCTGACTACGTTGTGGAGGCGCTGCGGGCAGGCAAGCCAATCTTCGTTGAGAAGCCGCTGGCAATCACGCTGGAGCAGCTACGGCTTGTGGAGCAGACGCTGGCGGAGCATGGAGGAGCGATCATGGTTGGATTCAACCGTCGGTTCAGCGCTCCGCTGCGTGATATCAAAGCGTTCTTCGCAGACCGAGTGGAGCCGCTGAGTATCCTCTACCGGGTCAACGCTGGCGCCCTCCCTGCAACGCACTGGTTGCGTGATCCGCGTCAAGGGGGGCGTATTCTGGGTGAGGCATGCCACTTTGTGGACTGCATGGTGTTCCTCACAGACTCGCTTCCGGACGCCGTGGCAGCCTCGGCGGTTCGGCTCCCAGCACCAGATGCCGGGGAGTGTGTTAGCACCATCCTCCGGTTCCGCGATGGGTCTATAGGGGTGCTACAGTACTTGACGACTGGCCCGTCAGCCGTTGGCAAGGAGTTCTGTGAGGTCTTTTGCCAGGGCAGAGTGGCCCGGATGGAGGACTTCCGGAGTGTAGAGTTCTTCGATGGTCGACGCCGAAAACTCCGCCGCTATGATGGTTCGAAGGGGCATCGGGAGGAAATACACCAGTTCGTAGAGGCACTCCGTACGAGAGCCCCATTCCCAATTCCCTACGAGCAGTTGCGGGCTGTGACGTTGGCGACATTCGCTATCCAGGAGGCACTCCGTAGTGGGACATGGGTGGCGGTTGATAGCCTACTCTCCTCGGTGCAGCCGTGAGGAGCGGTATGCAGGTTCCCTTCCTGGACCTTTCAGCTCAGCACGAGCTGTTGCGGCACGAGCTTGTCCAGGCGATAGAACGGGTGCTGCAGACGCATCAGTTTGTGCTCGGAGCGGAAGTAGAGGCGTTTGAGCGAGCTTGCCAGGAGTATTTGCAAATCCCACACGCTGTCGGGGTGTCGAGCGGGACGGATGCGCTCTTGATTGCTCTGATGGGGATCGGAGTTGGCCCTGGGGATGAGGTGATCGTGCCAACTTGGACCTTCTTCGCCACGGCTGGAGTCGTGGCTAGGCTCCATGCGCGACCTCTCTTCGCGGACGTTGAACCTCGGGGGTTTGGGCTACAGGCAGAGGCCGTAGAGCGGGTGATAAGCCGACGGACGAAGGCAGTGATCGTCGTCCACCTCTATGGGCAGATTGCTCCAGAGGTAGAGGAGCTGCAGCGCCTTTGCGAAGCCCATGGCATCGCGCTCGTAGAAGATGCTGCTCAGGCATTTGGGGCGTGCTACGCAGACGGTCGTGGGGTTGGCAGCTTTGGGCTCTGTGCAGCCATCTCGTTCTATCCGACCAAGAATCTCGGTGCCTGTGGGGATTCGGGGATGGTGGTCACCCGTAGTGGAGAGTTCGCCACGTACTTGCGGTTGCTGCGAAATCACGGCATGGAGCAGCGGTACCTTCACGCGGTAATTGGTGGGAATTTCCGCATGGACGCGTTCCAGGCAGCCATCCTTCGAGTGAAGTTGGCCTACCTATCGGAATGGAACCAGCGCCGCTGTACACTCGCCCATCGTTATGCGGAGCTCTTTCGACAAGCCGGTTTGGCGGAGGGCCCAGGGATTCTGGAGTTTGACCCAAACAACCGTGTACTCTTGCCAGCCGAGCTGTATCCTGATGCTCCGGGGATACCGCATGTGTACCACCAGTACGTCATCCGGGCTCGCCGTCGGGATGAACTCCGGCAGTATTTGGCCGAACGCGGCGTTGGAACGGAGGTCTACTACCCCGTCCCTCTCCATCGGCAGCCGGCTTTCAGGGAGTTGGGTTATAGCCCTCAACAGTTCCCGGTCTCTGAGCGTCTGGCTGCGGAGGTGTTAGCGCTGCCGATCTACCCGGAGTTGAGTGAGGCACAGCAGGAGACGGTGGTGGGTTGCATAGAGAGCTTCTTCCGCCAGCATGACTAAGCTGGCGCGGAGCTTGGGAGTACTGTTGCCGATTCCCGCTCTACCCTCTCGCTGGGGAATCGGGGACTTAGGGCCATCGGCATATAGGTTTGCTGAGCAGCTTGCTCGGGCAGGAGTTCGATACTGGCAACTGCTGCCCTGGGGACCGACAACGCCGGCGCTGGACAATTCTCCTTACAACGCCTTGTCTGCATTTGCTGGTAACCTGCTCTGGATCGGTCCCGAGCAGCTCTATGCTGAGGGATTCTGCCGGCGCCAGGATTTGACCCACCTACAGCCTTACGCACCCCAAGTGGACTACGCTGCGCTGACGGTAGAGCGGATGGAGTTCCTCGCTCGCTGCTTTGAGCGCTCTGCCTACTGGCGGCATCACAGTGCAGACTTCGAGGAGTTCTGCAGTCGCGCTGGCTCCTGGTTGGAGGAGTGGGTGCTGTTCGCTGTGCTGCGGGAGCACTTCCGTGGGGCTCCGTGGTATGAATGGCCGCCGGAGTACAGAAGGCTGAGCGGAGCTCAGCTTGAAGTGATCCGGCGCCGCCACGCAAATCGGCTCGAATTCCACCGCTGGGTCCAGTTTCTCTTCTTCCGCCAGATGGAGCGCCTGCGGTCCTGGTGTTTGGAGCAGGGAGTAGAGCTGATCGGAGACCTGCCCCTCTTCGTTGCACATGACAGCGCTGATGTATGGGCGCGTCCGGAGCGCTTCCTCCTCATGCCCGATGGGCGTCCTGAGTATCTCTCTGGAGCTCCGCCGGATGTCTATAACCCACAGGGGCAGCTATGGGGGCAGCCGCTGTATCGCTGGGAGGTCCACCGTGCAGAGCGCTTCCAGTGGTGGATGGAGCGAGTGTCGCACGTGCTGCGCTACGTGCGCTGGCTTCGGTTAGATCACTTCCGAGGATATGTGGCCTGCTGGGCGGTGCGATCGGGGGCCTCGACGGCTGCCGAGGGTAGCTGGATGCCGACCCCCAGCGAAGAGCTCTTTCAGCTGTTCCAGTCTCGGTGGATGCCTCTGCCCTTCTTGCCAGAGGATTTAGGCACGATCACGCCAGACGTCGAGCTGCTGCGCTGCCGACTAGGATTGCCCAGCATGCGTGTGCTCCTCTTTGCATTCCCAGACCCGGCCTACAATCCCCATGCACCGCACTCCTGCGGGGAGAATACGGTGCTCTACACTAGCCTTCACGACACCCCACCTGTGCGCGGTTGGTTTTTGCAAGCTCCCGAGCCAGTCCGGAAGAGCGTTGCCCAGTACTGCGGACATGCGGTCAGCGCGAGGAGTGTACATTGGGACTTCCTCCGGCTGGCGCTCCAGTCAGCGGCGTGGTTGGTCGTTGTGCCTGTCCAGGATATCTGCGGCCTCGGAGCAGAAGCGCAGATCAATCGCCCCGGTACGGCTCAAGGAAATTGGCGGTGGCGCCTCAGTCCTGGAATGCCTCATGCGCGCCATTGGGAGCGGTTGGCAGAGATGAGCGCTCTCTTCGGGCGGTACCGGAGATGAGGAGCAATTCTTGGTTCGTCATGACTGCTCAACGGAGAGAGGCCACCATGTACATGCAGCCCTGGAGCATCGAAGATGCCGCCGAGCTCTACAACATCAGCGGGTGGGGAGCAGGGTACTTCGGCATCAATGAACGGGGCAATGTCGTAGTGCGTCCCTGCAAAGACCGCGAGGCAGCGGTTGACCTGAAAGAGCTGATGGACGAGCTGCTCCTCCGGGATATCACTCCGCCGGTCCTGGTTCGCTTCTTGGACATCTTGGACGATCGGATTGAGAAGCTCTGGAGCTGTTTCCAGAGAGCAGCAGCGGAGTACGGCTATCAGGGCCGATACTACAACGTCTACCCGATCAAGGTCAATCAGCAGCGTCCCGTCGTGGAGGAGATTGCTCGGTATGGGCGGAATTTCAATGTTGGGCTGGAGGCGGGCTCTAAGCCAGAGCTGCATGCAGTGCTAGCGATCATGGATAACCCAGAGGCACTCATCATCTGCAATGGCTACAAAGACGGCGACTTCATCGAGCTTGCCCTTTTGGCCCAGAAGATGGGCAAGCGGGTCTTCCTCGTCGTGGAGAAGCCAAACGAGCTCCACTTGATTGCCGATATCGCTGAACGACTCCGCGTTCAGCCGAACCTGGGCTTTCGGATTAAGCTTGCCAGTGCTGGTAGCGGGCGGTGGGAAGAGTCAGGAGGCGAGCAGAGCAAGTTTGGGCTCAATGCTAGCGAACTCCTGGAGGCACTGGAGTTTGCCCGCAGTCGAGGATTAGGTTCTTGCATTCGACTCATCCACTTCCACCTAGGGAGCCAGATCACAAACATCCGACGCATCAAGAATGCGCTGCGGGAAGCTGGCCAGTTCTACGTGCAGTTGCGCTGCATGGGGTACCCGATCGAGTATGTAGATGTCGGCGGAGGGCTGGGCGTGGATTACGATGGGACGCGCTCTTCGGCCCCCAGCAGCGCGAACTACTCCATCCAGGAGTACGCTAACGACGTCATCTCTGCTGTCGTTGAAGCGTCAGCGCAACGCGGCCTGCCGCATCCTCACGTCATCACAGAGGCAGGGCGTGCGTTAGCAGCTCATCATTCTGTGCTCATCTTCAACATCCTTGAGGCGACAAGCCTGCCACAGTGGGATGAGACAGCACCCTTGCCAGAAGGGCCGGAGACGCACCCCATTGTGCACGATCTCTACGACCTCTTGCAGACCCTCACCTCGCGCACGATGTTAGAGGCGTGGCACGACGCGCAGCAGTACCGAGAGCAGCTGCTGGAGCTGTTCAACGTAGGATTGGTGGATCTAAGGACGCGTGCTGTAGGAGAGCGGCTCTTCTGGACAATCGCTCGCCGAGTTTACCAACTGAGCTCTGAGATGAAGCATCCGCCAGAGGAGCTCCAATACTTGCCTCGGATGCTGGCGGACAAGTACTTCGCAAACTTTTCTCTGTTCCAGTCGCTGCCTGACGCGTGGGCAGTGGATCAGCTCTTCCCTGTCATGCCGATCCATCGCTTAACAGAGCGCCCCACGCGGATTGCTACGCTACAGGACATTACATGCGACTCCGACGGCCGCCTAGACCGCTTCTCTTGTGCTCGGCGTCTGCTACCGTACCTGCCCCTCCATGAATTAGCGCCGGATGAGCCTTACTACGTCGGTGTCTTCCTAGTGGGTGCCTACCAGGAGACTCTTGGTGATCTGCACAACTTGTTCGGGGATACCAACACGGTCCATATTCGCGTGGACGAGCAGGGGTATCGCATTGAACACGTGGTGGACGGAGAGACCGTCGCTGACGTACTTGGATACGTCCAGTTCGCTCCGAAGCGCCTGGTGCGTACGATGGAGGCATGGGTTAGCTCAGCCGTCAAAGAAGGACGTATCTCGCTCCGGGAGGGACGAGAGTTCCTAGCTATCTACCGCTCTGGACTCTACGGCTACACGTACTTGGAGTGATGCTGCAGTGCGAGCAATGCTGAGGTGGCTAGCGGTTGCTGTAAGTGCCTACGGTGGACTGCTGGCACAGGAGCTGGTGACGTCGTACCACGAGTACTCGCCCCGGAGCGTAACGGCTCGACTGCATCGAGGATTCGAATCTGCCGACGATGAGCGGGCATGGACGATAGTACTGGGGGTGTCGCTTCCTCTCGGCCAACTCCAGGATAGTCTGTGGCTGCTCGGAGTAGCGAGTCACCTCTTGCAGGCCAATTCGCTCAACGATATTGGCTTCAACCCCCGCGGAGCTCGGTGGGAAGAGCAGCTCGTGGTGTTGTGGAAGCGCTCGCCGTGGACGATCTATGGCGGGCTTCTCCACTTCTGCAAGCACGAGATTGATAACGCCGATCCGCCGGATACAGACGACCCCGTCGTTGGCTATCAACCGACGAAGCGGGTCATTATCCTCCACGGCCCCTTCCTCGGAGCTTCCTACCGGTACCGCTGGGCACTTCGCTGGGAGCTTACAGCGGAGGTTCGCACCTTCTTCTTCCTCATCGCGCAGGACTACCGGATTCGCGGGAACGATGAGCTGCGGTGGCGCCGCTTGCGCTACTCTGCTGCAGCGCGGGTTGGGGTTCGGTGGGAAACGAGCGCTTTTCGTAGCTTCGTGCAGCTCTCTTCGAGGGCCGCGCTGTTTACAGCTCCTGTGACGGCTCGGTACGAGTATCGGGTGGAAGTAGGGAGTTCAGTTGCTGGCCTGCCGATAGCCCTCTTTGGGTATCGGGAGTGGCTCTTTGACGATCTGGCCCGTCCTTTCCCCCATCCATCGCGGAGCTTCGGGATAGGACTGCAATGGTTCGGCAATGAGTAATGTCGCAATAGCACCTGGGGAGAATTCATGAGGCAGAGCAGTGGCGTAATTGCTAGTCTCATACTGACGGCTGCTGGGGCCTGGGCGCTCCCTCTCCGTTGGGTCAACGGGTTTGTTGAGAACCGCGGACAGTGGGAAGCTCCATACGTGTATCTCTACTCCCGCCCCGGGCTTATTCTGGGGGTAACCCCAACGGCGCTCGTCTTCAACGTTTACGAGCAGCACGTCCGGGAGGCTTCTGTAGACCGTTATGGCGTTCCACAGCCGCGCAGCATTCGCCAACGGGGCCAGGTTGCCTGGATGGAGCTAGAGGGGGCGGCTCCCGCTATGGCTGTCTCTCATGCCCTTGAACCAGCAGTGTTGCACTTCTTCCGAGGCTCTTCTCCGCGGGGTTGGTATAGTTCCGTTCCTGTTGCACGCATTGTGGAGCTAATTGGGGTCTACCCAGGGATCAACCTACGCCTCTCGGCACTGCCCGAGGGGCCACGGTATGATTTCATCGTCCAGCCTGGAGCGGATCCTCAGCGCATTCGTCTGCGCTTTCGTGGCATTCAGCAGGCAGCGCTGGCTCTCCAGGGTCGCGAGCTTCGGCTGGTCGGGGAGGGAGGCTTGCTGCTCCACGGTGGCCTGCAAGCCTACCAGGACATTGAGGGGCAGCGCCGAGAAGTTCCCGTGAACTTCGTCGTAGAGTCCCTTGGCGATGGTGAGTTCCGCGTCCGCTTTGCTCTTGGAGAGTACGATGTCCGCTATCCGCTGGTCATCGATCCGATTGTCTACGCAACTTGTCTCGGCTCTGGTGCTGATGAGCGAGCCCCATCCCTTCAGCGGCTGGCAGATGGGTCGATGTTGACTGTCATCCAAGCTGAAGAGCTCTCTTTCCGCATGACTCCGGGGGCCTACGACACAACGTACAACGGTCTGACGGATGTCGTTGTTCTGAAGCTCGATGGTGCGTTGCAGCGATTGCTATTCGCGACATATCTCGGTGGAAGCGGCGCTGATTTTCCGGCAGTCATTGGCACAGATGCAAACGGGGACATCTACGTTGGGGGCTCAACGAACTCTCCAGATTTTCCCGTTCGGAATGCTTACCAGCAGTCTCTGCGGGGCGGAGTCGACCTATTCGTCGTCCGCCTCTCTCCTCAGGGCTCTCAGTTGCGGTGGGGGACATACATTGGGGGGAGCAGTGACGAGATCGCCGTTACTGGCGCCGTGCGGCGCGATGGGATTGTCGTCCTAGCGGGTCGTACGCAGTCTTCCAACTATCCGACAACCTCCGCTGCTCACCAACGGACCTATGCAGGGAATTGGGACGTCTTCATGACAGGCCTCAGTAATACGGGAGCGTCGCTGAGCTTTTCTACATACTTGGGTGGCTCCGACAACGAAACGGCGTGGGCTGTTTTCACCGACGTAGAAGGCTACACGTACCTCTGTGGGGAGACTTCGTCTTCCAACTTCCCCAACCACCCGGTGCCGACCCCTATGAATCCAGGGAATCGGCCGTACGACCGGGACTACAACGGGGGTCCACGGGATGCTTTCATCGCGAAGTTCCGTCCGACGAGTGCAACGCTACAGTACTCCACCTTCCTCGGTGGTAGCCAGGAGGACTATGCCACAGGGATCGTTGCCCGCGACAATGGGGAAGTGTGGGTGACAGGCGCAACGCGCTCGTCCAACTTTCCTGCGGCAGGTCCCCGATTCCAGCAGCAGCTATCAGGAGGTGCGGATGGCTTCCTCGTGCGCCTTTCTAGTTCCGGCTTAGGGACGGCAGCGTTACTGTACTCTACGTATCTCGGCGGGACCAGTGACGAGGAGCCGCGCGTGGTTTTGGAGTACAACAATGCACCGATAGTGGTTGGCTGGACTCGCTCGGGTAACTTCCCGCTCACCCAGGATGCCCATAGCCGTGGCCTTGCAGGGGGACAAGATCTGTTTGTCACGGTCTTCTCTGATTTGTCGGCTCTGGAGTTGCAGTACAGTAGCTTTGCGGGGACGCTGCTGGATGAGCGCCCCTTAGCTGCCGCGGCGGATGCCCGTGGTGATCTCTACATCGCTGGGGAGACGAACTCTCCGGCTCTCTGTCAAGTAGTGGAGGGCTTGCAGAGTGGGTACGGTGGTGGCGGGACGGACGCCTTCTTAGTGAAGTATGCTCGGGCACTCGTGACGCTCTTTGCGCCGCGGGGAGGGGAGCGGGTTTGTGCAGGTTCTCCTCTCAGCATCTCGTGGATGGCGGCAGGAGTCACTGCGGGTGATACGTTCAGGATAGAGGTCAGCTCAGACCGCCGGAATTGGATCCCTATTGGTTTAGTGACTGGGACAGCTTACGCGTGGACGGTTCCGGCGAATCAGCCATCAGGGCACTACTGGCTACGAGTCGTGCATATAGCCTCTGGTGTTGCCGACGAGAGTGACTCTACCTTCACGGTTGCGCAGCCTCCGAGAATCCTTCAGCAGCCTCCGGATACACTTCGGCTCTGTGTGGGAGATACGCTCGTGCTACAAGTAGTGGCGGAGGGAGACTCGCTGACGTATCAGTGGTATAGGGGCGGCGTAGAGCTTCCTGGGGCTCGACAGCCCGTCCTGAGGATTCCGCTAACGAGCACGGCACAGGCTGGGCAGTATAACGTTCGCCTCCGTGGAAGTTGTCCCCCGGAGGTCAGCAGCCGTGTTTCGCACGTGTTTGTCGAGGAACGTCCTCGGATTGTGCGGCAGCCACAGGATGTGAGTGTTGGACCCGGAGCTCAGGCTTGCTTCAGTGTAGGAGCAACTGGTGGAGTGGCTCGGCAGTATCAGTGGCTCAAGGACGGGACCCCAATTCCGGGGGCGAGGGATACGGTGTACTGTATTCCGAGCGTGTCTGCTGCAGACTCTGGGCTCTATCGGTGCGTGGTATGGAATCGGTGTGGAAGTGACACTAGTGCTGCCGCTCGGTTGCGCGTCGCTGTCGGCGTCTCAGAGCCTTCTTCGGAAGCAGGGCTCGTGCTCCGGTGGCTACCCTCTTCGATAGCTCCGCAACGCTTGACTCTTGAGCTAACAGCACCAGAGCGGATTGTCCGAGCTGCGCTCTACTCCATCTTGGGACAGCCCGTAGCGGAGGGGGAGGAGGAGATCGTGGTGGCACATGTGCCTTCTGGCGTGTACTGGCTCGTTGTCAGTGGTAGTGAGCGCCAGTGGGTGCGCTGTGTTGTGGTGGTGCGCTAACGCTTCCAGATATGCTTTCCCGAGAATGGCTCCGGCAGGAGATGGAAGAGTCACCAGAGTGCCTGCCGGTGAGAGCGAGCGGCCTGGGAGAGGATCAGCAGGTGGGGCGAAAAGTCGTGCAGTAGTTGTCGACATGCTCCGCACGGGAGGATGGGCTCGTCGGTATCAGTAGTGAGCACCAGCAGGACGAAATCGTGGTGTCCATGGACCACAGCGTGTCCTACTGCGATGCGCTCGGCGCAGAGGGTGAGCCCATAGCTACTGCATTCCACATTGCACCCATCCCAGATACTGCCGTCTACTGCCAGGAGCGCGGCTCCGACCGGGAAACCTGAGTACGGAGCCCACGCGCGCTGGAGTGCTCGAGGCGCAGCCCTCTGCGCTGCGTCTACGGCTGAGACAAACTGCTCGTAAAGGCTGGCGTGTGCTTCCCGCCATTGCAGGGCTTCGGCATGCGTCGCTGTTGCTTCACTCTGGCAGGCGGAGAGATAGTAGAGACCACAGCTGCCGTCCGGTGGGGGTCTCCGAAGAGCTCATGGAACGTTCGCTCATTCAGCTGTGGAGGTCGTGTATGTAGGTTCGGATTGGGCATGCCATGTAACGTTCAGTAGACGGGCAGCCAAGGCATCGTTGAGGCGCCGAATAGGGGTCCGGTGAGGAGCTGTTTGAAGGATTTCAGGGTTTGCTTCAGCTTCCCGGGCGATTGCTATCAGCGCATCCGCAAAAGCATCCAAGGTCTCCTTAGTTTCCGTCTCGGTGGGCTCGATGAGCATTGCTTCCTGGACGATGAGAGGGAAGTAGACCGTTGGCGCATGGAATCCATAGTCTAGGAGTCGTTTTGCGATGTCCATCGCTCGTACACCGAAGCGCTTGAGCGGAGCAGCGCTGATAACAAACTCGTGCATAGGCGTCTCTGGGTATGGTTGGGGGTAGATATCTCGGAGCCGACTGAGGAGGTAGTTGGCGTTGAGGATGGCATTACGACTAACCCGCTGTAAGCCTTCCGGTCCTATCATCCGGATGTAGGCATAGGCCCGGATGAACATCCCAACGTTGCCGAAGAAGGAGTGCACGCGTCCGATGCTCTTTGGAGCATCCCACTCCAGCTCGTATCGGCCGTTCCGGAGGATGATTCGAGGAACGGGTAAGTAGGGACTTAGACGCTGGCTTACGCAAACGGGGCCAGCCCCTGGTCCTCCACCACCATGAGGCGTAGAGAAGGTTTTGTGTAAGTTGATGTGCAGGCAGTCCACCCCCATGTCACCGGGGCGCACAAGGCCAACCAAGGCGTTGAGGTTTGCACCGTCCATGTAGAGGAGGGCCCCGGCCTGGTGCACGAGTTGCTCTATTTGCAGGATATCTCGCTCGAAGATGCCGAGCGTGTTTGGATTGGTCAGCATGAGGGCTGCTACTTCGTCGCTGAGATGGCGCTCAAGGTCCTCGATATCGATCCTCCCATGAGAATTCGAGCGGATGGTGACGACTTCGAACCCTGCCATTGCTGCTGAAGCAGGGTTTGTGCCGTGGGCTGAGTCAGGGATGAGGATTTTGCGTCGCTGGAAGTCGCCTCGGTCGTGATGGTAGGCACGGATCATGAGGACGCCTGTTAGTTCTCCTTGTGCGCCAGCAGCCGGTTGGAGGGAGGCATCGGCCAATCCAGTGATGGTGAGGAGCGCCTCTTTCAGTTCGTACATGAGCTGCAGCAGTCCTTGGACGGTCTCTTCCGGTTGCAGTGGGTGAAGACAGCGAAAACCCTCCAACGCCGCCGCTCGCTCGTTGGCTTTGGGGTTGTACTTCATCGTACACGAGCCCAAAGGATAGAAGCCCGTGTCTATGGAGTAGTTCAGCTGCGACAGGCGGACGTAGTGGCGTACGAGCTCTAACTCGCTTACTTCTGGCAGTTCAGCAGAGTAGCGACGAAGGTAGCGCCGAGGGACGAGCTCTTCCACCGGGTGTTCGGGGACATCCAGGGGAGGAAGGGAGTAGGCTCGTCGTCCGGGACGGGATTTCTCAAAGATGAGTGGCTCCATGAGGTTTCTCTGTGGGCTGTTGTTGAAGTGTTTCTAAGGCTTGGAATGCAGCTTGCTGCTCAGCATCTTTCTTGCTCCGTCCGCTACCGATGCCGAGGCATTGATTGCCGACGTAGACGCCAACGACGAACTCTTTAGCGTGTGCCGGGCCTCTCTCCTCTAGGACCCTATACTGCGGTGTCCCTTTGCCGTGGGCCTGGAGGTGCTCCAACAGTAAGCTCTTGTAGTTGGTGTCTTGCAAGAGCCGTTCCTGCTCTGCAATCGGCAGTAGTCGTTCACGAACAATTGCTCTGGCAGCAGCAAGTCCTTGGTCGAGGTAGACAGCTGCAATGAGCGCTTCCAGAGCATTCGCCAGGAGCGCTAGGCTGCCATGCTCCATAGCACGCCGAGCACTGCTGCTGGCTACAAGGAGCTGGTCGAGTGCTAAGCGTTGGGCGCAGATGGCAAGAGCTCGTCGATTGACGAGCCACGTGCGCATCTTCGTTAGCTCCCCTTCGGGAAGGTCGGGGAATGTCTCAAAGAGGTACTCTGCCACGAGAAATCCCAAAAGGGCATCTCCAAGGAACTCTAAGCGCTCGTTCGGGACTGCCTCGGGGCGGTGAAGATGTGGTAGGGCCGAACGGTGGAGGAGTGCTTGCTCGTAGTAGGCTACTTTTTGGATGCGGAAGCCCAGCACCTGTTCCAGGTGTTTGCGTTGCTCGTCTGAGAGGGTTCCCAGTAGGGGAAAAGGGTGCAAAGGATTGGTGGTCCTCGATTGCTCCGTTCTTCGGCGAATTTGCGGGTGTAGGAGATGAAGGAGCTTACTCCTGAAACTCCGTAAAGCAGAGCGTAGCATTGTGTCCACCAAAGCCAAAGGCGTTGCTTAGCGCTGCTCGGACGCGTCGCTGTACGGGAGCGTTCGGCACATAGAAGAGATCGCACTCCGGATCGGGGGTGCGGTAATTGATGGTTGGCGGCAGTGTTTGGTGGACAATTGCTAAGATAGTTGCGATGGCCTCTACAACTCCGGCAGCGCCGAGGAGATGGCCAGTCATGGACTTCGTTGAGCTGACGGCTAACCGGTAGGCGTGCTCGCCGAAGAGGGTCTTGATGGCGAGCGTCTCGGTCTTGTCGTTGTAGGGGGTGGAGGTACCGTGGGCGTTGATGTAGTCAATGTCCGTGGGGGCGAGTCCGGCGTCTTCCAGTGCCCAGCGCATGGAGAGGATAGCTCCCTCTCCGCTTGGGATCGGCTGCGTAATGTGGTAGGCATCGTCACTGAGGCCAAATCCTGCTAGCTCTGCGTAGATCTTCGACGCATTCCGCCGAACGGCGTGGTCCAGGGCCTCCAGAACTAAGATCCCCGCACCCTCTCCCATTACGAACCCATCCCGCTCAGCGTCGAAGGGCCGGCTGGCGGTTTCGGGCGAGTCATTTCGAGTGGATAAGGCCTTCATTGCGTTGAAGCCTGCAACACCCATTGGGCAGATGGCGGCTTCGCTCCCGCCCACGATCACGACGTCGGCAATGCCCCGCTGGATGAGCATCATTCCGTCAGCAATAGCGTGAGCGGAAGTGGCACACGCGGAGACGGTGCTGTAATTGGGGCCCTTGAACCCATACCGGATAGCAATCAATCCCGGTACAATGTCTACGATGAACATCGGCACAAAGTATGGAGAGATACGGTCAGGCTTCCCTCCGCGCTCCAGAAGGCGCAGTTGCTGCTCATGGTACGTCCACATACCGCCGACACCAGAGCCGACAACGACGCCAACACGGTATGGGTCTATGCGGTCTAACGGCAGCTCCGCATCCTCTATCGCCATTACCGTGGCTGACATGGCGAATTGTGCAAAGAGATCCATCCGCTGGATCTCCTTGCGACTCATATGCAGCAGCGGGTCGTAGTTCTTAACCTCGCAAGCAAACCGAGTTTCAAATTGGGAGGCGTCAAACCGCGTGATTGGACCAGCCCCGCTACGTCCTTCCATCATAGCCTGCCAGAACTCCTGCACAGAGTTTCCGATGGGCGTTAGTGCCCCCATCCCCGTGACGACGACACGACGCCGCTGCTGGCGTTCCATCGGTGTCCTAGTGCTGCGCCCAGAGGTCCTGCTTTCCCTATCCACTCAGGCGCTGCTCAATGTAGCGGATAGCGTCTCCAACAGTCCGGATTTGCTCAGCGTCGGAGTCTTCGATCGTTAGGTCAAATTCCCGCTCAAACTCCATGATGAGTTCTACGATGTCCAGGGAGTCTGCCCCAAGGTCGTGCATGAAGGAAGCTTCCGGCGTTACCTGGGACTCCTCAACCCCTAGCTTGCGAACGATGATATCTCGGACACGCTGTTCGACGCTGATCATCGGCAACTTCCCGCATAGCTTGTGAGACAGACCGTATTTGGACTACAGCGAGAGTCCACCGTCTACGACGATGACTTGCCCCGTAATGTACGAAGCTTCCGGAGAGGCTAAGAAGGCGACGACAGCAGCAATCTCGTCTGGCATTGCAACTCGGCCTACAGGAATAGCCTCTAGCAAGGCTTTACGCTGCTGCTCTGACAGGCGGGCGGTCATCTCGGTCTCAACGTATCCAGGCGCCACGTAGTTCACGAAAATATTGCGTGACGCTAATTCTTTGGCCAATGCTCGCGTCAGTCCGATCAGTCCAGCTTTGGAGGCTGCGTAGTTGGCTTGTCCAATGTTGCCAATGATGCCGACAACAGAGCCAATGTTGATGATGCGCCCATACCGCTGAGGGATCATCAGTCGTATTGCAGCACGGCTCCACAGGAAGGCCCCGCGGAGGTTTGTGTTCAGTACTCGGTCCCAGTCCTCTGCTGTCATGCGGGCGAGGAGGCGGTCCGAGGTAATACCAGCGTTGTTGACCAGAATGTCTAACCGCCCTGCCTCTTCCCGGAGGATAGCGAAGCAGCGTTCAACATCTTCTTCGCGAGAGGCATCGGCCTGAAGGAATCGAACACGGAGGCGCTCACGATTGAGCTCTTCCTGGAGTTGTTGAGCTCGGTCGCTGGCCGTGAGGTACGTTGCGTAAACAAAGGCTCCATCACGGCAGAGGCGGCGTACGATAGCCTCTCCGATTCCACGAGTGCCCCCAGTGACGACTGCGACTCGTCCTTGGAGGAGCTGTTCCATACTCCCTTACTCCCCCCTCACCTGCAGGACATCCTGGATGGTGTCGATGCCGGATACGGAAACGCCCGACAGTGTCCGGCGTACGAGACCCTGGAGGACTCTACCAGGGCCCAGTTCAACGAACTCTCGGATGCCATCGGCGTACATGCGTTCCAAGGTCTGCCGCCAGCGGACAGGGGAAGTAAGCTGGGCCAAGAGCGTCTGCCGAAGCTGCTCGGCGTCTTGTAGCGGAGTTGCTGAGACGTTGCAGTAGATCGGTATCTGAGCGGGGGAGAAGGTAGTTGCCGCGATGGCTTCTGCTAGCCGCTGACGGGCAGGCTCCATTAGTGGGGAGTGGAATGCACCGCTGACAGCAAGCTCGATAACTTTCGTTGCTCCGGCCTCTCGGAGATGAGCGATTGCAGCACGGACTAGCTCTGCGGACCCAGAGATCACGACTTGCCCGGGAGCATTGTAGTTCGCTGCAACCAGGACCCCATTGTTGTTGTCGCGCGAAAGGCGGGCTACGATGTCCTCCACAACGGCATCCTCCAATCCGATGACTGCTGCCATTGCTCCTGGGGCATGGCGCCCTGCCTCCGCCATCGCCTCTCCACGGAGTTTCACGAGCCAGAGGGTGTCTTCAAAGGAGAGGACCCCGGCAGCGTAGAGGGCAGAGAATTCTCCCAGGGAGTGTCCAGCAACGGCATCAGCCGGAAGGACTTCTCGCACTACTTCGACCACGATGGCCTCATGCACAAAGAGAGCCGGCTGCGTGTACTCAGTCTGCCGCAATCGTTCTTCCGGTCCCTCTATGCAGAGCTGGTAGACATCGAAGCCCAGGATAGCCTCAGCGCGTTCCAAGTACTCTCGGGCTTGGGGGAATGCTTCCGGAAAGCCTCGCATCATGCCGACGTATTGGGAGCCCTGTCCTGGGAAGAGCCAGGCGCGCATGGCTCAGTCTACAGCTGGCAGACCCCAACGGAGGTAGACAGCGCCCCACGTGTACCCTGCCCCAAAGCTCACGAGGATGAGGCGATCACCGTAATCCAGTTGGCCAGCTTGGTACCACTCCGAGAGGCAAATCGGGATGGTGGCTGCTGTGGTATTCCCGTAGCGGTCAATGTTAACCATGACCCGATCCATCCCTAGCCCCATGCGCTCTGCCGTTGCCGTGATGATCCGCAGGTTTGCCTGGTGCGGTACGAGCCAGCGAATGTCCTCCGGGCGCAGGTCGTTTCGCTGTAGGATTTCCAAGGTAACCTCTGCCATCCGAACAACGGCCTCCTTGAACACCGTGCGGCCCTCCTGGAAGACGTAGTGCTCTCGGTTTTGCACAGTCTCTTCTGATGCCGGCTTTGCGCTTCCTCCGGCTGGCATGTAGAGGTACTGCCCACCTTCTCCGTTCATGTAGAGCACGCTATCGATGATGCCAATGTTGGGGTCATCCGTGGGCTCTAGGAGCACAACTCCACCCCCGTCTCCAAAGAGGACTGCTGTAGAACGGTCCTCGAAGTTGATGATGGAACTCATTTTATCGGCTCCACAGAGCAGAAGGCGCCGAGAGACCCCTGTCTCTACAAGCTTTGCTCCAACGACTAGAGCGTAGATGAAGCCGGAGCAGGCAGCAGATAGGTCAAAGCCCCACGCGTTCCTTGCTCCCAGCTTCTTCTGGACAACGGCAGCGGTGTTGGGGAAGAAGAAGTCTGGAGTCACAGTGGCAACGATAATACAGTCTATGTCCTCCGGCGATAATCCACGCCGCTCTAAGCATTGACGGGCGGCAGGGACGATGAGATCCGAGGTTGCACCCTGGCAGGCGAAACGGCGCTCGCGGATACCTGTGCGTTCCACGATCCATGCATCGCTAGTGTCGAGGTACTGTTCGAAGTAGGCATTCGGGTAGACAGTTTCTGGGACGTAATGCCCAACAGCCGTGATCGTTGCTCGTGGCATAGAGTCCTCGTTAGGCGTTCACTGAGTAGAGGGCAAGCGAGACCTCAAGCCGTTGTACCAGGGCGCGTTGAATGGCTTCGTAGGCGCGAAGGATCATATTCCGAATCGCTAGTGGTGTGGAGCGTCCGTGGCCAATGATGACAACTCCACGCACGCCAAGCAAAGGAACACCACCATAGCTTTGGTAGTCAAACTCTCGTAAAATCCGGCGTAGCGTCGGGCGTAAGATCCAAAACAGCAAGCGTCGCCATAGATCGCGGGTTCCCAAAGCTCTAATCCGAGCTTTCCAGGCAGCTGTCAGGCTTTCGCCAAACTTGAGCAGTGCATTCCCTACGAATCCGTCGCAGACGACGACATCCGCCACTCCGCGTAGGATGTCCTGTCCTTCCACATTGCCGATGAAGTTGAGTGTGCTGTTTTTGAACAGTCGATATGCTTCCCGTACCGCTTGGGTGCCTTTTCCTTCCTCCTCCCCAATGTTCAACAGGGCAACCCGCGGGCGCTCTATCCCCAAGAGCTCCCGGATGTAGACGCTGCCCATGACGCCGAATTCATAGAGGTGTCGCGGCTTACAGTCCAGATTGGCCCCGACGTCTAAGAGTACAGAGGGGCGCTGCTGTTCTGTTGGAACCAAGGTACCAATCGTGGGACGGGAAATGCCGGGAATCTTCCCCAGGAGTAGTGTTGCTGCGGCAAGGATGGCTCCCGTGTTGCCTGCCGATACGACAGCATCTACCTCTCCTTGGGCGTGGAGCTCGATGGCAAGCACCAATGACGAGTTCCGCTTCAAGCGGACAGCTTCGGTGGGGTCATCCCTCATTTGGATGACTTCTTCGGCATGGACGAGTGGCAACTGCTCTATTGGGATACCTAGCCGCTGGGCGACACCTCGGATCTGTTCCCGGTGGCCGATGAGGACTATCTCCACGGACCTACCCCGCAGCTCTGTCATCGCCTGAAGTGCCCCCAGGAGTTCGTTCGTGGGAGCAGCATCTCCACCCATGAGGTCCACGGCGATTCGCAAGGGGCGGCTCATTGGCTACTGACGACCCTGCGTCCCTTGTAAATACCGCAGAGGCACGCGCGATGGGGTTCCTTCGCCTCTCCGCACTCGGGACACTGCTGGAGCGTTGTGCGAGCATGCTTGTAGTGGGTGCGCCGTTTGTCGCGGCGGGAGCGTGAATGGCGACGTTTCGGGTTTGGCATTGCTACGTCAGGCTCAGCGGTTCAACAGTCTGCGTAGAGGAGCCCACCGCTCGTCGGGGGTTTCCGAGGGAGCAGCATACTGCGGGTACAGTTCCTCGAAGGAGACATTACGGTACTGCGGAGCAACCCGCTTCATCGGCAGACGGACAGCCAATTCTTGGCGTACCTCCTCCGTGAGATCTATGTGGGTTTCATCTTCTCGAATAAGTTGGATCTCATATGTCCTGTCACGCCGTTCTGCCTGGGACAGCAGGTACAAGTCGGTGTCGGCTAGATACGCGACCTCTATTGGGGCCTCGATCAACTCGGTGTACTCCTCGAGGCTTCGGTCACAGACGAGCCGAGCTTGGCAACGGGCTATCCCGACGAACGTGTAGCGGCGGCCTATTTTTTCCAGAGTCCCTATGAGCGTTACTTCCCCAACAAACTCAGGGGCCATCTCTGGGATACCTTTTGCCACCGCCGTCAGTTGAATTTGATGGAGGCCGTCGCGGAGCCCTTGGATTCGGATCGAGAGTGGTGCTGCCATGGATAGGCGATGCGCCGAACGGGACGCAAATATACGGCCTCTTCGCGGTTAGGAAGCGCCGAGAGCCTCTCAGAGCTTTGCTAATTTTGCCTTCTACCAGCGCAAGGGGAGCCCCGTGCCTCGATTTTCCTGGCAGGGTCTAGCGGGATTAGCATGGTGCGGGAGCCTTGCTGCTGTCGCGTCAACACAAGTGGTAGAGATCCCCGATACGGTCCTCCAGCAGGGGCAGCGGGCAGCCCTTCCAATTAGGGTGCAGTTAGAGTTGCCGAGCTCGGCCAGCACTTTGCGGATTGCGGTGGCCTATAGTGCGTATCGCTTGAAGGTGGTAGCCATTCGGGCAGGAGGCGAGCTTTGTGGAGCAGTAGAACTCCGTGACACTCTGCTGGACCAGGACACGGGACGGGTAGATATTTACTGCACTGCCCCTGTAGCAGGTAGCTACCGAGGTGTTCTGGGGTGGCTGGAAATAGAGGTACTGGCAGGGCGTGAGGGAGAGGCATGGTTCTTTCCAGTGGCAATCTGCGTTGATAGTGTTGAGCTGCCTGTGGCAGGACAGAAGGCAAGGATCCGCATAGAGAACGGTCCGCCAGTGGAGCCGATTGGCACGGAGGGACTTTGGAAAGCCCTACCAAGTCCGTTCGGAGGAGAGGTAGTGGTGCAATACTCCGTAGCACGTCCAGGCTGGGTCTTCTTCCAGATGTTCTCTGCAACTGGGAAGCGCATTACTCTGGATCCCTCCAGGCTCTATGCGCCGCGGGCGGGAACGTTTGCCCTTCGCTTCCGCTTCTATCCATGGGAAGTGTCGAGCGGAGCGTACGTGCTGCAGATGCAGACTGAGCATGGGACGGTGGACTACTTGTGGATGCTCTGTGTGCGGTAGGATGCTGGTGTTACTCTGTCTCATCGTGGCTCTATCCCAGAGCTCAGCAATGGAGTTGACCTCTGAGGGGAAGGAGTTTTGGGTTTGCTTCCAGCGCAATCACGAGGAAGGCCCAAAAGATACACTGAGCATCATGCTTTTCCTAACTAGCCAATGGGAAAGCCGAGCTCAGATTACGATCGCTGGCTTGGACTGGGATACGCTCGTCCGAATTCCTGCGCAGGCGATTGTGCCCGTAAGGATACCCCCGCAGGCAGAGCTCCGAACTGTGTGGAGAGCAGAACGTTTGGCAGTCCACGTGCAGTCCGATACCCCAATAGCTGTCTACGGACTGAATCGACGTCGGCAGAGTACGGATACATATATGGCGCTGCCACTCTCGGTATTAGGGACGGAATATCGTGTGATGACATATCGGCGGCTCTCCGCATACTTTGTGTCGCAAGTGGCTGTTATTGCAACTGCCGATAGCACAGAGGTTACCATCATGCCCGCGGAAGTCTGGGGGTCTGCAGGCGTAGGTGTAGAGCGTGGGGCTAGCGCTGTTGCATATCCTCAGCGGCTTTGGCTTCAGCGCGGTCAAGTGTACCAGATACAAGGCCCTTCAGGAGGGGAGCCCGCAGATCTGACGGGGATGCTTATCCGCGCATCAAAGCCCGTGGCGGTCTTCAGCGGGCACGTTTGTGCATATGTGCCGCTTACTGTGCCGGCCTGCAATCATTTGGTGGAGCAGCTACCACCGGTGCAAGCATGGGGGCGCCATTACTACGTCGGCAAGCTACGATGGCGTTCGCGTTACGTCGTTCGGGTTGTGGCACACTATCCGGAGACACGCCTCTTTGTCAACGACCGATGGGTGAAGAACCTAACATCGGGCGAATTTTGGGAACAAACGTTCACAGAGAATGTGCAGATTTCCTCTGACAAGCCTATCCTCGTTGCTCAATTTTCGGAAGGCTATCAAAGTGGCGATTCTATCGGCGACCCAATGATGTTACTCCTGACTCCGACGCAGCAATTCCTTCGTCGCTACCGGTTTGCGACGCCTGTCCAAGGATCCTGGCGCCACTTCCTAAATGTAATCGTTCCCATCTCGGTGCTCTCCTCGCTCCGCTTCAATGGGGCTCCAGTACGTGCTAACTTTGAGCGGATTGGAAATAGCTCGTATGCAGTAGCAGCACTTGAGATCCCTTACGGCTCCCACTCGATAGAGGCAGACGAACCCTTCGGACTCTACGCGTACGGCTTCGGATATGGTCCGGATTCGTACGACGCCTACGGTAACCCAGTCGGGCAGGCCTTTGTGGACGTGGAGCAACAGCGCGATTTCCTCCCTCCCTTTGCGGAGATTGACCAGGTAGGGAGCTCCGTAAATGCCTTAGTGCGGGATGACCGGCCTACGGATAGGGGGTTACAAGAAGTGCGAGTGCTGCGAAGCGAGAATCTCGAGGGGAGGCTGTCCCCAGTTTCGCCTGGTATGCTACGTACAGAGCTGCGCTTTACTCCTGCGGACCCGAGGCGTGCTGGATACGCTATCCTTGCAATGACCGACATGGCGGGTAACCGTTCAGCAGTAACGCTCTGCTATAGCTACGACCTACGGGAGGAGCGGTTCATCTTCGTTCTCTGCGAAGGTGAGCAAGAGAATTGCTCGTCACCAGTTCGGTTGTGGTCGGTCGGGGCTTTCGTTCAGGTTGCTAATGTCCAGCACGCAGCGGCAGTGCCCCGGAGTGGGAATCTCCCGCCGATGTACGGCGTCTTCGGAGACGCGATGGGCTGGGGGAGCGGAGTGGGTGTAGTTGTGGGATATCGAGTGGGCCCACACTGGGGCTTCGTAGGCCGATTGGTGTTGGAAGGTTATGGAGGGAGGCTGCAAGCCCCGGATACGGTACTCCAGCAGGTTCGGCAGACCGATGGTTCAATTGCCGTGTTCCAGGAGGAACGGGACCTCGCACTTCGAATGCCCTACTTCGGAATCAGTCTGGGGGGCACTTGGTTCCCACTCGCACGGCTGTATCTCCAGGGTGAACTCCAGATACATTGGCGACTCGGCAATGTCGTTGAGCTACGCCGCCGCATCTTACAGCCCCCAGGGTATATCTACAGTGAGACTCGGACTCCCCTGCTTACAGAACCCGTCACTACGTTTTCTTCTTTACGTCCGTTCTACTGGAGTGCAGCCTTAGCGGCGGGGTTGCAGTACCCGTTTTCTCCTCGCAGCCTACTGTTAGTGGAGGTTGTTCACACTCGCGGTCTCTCCTACCTGGTCAGTATAGGGCGATGGCGAGTAGCTCAGATTGGCATCCGCGTCGGAATGCTCCACCGCTGGTGGTACTAGGAACTGGTTTCTTCTTCCGAAACGGTTGAGGCCACCACGGTCGCCACTACTGTGTCTCCGTGCTCCAGAATCCGGATGTTAGGAAAGGAAAGGTCCCGAATGTGGATCGATTGGCCAACCTCTAATCCGGAGATGTCAACTGCAAGGTGCTCCGGCAAGTGTTGGGGCAAGCAGCTGATTCGAACTTTATGTACGAAGTGCTCTAGGATACCGCCTTTGGTTACTCCAATCGGCGTTCCGCTCAGGATGACAGGTACTTCAACCTCTATTGGCCGATCTGCCGTGATGATTTGGAGGTCGAAGTGGATGAGGGCATCAGTGACAGGGTCGAATGCAGCATCCTTGAGAATGCAGTCGTAAGTAGAGCTTTCACCATCTACGCTGAGCTTGAAGACGCGCACCTCTTGCTGGGTAAGGAGTCGGCGAAGCATCAGAGAGTGGGCAGCGACCGGGATTGGCGGGATACCTCCGCCGTAGAGAACTCCCGGTACCAATCCTTGGCGTCGTAGAGAACGAACTGCAGACTTTCCAGTCGGACGTCGTTGCACTGTCAGGGCGACGGCTTCGGCCATGGAGATTTGCCTTCCGTTTAGCGAACAATCTCAAACAACGAGCTGATAGAGGTATTCTCGTGAATCCGAACGATGGCTTCGGCAAATAGGTGGGCAACGGAAATAACCTGAAGTTTCCGAGAAGGACGGCGTAGAGGAATGGTGTCCGTAACATACACGTGCGAAATGGCGTCACTACGCTCTATGCGCTCAATCGCGTTCCCGGAAAGCACAGGGTGCGTACAGGCGCCAATGACTCGCTGTGCTCCGGCCTTCTTTAAGGTCTCCGCGCACTGTACGAACGTCCCAGCGGTATCAATGATGTCGTCCACAATAATGGCGTTCTTCCCCTCTACGTCGCCGATAACATGGGCGACCTCCGCAACGTTGTGGTCAGGTCGTCGCTTGTCTACTAACACCAAATCGGCATCTAAACGCTTGGCATAGAGCCGCGCTAGGCGAGCGCTTCCGACATCAGGAGCTACTACAGCAACGTTGCTGAGGTGCTCTTCCCACAGGGCTTTGATGAGTACCGTCGCAGCATAGAGGTGATCCAGCGGGATGTCAAAGAAACCCTGGATCTGAGGTGAGTGGAGATCCATCGTGATGACACGATCAGCTCCCGCTTTAGTGATGAGATTGGCTACCAGCTTGGCTGTAATCGAAACTCTGGGCTGGTCCTTCCGGTCCTGACGTGCGTAGCCGAAGTAGGGAATTACCGCTGTGATTCGGCGGGCAGAAGCACGTCGAGCAGCGTCTATCAGGATTAAGAGCTCTAGTAGGTTGTCTGCCGGTGCGTGTGTGGACTGAACAATGAAGAGGTCTACTCCCCGGATATTTTCCTCGTACTTGACCCAGATTTCACCGTCGCTGAAGTTGCGGATGGTGACCTGAGCGAGGGTACATCCGAGTGCTTCAGCGATGCGAGCTGCTAATTCAGGATTAGAGCGCCCGGAGACAATTTTGAGTTCCTCCATGCGGGCGGGCTGGGCTCTCCGCGCTACGGCTGGGGCGGTAGGATTCGAACCTACGCATGGCGGCTCCAAAGGCCGCTGCCTTACCGCTTGGCTACGCCCCAGTGTTGGGAGTACAAAATTACACTAAGCCTGCAGATTGCTCGGCAAACCGATAGGGAGCATAGATCATGACAAGGGCAAGCTCCAGCGTAAGAGGGTTAGGAACAGTTAGATGAGGGGAAAGTCGTTATTTTTGTGCCTCGTATTTACAGCACCACCTCCCCGCAAAGGGAGGGGGTGCTGTTTGTCGTATTGGGTGGGTACTCCACCTATGCGCTAGCGGCTGGCAGGTTGAAATCTACGAGAGGAGATGTCTACAAGATGCGCCGCTATCTCCCTACCCTTCACCTGCCAGGACTGCGGTTGTGTCGGAAAAGCTCAGGCCCGACACAATGATATGCTCTGCTCTGCCTGGAGCAGGGGGTGCAACAGTATGGAGGGGTAGCAATGCAGGCACTCGGAAGGCAGATCTTGATCGAGCTCTATCAGTGTGATCCCCGAATTCTCAACTCAGAGGAGCAGATTCGGGCAATTCTGGTAGAGGCAGCTAGCCGCTCTGGTGCTACAATTGTATCAGACACTTTCCACACCTTCAGCCCTCACGGGGTAAGTGGTGTGGTGGTGATTGCTGAGTCCCACGTGTCTATCCACACGTGGCCGGAGTATGGCTATGCAGCAGTGGATGTCTTCACCTGTGGGGACCGCATTGATCCTTGGGTCATTGCGGAGTATCTTCACCGCGAGCTTCGGGCACAGAGTAGCTCTTCTATGGAGCTGAAGCGGGGGCTCTTCCGTGAAGCCGTCCAGCATAGGCCGCTGGTGGCAGAAGAGCCAGTTGTGCCGTAGCAGGTCCTGGGGCTACGGGTGTGGGTAGTCTGTCTCCTAGTTAGAGGCAGTCGTGAGTGGTGAGTTACGGTACGCCGAGTACTTCTCGGCACGTGCAGGGGTAACAACAGACGTCGAAGCAATTCTCTACGACGGCCGTAGCTCTCACCAGCGCATCACTGTACTGCTGTCTCCCACCTTTGGTCGGATGCTTCTGCTGGACGGAGCCGTCATGGTAACGGAGTGGGACGAGTTCATCTACCACGAAACATTGGTCCATCCTGCGCTTTTTCTGTTGCCCCAGCCGAGAAAGGTGTTGGTTGTGGGAGGTGGTGATGGTGGGAGCGTACGAGAGATCTTGCGTCATCCATCAGTAGAGGGCGTAGACGTAGTGGAGATCGATGAAGAGGTGGTAAGGGTCGCGCGGCGCTTCTTACCGACAGTTGCCTCCTGCTTGGGTGATCCAAGGGTGCGCATCTACTACCAAGATGGAGCTCAGTTCGTTGCAGAGAGATCGAAAGCTACGTATGATGTCGTCATCGTAGATGCACCTGATCCAATAGGCATTGGGGGGAGCTTATTTACGGAGACGTTCTATCAGCACTGTTGGCGCATTTTGAGGAGTGACGGGGTTCTAGTACTCCAGTCAGGCTCACCCCTCCATCCAGCCTACCGAGAGGCTCTTCCGCGTGTTCAAGGAACGCTGCAGACGCTTTTCCGACACGTTGCCCCATACTGGGCTCCTGTCCCCACGTATCCAACGGGTATATGGACATTCACCATTGCCTCGCGTCGATGGCACCCTACAAAGGACTATGACCTAAATCAGGCATGGGGACGGTATCGTAGCCTTGCAGGCAAGCTACGGTACTATACGCCTGAGCTTCACACAGCCGCGTTTGCTCTCCCGGCGTTCATAGTAGAATTGCTGGGCTTAGCTGCCTCGGAGGTGGCGTAGGACGAGGGCAAACAGTTCGTCAACAACGATGCGGATATCGAACCGGGCTTGTGCGAGGGCGTAGGCACGTTCGCCAGCAACGCGGCGTCGCTCCGAGTCTTCTATCCACCGTTCTACTGCCTGAGCGAGAGAGTTCTCGTCTGGCGCTACTTCGCCGATACCATAGGTCTCGATGAGTCTATCTGGATCATTCCGGAGGCTGATGGTCGGTACGCCATAGAGGCAAGCCTGGATGAGCGTATTTGGTAAGCCCTCGAACAGTGAGGTGAGCACGAAGAGATGAGAGCAAGCGAAGAGCTGGTAAGTGGCTGCAAATGGCACGGCTCCTATGTAGGCGAAGTTGTGGAGACCTTCAGCCTCTCTGCAGACATCAGCAAGGAGCCGTGGGTTGGGAGCAGCTCCTGCCATAACGAACCGTGCAGGGGTGTGTTGCAAACGTTGGGCTAAGCGTACGAAGGAGAGCGGCTGCTTCATAGGTGTTAAGTTTGCTAGCCACAGAACAGTTGGGACAATTTCTGCATCCCGTGAAGGAGGTGGTGGCAATGGGTGCCCAGAGCCAATAACCGCGGGCTCTCTGCCTAAAGCGAGAGCGAGTGTCTGCTGTTGGTAGTGAGTCTGGGCAACGACGAGTCCTGCAGACCGCAGCGACCGCTCGATCATGTAGTCTGCAACTGCGGCCTCGGCTATGCGGGCAGGGAGCAACCATAGAGGACGCCAACGATACTGCAAGCGCTTGCGGACGAATTTCCACCGCAGAGCACTGTTGTCAGCATTGCTACACCAAACGAAGAGTGTATCATAGCGGCGGGCATAGCGAGCGGCCAAGATGGTCTCTGGTAGTTTGCCACGCTGGTAGATAACGTCAGGACCAAACTCCTTGAGGATACCCTCTGCTCGCCGCATCCAGCTTGGATATAGCCATCCGCGGAGGCCTTTGCTCACAGCAGGTAACGACACCACATGCAGAGTACCTTCATATCCCTCCCATTGCTGCCGATGTCCAGAGAGTAGGACGAGAACAGACTCTCCGCGCCGGGCCAGTTCGCGAGCGATGTAGTAGACCTGCACACTGGAACCCGAGACAATCGTGTCTTGTTCCTCAGGCCACACTTGCGACAGGAATGCCCAGCGCATGTTTCCGGATGGTCGGTGCCCTACGTGTGTCCGTAGAAAGAGCGAATGGTGGCTACGACCAGCTCTACCTCCTCTGGAGTCATTTCAGGAAACATGGGGAGTGCGAGCACAGATTGTGCTGCCAATTCTGCCTCAGGGAAGTCCCCCTCCCGATAGCCCAAGTATGCATAGGCCTTCTGTAGGTGAGCCGGGAGCGGATAGTAGACGTTCGCCTGGATTCCTTGCGAGGTCAGGTAATCCCATAGCGCGTCGCGGCGCTTGGCTCTGATGACATACTGGTGCCAGTTGGGAGTATGGCCTGAGCGCACTATGGGATGTTGCACTTCGGGGATGTCTAAGAGCTGGCGGTAGAGTGCTGCCAGTTCGGCACGTTGCTGATTCCAGCGCTCTACGTGGCGCAGTTTGATGCGCAGGAAAGCAGCCTGGAGTTCATCGAGCCGGCTATTGTAGCCAGGGAGGATACTACGGTAGGGGGAGGTCTGGCCGTAATTGCGCAGCAACCGTAACTTCATAGCCAGTTCCTCATCATTCGTTACAACTGCTCCAGCATCCCCGTATCCGCCGATGTTCTTCGTGGGGTAGAAGCTGAAACAGCCCATTGTGCCCATCGTACCGGCAAGGCGTCCGTAGTAGCGGCTACCATGGGCTTGTGCAGCATCCTCGATGACAGGGAGCCCTGCCGAATGAGCGATCTCTAAGATAGCGTTCATCTCTGCGCAGTGCCCAAAGAGGTGAACAGGGAGGATTGCCCGAGTCCTCGGAGAAAGAGCACGCGGGAGGAGCTCAGGATTGAGAGTGTAAGTCTCTGGGTCAATATCCACGAAGACCGGACGTGCTCCTACCATGACGATAGCAGCGATCGTCGGGATGGCGGTGAAAGGCGTAGTGACAACCTCGTCTCCTGCTTTGACTCCAACTGCTGCCAGTGCCAAAGCCAAGGCTTCGGTGCCTGAGGCAACTCCGACGGCATAGCAGACCCCCAAGAACTGGGCGAATTCATGCTCAAATGCTTCCAGCTGTGGTCCTAAGATGTAAACCCCACTCCGCAGCACCTCTTCGGCCACTCGAAGGAGCTCCGGTAGTAGGGCTACCGTCTGACGACGAAGATTACACCGCTCTACTTTCCAATCGGGCATAGAGTTTCTCCCGCACCCATCCACGCTGAACAAGCCATCGGTATATTCGCGGCTCGAGCCAAAGCACGAAGAGCGCACACAAAGCTCCGGCAAGAACATCTACTGCGTAGTGATAGCGTAGGTAGACAGTCGCCACTATCAGGCTTCCCCCAATCACTGCTAGCAGCCGTCGGGTGCGTGAGCGGAAACGGAAAGCTAGGATGAGGTTGACCAGTGTCATCATCGTGTGTCCACTGGGCATACAGTCGCGGTGGACGTGTTGTTCGGGATTGGGACTACCTTCAGGGATACCACCGCCTGCATTGACGTATTGACGCCATGTGGGCGTCAGCCAGAGCCCTGGCAGCTCCTCGTCCAGCTGTGAGAAATCATGGAGGGTAAACCGAGGGCCTATAGCTGGCAGAGCGAAGTAGCAGAGGTACGAGAAGTAGAAGCCAAATGACATGGAACGAGCTAGCTTTTGTACCTGCTGAAACCGCCGTGAGGTCAATAGTTCCACTCCGTGGAGCAGTGGCAGGAAGTAGAAGAGCATGTAGGCTGTCTGTAAGTACTCCGTCAGGACCGGGTTTGCAAAGCGGGCGAGCCAATGAGTCGGATGGGTGTTGAAGAGGGCATAGTCCCATGCGATAAGTAGCTCATCGTAGAGGTGAGGGTTGACGACGGGGACATAGGCGTGGACCTGTTGGTACATCAGGTAGATGACTGGTGGCAGGTAGAACCAGTGGAGGAGCTGAATCCAGGGAGGAGCCCCCGTCCGGTCTGCCCATGCCAGCAGGACAATCAGCATCGCAATGAGGGCGTTCAGCAACAGCCAGAGCGAGGCATGCTCAACCCACGGGTAGAGTGCGATCGCGCAAGCGCTGTAGACACAGAGGAGCCCAAGCGTGTAAACGTCATGGGCATGCCAGTGCCATCGGTACGTGGGGAGCCATGAGAGTCCGAACCGTAGGAAAGGCGACAACCGCTCAGAGGACTTCGCCAACTCCATGTGCCTCTGCAGCTATTGTGGAGTAGAGATGCACAAGCTGTTCGGGGGAGAGTTCCTCAGCGCGACTGCTGGGAGAGATGCCCGCGCGGTGCAGTAGCTCCTCCACAGAGAGACGCGAAGAGCGGGAAGCAACGTATTCGCTGAGTGCGTTCTTGAGCTGCTTGCGACGCTGTCCGAAAGCAGCATGGAGGAAGTTGAGGAAGGCCTCATATGCAGGGCCAGTCAGCGGTGCAGCTCGAAACTCGAGGGTAACGACTGAGGAGACGACTTTCGGCGGCGGTATGAACGCCGCTGGGGACACATGGAAACACAGCTGTGCCTTGGCCACGACCCAACAGGCAACGCTAAGGATGCCGTACTCCTTTGTCCGAGGTACTGCAACGAGTCGGCGAGCAACCTCTCGCTGGAGCATCACTACGGCACGGGCAAGTAGTGGAGCTAGGGCGAAGAGCTGGAAGAGCACGGGGGAGCTGATATTGTATGGCAGATTGCCGATCACGAGCAGCTTGCGCCCGCTCAGCTCAAGGGCTTGTCGAGCTGTTTCAGCGAGGTCATACTTCAAGATGTCGCCCTGGATGAACTCTGCCTGTGGAAATGTCGTTGGAGGGAACCGACGGCGGAGGAAGTCGACACAGCGGTCGTCCAGCTCAACCGCGATCAGGCGAACGGGGAGCTCGAGCAAGTGTTGGGTCAGTGCACCGGTTCCGGGCCCGATTTCAAGGACTGTATCGCCAGGGGTAGCACGGAGGAGCTGAACTATTTGCCGAGCATACCGCTGGTCCCGCAGGAAGTGCTGTCCCCAACGCTTCCGAGGTGCACACAGGGGGCTACGCGGAAGAGCGTAAGGCTGCACGGAGATGCTCGTAGACATCTTCCAGTGCGTGGGAGACGACCTTGACATCAGCAGTGACGGGAAGGAAATTTGTATCCCCATACCAGCGGGGGACCACGTGGATGTGGAGATGATCAGGCAAACCTGCCCCTGCGGCACGACCGAGGTTCAGCCCTATGTTGAAACCGTGTGGAGTAAGGCGACGCTGGAGCGCAGTCACAACGGCACGGGTCTGGAGAATTAGGCTGCACAGCTCTTCCTCCCTCAAATCCTGAAGCTCCCCAACATGACGGTTCGGAACAACCAACACGTGCCCGCTGTTATAGGGGTACCGGTTCAGGATAGCGAAGCAAGTATCCCACCGTGCAACAATTAGGAGGTCTTCGTCATGCTCTGGAGAGCTGCTTACAGCTTCGCACAGAAAGCACTTACCTGCAGCAACGTCCTGTGCTACAGAGGTAACATAGTGTGACCTCCATGGCGCCCATAGTCGTTCCATAGATAGGTCAGGACTCATGCGACAATGACTTTCCCTGCGCACAGGGAGCGACTGATGAATATGTCGGGAGCTCGGATAGCGGCCTCGTCAAAAGGCGGTTCGGAAGTCAACACCCGCTTGGATGGCGTTGACCCGCCAGTTTTCGCGTGACGTGACCTTCGTAATCCCGAAGTTGTAGTAGATCCCTGGAATGACTCGCCAGCGTCCGAAAGTGAGCTCGTACTGGACACCAGCTTTAGCTCCCAGACGGAGGCTACTCCGCTCTTCGATGTCACCGTCCCGGACGATGATGGTACGGTCGTTGTTGGTGTACCGTAGTCCGGGATCGGTTGTATCTCGAACGAAGACAGGAATGTAGCGTCGCCCCTCTATCTCCACGTAGTTGGGACTTGTGAGCTCATAGCGCTGCTGGAAGGTTCCTCGCACAGGGAGACCAATGGTCGGGCCAACCACGATCCCTACTGGGAGCCCTCCGATGTCTAGCCGATATAGGAGTTCGGCGTTGAAGGTGTAGTAGCTGACCTCGGCTACGTGACGTGTAGCCGTGTTGACAATGACGTGGGTGTCACGGCCAGCAATCATGACTGGCAGACGGCTTGGGTAGGCCCCACCGGTAACCTCAAACCGTGTCGGTAGGTTGTCGAACATGAGGCGCATGATGACCGATGAACGAGAGGTCCTAGGATCCCCCAGGATATACTCCGCCGTCACGCCAAGGAAGAACCCGTTGGCAGATCCCCGTTCGAAGACTGGGCACTCTGCCTGTGTCGCAAAGGAGGCGATGTTCGCTGTGTGGAAGCTGCGATTGTAACCTGCTGCTGGCCCGATGAAGATTCGGGGCGGTACGATCTCGGGAGCCAGTGGGCTGGGCTCCAACTGTGCAAAAGCAGCTATAGACGCCACAAGCTGAGCAGCGAGTGCTGTCCAGAGGGTCCGGCGTGCCATCACGGTTGCCTTATCGCTGTATGACAAGCACATGGTGCTGGCGTGTCGTTCCCGCTATAAGCTGCAGATAGTAGCAACCTGCTGGCAGGGTAGCTATTTCAAATTTACGCAAATTCGCTCCTTGCTGTAAGGATATCGGCCATTCCTTCAAGGGTTGGCCATGTAAGTTGAGAAGGCGGAGCTGCGCCGTCGTTGGCGCTGAGCACCAGAAGGCAGCCGCAAAGGCATCAGCGGCTGGAGTGGGGAATACTCTCAGAAGCCGTACCTCTGGGGCTTCCTGAAGGCGGACGGAGTATAAGTATGGGCTGCATGGTATGGAGAGACGGAAAGCCACCCGCAGTGTATCCCCGACGAAGCAGGCTCCTGAGTCTGGAACTACCACTGCTAGAACCGCATACTGCTGTTCTTTACCGAGATAGGCCTCCACGGGAAGCAGGAGTCGCCAGCGGGTACGGGAGGGTACCTGGAGGTGGACCGGGGCGACCCGGAAGCAGAAGCCCTGTGGTAACTCGTACGAGCTCTCAATGCCACTCACGCGTCCTCCCCTTCCATCGAGGAGCTCATACACTGCTTCTGCGGTACGGACATACCAGACCTCTGGCGGCAATGTCAGGCAGATGGTGCCGCTAGGAGTATGGCTCCCCAAAACGGGTAGACTCCCTTCTAGGCTAACCAAGCCTTGCTCTCCAGGTTGTAAGGAGAGGGAGTCCATCCAGTCAATCGTCCATGGCTGTGGCCACAGGTGGAGACGGAGTGTGTCTTCCCAGATGAAGCGCTTGACTCGTAGCGTATCCTGATAGAGATGCTCTGAGCGGAGGCTTGCCCGAATCCGTATGGCTACGCTACCGCTTGGGAATCCGTCTAGTAGAGCCACCAGACAGAGAGAGTCACCCGGTACAATGCTCTTCGGCGGAGGGGGTGTAGCATCTAGTAAAGTCCCGCCTACCACTGACAGGCCGTCCCAGACAATCGTAGTAGACCCCCAGTTCCAGAGGCAGAGTCTTACGGGGAGTTTAGAGCAAGCTGCAGTAGCCTCGGGTGGGAATACGCGGACCGACCAGCGGGGAGTAGCTGTGTCCGGGGGAGGAAGCCCAAAACCTCGTAGAAGAACGTGCACTGTGTCCCATGGAGCGGGCGGGCGAGCGTTGTGGGAGATGGCAATCCATGCTCTATGCTCCCCTACGCGCAGCGGAGCAAAGCGGAGGGATACCTGGAAAAGACCACCGGGCATGACTTCCCAAGGCACGGGTGGTAGCTGGAGGAAGGAGAAGGCCGCAGCGTCAGGACCCTCTATCCAGAGCGAGTCTACTCGCACTGCCTCATTGCCAGCTGTAGTGAAGAGTACCGCCAGCGTGTCCTGGAAGCCTCCAAGCGGCAGAGTGTCAAACTCCACGACTCGGGGTGAGAGCTCTGGGGCTGTCCCCTCGCCCGTAAGCCTGATGGTAATTGGAGGATGGAGTTGCCAAGAGCTTTGGAGCGTAAGGGAGCGCAAGTAGCGTTGTGCCTGCTGCGGAGCGAACCAGACGGGGAAGAGGAGCGTGTCACCAACGTCGAGTGTCAGCACTGCGGCGATGTTACAGCCAAGCTCAGTATCGCCGCTGTCGCTGATGAGGTAGAGTTGCGTGGGACTGTCTCCGAGGTTGATGATCGCCACAGTGGAGTCGAAGCGCTTTCCAATCCGACGTCGGCCCCAATCCAGCGAGACGTTGGGAATGAGGGGCGCAATTCCACGGCCATCGATGCGGGCGCGGACCGGTATCGGTGGCAGTGTGGTCAGTTCTATGTCGTCTGAGACGACTCCTGGCTGCTGCGGGCGGAATAGCACCCGTAGTCGTAGAGTATCGCCTGGAGATAATGTGCGAGGGAAGAGCCCTGAGGTATCCAATGTAAAGGCCAATCCACCTCCGACGATTCGAGCAGCTGTGACCGTCAGGGGCCGAGTCCCTATGTTGATCCACTGTGTCAGGCACGCTCTCTCCTCCCCGACCAGCACATCTCCGAACGAGCACCCTCGAGCAGAGAGCCCAAGCGAATCCACCGTACCCCGAAGAGGGAGCGCAAACACTACTCCGCAAGATGCTGTGACATAGAGGGTGTCATTGAGTGGGGCCAGGTTGCCAGAGGGCTGGAAACAGATACGGATAGAGATGGAGTCCTGTGGTGGCACTACTGCAGGGAGCTGAGGCTGCGTAGCGATTCGACGATCTCGGAAGCGGTAGTCCCACAGTCGGAGCGTATCCCGCCCAGGATTGACGGCTTGGACTTCCTTACACGTCGTTAAGTGCGCGGGAGCGTTGGAGAAGTCTGCTTGTGGTGGGTTCCACTGTAAGCGGGGAGGCTGGTAGGCGTAGCTGTACCATTGTCGGTTACCGGCATTGTCTCGAATCTCGACGTATAGGCGTCCCTCTGCGGAGAGGTCTTGGGGCCGTGCAAATAGGGTTGCCTCAGAGGCCACAGGTTGTTCGTACTCCCAGGTGTAGTTCCACGTGCTGTCAGGGATCGGGAGGAGCCACGCAATTCCGGCGGGGGTGTCAGAGCCTCGCAACGTGACACGGCCACATGTATCTGCGTGTGCAGTCAACTCTGGTGGTTCATCATCAACCCGCTGCTGAGGGAGAAGTCCACTTCCAAGCAGGAGAGCGTACGAGTCGACGTAGCCAGTTCCGTATACAATCCCTGCAAAGACTCCACGAGGGGAGCGGAGCTCGTAGATCCTCCCTGGTGCGACTCGAAGGCGGGCCCAGTAGTATTGCTTACCGTCAACGGTCCATGGGAGCCGCTGGGAACTAACCTCGGGAGCGAGTGTGGTCAACGGCACGTTGTTGAGAGTCAGCTCTGAGACAGCTTCATCACTCAGAATCAGGTTGATCCAGTGCCGCTTGAACTGGTTGAGGCCTGATAGAGTTGTGTCTGGCACAAAGCAGTGGGCGTGCTGGACATACTGCTCTATCGGCGGGACGAAGACCATTGCTGGGTCGAAACTGGCGTAGGGATCTGTGAGGGCTTGGGGTCCCCCGACAACGGCAGAGTACATCAGTTGGACGAGCAGGAAGGGTTGGTCGGCTTCCCACAGACCGACAGAGGCTTCTGCTGGGAAGTCAGCAACATCACCAGGCCTCTGGAGGACCGTCTCTATAACTGTTCCCGTTGAAGCTCGGGTTAGCCGAAGGCGAGTTTGAGGAGCAATAGCGATAGCCCGGAACCAGTCGCCTGTGCCGACGGCAAAGGGGACGGTAATGTATCGCCGACCCAACGTCGGGATCGGAGGGAGCATTTCAACCAGGTGGTCCTTTGTGTCGACTTCTGTCGGCAGGTTGAAGGGGAGTGAGACACGGACATGCCCTGAGAGGACTCCGATGGGTTTGGAGCTTCGGATGAACGTCCCAGTCATATCCCCTGAGCCTTTCGGAGTAGAATCTGATTGCACCAGGTAGCACTCTCCGCGATTGAGCACAACGGAGTGGGGTATGTCAGCAGCCTTTCCTGTCGAGGTGCGGACGCGAGGTACAAAGGTGACAACGGTAGAGTCATACGCTGCTATGACCATCCACTGGCTTCGGCGGAGGGTCAAATCTCGACGCCGGTTGGCTGATGTGTCCCCGGGGCGTGGGGTATAAGCATCGTTCGGGAGGGAGGCTACAACGTACTCCGTCCCCCAGTTTACGATTGGAAGGGCTGTGTACGCGTCTGTTGTGGTCGTCTGGCTGTTGAAAGCGTATACGACCACGGGAGCGTCTGATCGCACCTCCACCGCGCTGCGGAGAGGACGCTCGACAGTGCGGACTTCTAATTCCTGCGGTACAGCAATCCAGCGCTGCTCACCTGCAGCGAGCCGGTACTGCCGGGGGTGAGCTTCGGTGGGAAGCTGGAGCCATACGGTTGTGGGGGTGCGAGCAACGATGCTCAGCTGTAGCCGGAGTGAGGAGCCCCGCTCAATCTCGTTCTGCATGAAGGCCACAAAGAAATGGGTGCCGGCAAACATTGAGGGGCGTTCTACCGGCTGTCCCCAGAGCGTGCCCGCTACTGTGACGGCAAGGAAGAGGGTTCTGTAGCCGTTGGACATCGGCTCAGCTGCTAGACCAGAGCCAAGGAGTAAGTTACGAAGACTTCCTCAAGAAGCGCCCTGGCCTATTTTGGAGAGGTAATCAGCATTGAGGAGGGCGAATCGCACGAGGTCAGCTACACTACGAGCACGGAGTTTGTCCATGAGGTGCGCGCGGTGGGTATCTACCGTTCGTGGACTGATTCCCAGTCGGGAAGCAATTTCCTTGGTAGTTAGTCCCTCTGCGATGAGCTGTAACACTCGGCTCTCTTGCGGTGTGATCTTAACGAGGTCTTGCTCACCGAGGAGGGGACGAGGAATCCCCAGGTCTTGGACGAAAGCCAAGATAGCGGGGCTAAACACCTGTTCTCCGGCACTGACGGAGAGAATGGCCTCCACTAGTTCTTCCGGCTTCATGCTTTTGGTTAGGTAGCCGTGGGCTCCGGCACGGAGCGCCTGCTCAACGTGGAAGGCATCTTCATACGAGGTGAGGATGATGACACGTACCTCGGGGAGTGTAGCGCGGAGGATACGAGTTGCTTGAATCCCGTTGAGGCGTGGCATGACAATATCCAGAAGCACGACATCGGGACGATAGTGGCGTGCCATCCCAACGGCCTCTTCACCGTTGCTGGCCTCTCCGGCAAGTTCGAACATGGGATACTTGCTCAGCACATGGCGGAGCCCGGTGCGCACGATTTCATGATCGTCGGCGATCAGCAGTCGAAGGGTACCTGCAGAGATCTGAACGCCTGAGGCGGTTTTGTTAACGTAGCGCGGCATCCAGTTACTTCCCGCTGCCGTTTCTCGGCTACTTAAACTGAGTTTCCCAGGGATTGGTTCCGTGCGGAAAGACGTAGCCAACTAGGTCGTCAGTGGAAGTCGGTGAACGGTACGTCAACGGGATCAGCAAATGTCGCAAAGAATTGTAGGAAGGAGAGCTGAAGAGATTGCCGCCGAATATCTGCAAGGGCAAGGGTACAAGATTGTGGCCCGCAACGTGTATGTCGGGCGTTGGGGCGAGATAGACCTTATTGCCTACGAGGACGAAGTTTTGGTCTTCGTTGAAGTGAAAGCACGTAGCTCCCTTCGGTTTGGCCTGCCAGAGGAAGCTCTCACCCAGCGTAAGCGGCGCCAGTTGGTGCAGGCAGCGCGTGCTTACCGTCAGCAACATGCTCTCGCTGAGGTACCATGTCGCTTCGATGTGATAGCAGTTGAGCTTTGGCATGCTCCTCCACAACTTCGCCACTACAAAGACGCCTTTGGCTCAGAGGAAGTGCTGTAGGAGCTGGAGGAGTGGTCCGGGAAGGATGCCGAGGACGAGAACGGCAGCAGTGCTTAGCCATAGAGTGACTGCTGCTGTTCCGCTGGTAGTGGGAGCCAGGGCTTCGCGTGGTTCCCGGAAATACATGGCCACCAGCACTCCGAGGTAGAAGTACGCCGAAATCATTGTCCCAACTGCTGCGACAACGGCGAGCCATGTGTAGCCTGCCTCGAGTGCGGCGATGAAGAGGTAGTATTTGCCGACGAAGCCTGCAAATGGTGGGATCCCCGTGAGGGACAGCAGGAAGACCGCCATCAAGGCTGCCAGCACGGGATGCTGACGGCTGAGTCCAGTATAGTCGCCCAGCTCTAAGCGGTGTTCGTTGTCATGCTCCACAACTGCAACCACGACAAATGCTCCCAGCTGCATGAAGAGGTATGCTGCTGCGTAGAACAGCATCCCAATCCACCCACGTTCGGACTGGGCAACGACGCCCATGAGGAGGTAGCCAGCATGGGCAATGGAGGAGTAGGCTAACATCCGCTTGATGTTGCTCTGGACCGCAGCAACGATGTTCCCGAGCAGAATCGTTGCCGCAGAGAGGACAGCAACGGCAGCTTGGATCCGATCCCCGATCGCAGGCTGTAGGGCTTGTAAGAGGGGCACCAAGGCCACAACGACAGCAGCCTTCCCGACAGTGCTCATGAATGCCGTGACAACCGTTGGAGCCCCTTGGTAGACATCCGGGACCCATTGGTGGAATGGGACGATTGCCAGCTTGAACCCGACCCCGACTAACAGCAATCCGAGTCCAATGAGGAGCAGGGTGGGTAGACTAGCCCCCTGCTGAAGCTGTGTTGCGATCCCTTGGTACGAAAGGGAACCACTGCTGCCGTAGACCATTGCGATACCGTAGAGTAGGAAGCCCGTTGCAAAAGCCCCTAAGAGGAAGTACTTCAAGGCTGCCTCTACGGAGCGGAGTTGTGTGCGGAAGTAGCCGGCCAAAACGTAGAATGAGACAGACATCAGCTCCAAACCGAGGAAGAAGCTCACCAGATGTGCGGAGTGCGCTAAGATGATGGCCCCGGCTACGGCGAAGAGGAGGAGAGTGTAGAACTCGTCGTACTCGCGTTCTCTGCATCGGAGGTAGGGGCGGGCAGCTAACAGGGTCAAGAGTCCAGCGCCGGCCAGTAGAGTGTCGAACAGCGCAGCAGTGCCGCCAGCAACGAGCATGTCGGCGAAGACCGTGCCGCTGGCGGGGAGCGTCGCGATTCCGGCAGCTACCGTTGCTATAAGCCCCACCGTGCTGACCCAGAAGCTTATTGAAGTGCTATGGCGGATTGCTGCGTCAAGTAGCATCACTACGACTGCGAGCAATCCTGCAAGAGCTACTGGTGCAACTGCGAAGAGCTGCTGTACGAACTCCATGACCGCTTACAGGTCGTGCAACGTGTTTCAGAAGAAGGCAATCGTTCCAGGGTTGACACCCACAGAGAATCGCTGAGTGTCGGCCATTACGGGATTGATACAGAGGACCTCGCCTGCCACGGTATAGGTACGGGCGTTCCCAATCCAGAGGCGTCCTGCTGCGTCCACGGCGAGGGTATACCAGGCATTGTAGCGCGGCTGAGGATTTGAAATAAGCCGGAATGGCTCTCGGGAAGTGTCGGTCATAGAGACTCCCCAGACACCGTCGACAGTCAGGAACAGAAGCGTGTCTTGCAATGGTGTCCAAGCAACATCGTAGCCGCTAATGGGTGCTCGCCATTCTCGAAGGCGGCGGAGAGAGGGTAATTCGTACTCCACGATGCCTCCGAGAGAGTCCTGCGACCACTTACTCGGTAGATGGAGGTAGAGGGCGTAGAGCCTTCGGTAGCGTGGGTTGACGGTGACAGAGACCGTGTTCGGACCAACGGGCAGCGTAGCGATCATGGAGCCTCGGCTCAAGGAGAGGACCGAAACTGTCCCTGCTAAAGGCTCGTTAGCTCGATAGTCACCGTAGCCAGAGTTAGCCACGAACACGAGGTCACCGTATGCTGCTATGCCCTCTGGGGCAGGACCAACAGTGTATGCTACCGGTAGCTCCCGGAGATGGCGGAGATGGATTGCGGTTACCCTGTCCCGATACAGGTCTGTAACCAGTCCGAGGGTGTCGTTGACGATGCAGAGGAAGCGCGGATATTCGTTGAGTTGGAGGCGAATCCGGCCAAGCCATTCGGCCGTGCTGGCCCGGAAGCACTCAATGCTGCGAGCTCCAGAGACCACGACGTAGAGGGTGTCACCGAGGAGTTGCATGTGGTTGGCTACATCTCCCAGGATCTGTCCAGTACCGGCGAGTACGTCGAGGATCACTCGGCCGCTGGGAAGCTCAATCCGTGCCAGCGTTGCGTTGTTGTGTCCCCATAGCCCCTCGCAGAGTACGTAGACGCCGTGCTGCTCCGTAGGACGCGGAGGGGTGGTTGGAGCCGGGGTTTCAGAGCAACCCCACAGTACTACTGCAGAGGTGACGCCTAGGGTCAGTACATATCGCTGCAGCATTAGGGGTTCGGTGGCTGCTGGCGGCGTAGCTGCTCCTCAAGCTGACGCTGGTGCTCTGGCGGTAGGACAGGTGGTACTGGAGGCTGTTGTTGGACCGGTGCTGGAGGGGCGATGGTAGAGACGCCGAAGCGTAGCTGCTCCAGCTTCGCTACCAGGCTTCGGATTGGGAGTTCGCTGGCCTGGAGGAAGGAGCGCGGATAGAGACCAATCCAGAAGAAGAGCACCACAATCGGGATGAGTTGCAGACGCTCAAGCCAGTTGAGGTCTCGGAGGTGGTAGTTTTCTGGCGTCCCACTTTCGCCGAACATTAGCCCATGGTAGAACTTCAGCAAGTATGCAGCCGCAAAGACCACACCAAGGGCTCCTAGGACAACCAGGAACGTGTTGTTCAAGAAGCGCGATTGAGCCGCCCCGAGAAGGCTCAAGAACTCCCCAACGAAGCCGTTGAGGCCGGGAAGCCCTACAGAGGAAAGAACTGCAAGTGCCAAAAGGACAGCAAAGAGCGGCATGATGCGAGCCAACCCTCCGTACTGGGCTAGCTCCCGTGTGTGTCGCCGCTCGTACAACAGCCCCACACAGAGGAAGAGCATGCCTGTGGAGAGGCCGTGGTTCACCATCTGCAGGATCGCTCCCTGAAGCCCTTCGACTGTCATCGAGAAAATCCCGAGCACGATGAATCCCAGGTGGCTGACTGAAGAGTAGGCAATGAGCTTCTTCATGTCGTTCTGCGCGAAAGCCACCAATGCCCCATAGAGGATGCCAACTACCCCTAACCATGCCAGTAGCGGAGCGTACTCAAAGGTGGCCTGGGGGAACAGTTCCAAGTTGAAGCGTATGAGGCCATAGGTCCCCATCTTCAGGAGGACTCCGGCGAGGATCACCGATCCCGCTGTAGGGGCTTCCACGTGGGCATCGGGAAGCCACGTGTGGAGTGGGAAGAGTGGCACCTTGATGCAGAAAGACAACGCGAACGCCCAGAAGAGCCATCGTTGGAGTTCTAGCGGGATGTTCAGCGCTATCTGGCGTATCCGCTCATAATCCGTCGTAAACCCCCCAGCGTGCTGCCCTGCATAGACCCAGAGACCAACGATTGCCACAAGCATCAGCAAGGAACCGACGAGGGTGTAGAGGAAGAACTTCAGCGCGGCGTAGACCCGATTCCCCCCACCCCAGATGCCGATGATGAAGTACATCGGGATAAGCACCAACTCCCAGAAGACATAGAACAGGAAGAGGTCCAGGGCTACGAACACCCCGATCATGGCTGCCTCTAGGAGGAGCATCATGGCATAGTACTCCTTCTGCCGGTGGCGAATGGGCTCCAGAGAAGCTAAGATGGCAATTGGCATCAGGAAGGCTGTCAGGAGTACCAGGAGCAGCGAGATGCCGTCTAGGCCGACGTGGAAGCCAATATCTAGGTGCTCAATCCAGCGTATGCTGATGCTGTACTGGAAGCCGGGCTGATCGGGGTCAAATCCTATCCATACCCAGATCGCCAGCCCGAGGGTCAGCAAGCTGGTGCCGAGTGCCACAGCATGGATCCAACGACTACGCTCTCTCGGTAGGAACAGGGTAGCCAAGAATCCTCCAAGTGGGACGGCAATCAAGCTCGGCAGTAGCCACTGCATGGACTTACGCCAAACGTATCAGACCTCAGAAGAACACCAGCCAAGAGAGCAACGCCAAGATGCCCACCAACATCAGCATCGCGTACGACTGTGCAATCCCTGTCTGCAATCGCCGCAGGATTTCGCCAGCACGCCCAATAGCGGCAGCAATCCCATTGATGGCTCCATCAATGACGGCTACATCCATGAACCTCCAGAGGAAACGTTCTGAAAGCTGCTGAACAGGCTCTGTGACTGCCTTTTGGTATGCCTCGTCTACGTAGTACTTGTTCCGCAGCAGTTGGAATGCAGGGCCTAGTAGGCGTTCCAGCCAACGATCAGCTGCCACATCTTCCGTGGTAAAGCGGCGCCAAGCAATCCAGATCCCTGCTAGACTTACAGCGGTTGCCACCAGCATGAGAAGGTACTCCTCCCAGTGGATCGCCAGGATCGGCACTTTGCCTATGAGGGCCGCTGCGGGAGCTAGGAGTGGTTCTAGCCAGGTTTCTAGAAGATTCGGGTTGATGCCAATCGGGAGGAGTGCATACGGAATCCCAATGAAGCCACCAATCGCGGAGAGGACAGCCAGGATGACCAGCGGAATGCGCATTGCGGCAGGCGCTTCGTGGGGATGGAGATGCCGGTCGAAGCGCTCTTGACCTCGGAAGACAAGTGCAATAAGCCGGAAGGTGTAGAATGCCGTGCAGAAAGCGGCTGCCACCAGTATGACCCAGCCAATTGCCCCCAGCCGTTCGAAGGTATGCCAGAGTATTGCGTCCTTGGAGAAGAAACCACTCAATGGCGGGATTCCGGCGATGGCTAGGCCGGCGATCAAGAAGGTTCGATATGTCGTAGGCATATGCCGCGCTAATCCTCCCATGCGGTGGATGTTCTGCTGTTCATGCAACGCGTGGATGACGGCACCAGCCCCCAAGAACAGGAGTGCTTTGAAGAAGGCATGGGTGACGACGTGGAAGACGGCGGCTGCGAACGCACCAACGCCAGCTGCCGTGAACATGAAGCCGAGTTGGCTTACCGTAGAGTATGCCAGCACCTTCTTGATGTCAGTCTGGACCAGGCCGATCGTTGCTGCGGTGAAGGCCGTCAATACTCCAATGAACGCAACGACGGTCATCGTAGCTGGGGCGAGAGCAAACAGTGGGGCCAGCCGTACGACCAGGAAGACCCCGGCTGTCACCATCGTTGCTGCGTGGATGAGCGCTGAAACCGGGGTGGGACCCGCCATCGCATCTGGGAGCCATGTGGCCAGCGGAATCTGGGCTGATTTGCCAGTACAGGCAAGGAAGAGGAGCAGAGTGATAGCAGTGACGACTTCGGTCCCAACGGGCAGTGTTGCGGCAGCTTGGGCATTGATTGCGTCATACTCCAGGGTCCCGAACTGCTTGACTAGGAGGAACATTGCCAGCAGCATGCCGACGTCCCCGATGCGGTTCATGATGAAAGCCTTGCGCCCCGCATCGGTCGTCCAGATAATCCCCACCCCCTCGAACCGACGGTCGTACCAGAAGCCGATGAGCAAGTAGGAGCAGAGCCCAACCCCTTCCCACCCAACGAAGGTGAGTAGGAGGTTGTCAGAGAGCACTAGCACAAGCATCATGAAGATGAAGAGGTTCAGGTAGGCGAAGAAGCGTCGGAAGCCAGGGTCGTTGTGCATGTAGCCGATGGAGTAGACATGGATCAGGAAGCCGACACCAGTGACTACCAGGGCGAAAACAATGCTGAGGGGATCGGCCTGAAAAGCGATGTCAACACGCAAGTTGCCAGTCACGATCCAGCTGTAGAGCGTGGCAGTGACAGAGCGCTCTGTAGCAGGCTGCTGGAGCAACCAGCCGAGGATACCTAGGCTGGAGAGGAATGCTAAGCCAACACTTCCGCTACCGACAGTTCCAATGAGAGCTTCAGAACGCCAACGCAACAGTCCAAGCAGGAGGAACCCTACTAGAGGGGCCAGCGGGATTGCCGCGAGAAGTAGGTCCATGGCTGAGTTGCCTCCCCTACACCGCTTCGACTTCTTCGGTCACGAAACGCTCAAATGGGAGCTCGATTGGATAGAACTGGATGCTGAGGGTCTCGTCAATCACCATCATCGTGTTGCGCTCCACTTTGATCCAGTCTGAGTGGTTCCCTGTGAAAGGCTCTGAGGCGATGACAACAGCGGATGGGTGCCCGTAGGTCGGTTCCATGCCGCACCAGTTACCGTTGCAGTAGTAACGCTTGCCGTACATGTAGTAGAGCGTTGCTGGCTGGGCGTTCGGGTTTGTGGTATAACGCATCGCAACGATACTCGTACCGTTCGTTGCGCAGAGGTTTAAGTACGAGTGCTCTCGAACGTTCGCCTGGATCAGTAGGTTGCTGAGTTCATACAGCATAGCCCACATCGCCTCTACGAGCTCCTCGCAGCTCACCTCTCCGAAAGGGTCATGGATGTAGTTGAGGAGTAGACCGAAGAGGTGTTCGGAGTCTGTAGAGCCCATGATGGCATCGTAGGCGGTGTCGTTGAGCTGTCGGAGTAGCTTCCGGCGAATGGCTCGGAAGCCGCCGACGACGCCATTGTGCATGAACATCAGCCGACCGCACCAGAAGGGATGCGAATTCACTTCCTCTACCATGAACCCTGGAGAGGCCGCACGGACGTGGGCGAAGATCAGCGGAGAGTAGATCTTGCGGGCGAGATTGCGCAAATTCAGATCACTCCATGCTGGCTTAATGCTCCGGAAAACGCATGGCTCATTGTCAAGTTCTGGTACGTACCAGCCGACTCCGAATCCGTCGCCGTTGACGGTGACGGACATTTCCTGGGCTTGGATGGTCTGGGCGCGGATGAGGGAATGCTGCGGCTTGTAGAGCAAGTCTTCTGCTAAAACGGGCGGGCCGATGTAAGCTACAAAGCGGCACATCAATGAATGCAGTAGCAGGCCTGCTTCAGCCACCACGGGAGGCAAAATTACGAGATAGGCAAGCCAGCGTTCTCGGGCCAAGCCTATGGCAGGCAAATCGCCTATTTTTGTGCTCGCGCTCCTCCTAGGGCCGTAGCCCAGCGGAGAGCCCATGTCAGCTGACGCTCCGTCAAGAATGCTCAACGTTCGGGACGCCCAGCACCAAGATAGGGACGCGGTCGCTGCGGAGGCTGACGAGTGCATCCTCTCCATCATCGTCCCGTTCTTCAACGAAGTCGAATCCCTTCCTGAGCTCATTCCCCGGCTGGAGGCAGTTGCTGAGCAGGTTGCTGGCTCGGCGTATGAGATATGGCTAGTGGACGACGGCTCAACGGATGGCTCCTTTGAGGTCATCCGTCGTTTCCACGAGCGCAACCCCAGAGTCCGTGGTATCCGCTTTCGCCGCAACTATGGAAAGTCGGCTGCTCTTGCCGTCGGTTTTGCCGAAGCGCGTGGGCAGTACATTGTGACGATAGATGCCGATTTGCAGGACGAGCCCGAAGAGATTCCCAACCTGCTGGCGAAGCTCCGAGAGGGCTACGACTTGGTGTCGGGCTGGAAGAAGCACCGGAAGGACCCGTTGAGTAAGACTCTCCCTTCGCGGCTATTCAATGCGGTTGTGTCGCTCACTAGTGGCATTCGGCTCCACGACTTCAACTGCGGCTTAAAGGCCTATCGGCGAGAGGTTGCTAAAGCGCTGCAGATCTACGGCGAGATGCACCGGTATATCCCTGCCTTAGCTCACTGGGAAGGATTCCGCGTGACCGAGCTGCCCGTTCGCCACCATCCCCGTAAGTACGGACACTCCAAGTTCGGCGCAAGCCGGTTCGTCAAGGGGTTCCTGGACCTGCTGACAGTGTTGCTGACGACTCGGTACCTGAAGCGCCCCCTCCACTTGTTTGGGACCCTTGGTGTGCTGTTCGCTGTTGTCGGATTCGTCATTGATGCCATCCTTGTTGTGGAATGGGCGCTTGGGCGGACGGCGCTCAGCAATCGGCCGTTGGTCTTCTTTGGGCTTGGGCTTATCATTGTCGGTGTTCAGCTCATTTCTCTTGGACTCCTGGGGGAGTTGATCGTTAAAGGCTCGCTCTGGCAGAGTAGCTACAACGTAGTGGAGCGTCTATGAGGGAACTGCCGTTCGTGGTTTGGGTAGCCTCTTTCGTGCTTGCGGTAGCGGTAAAGGCACAGTCGGTTGTGGAAGTGACTGCCGGATTGGCGACGACGTGGCTAGTGGGGAATAACCCTGCACGGACAGCCATCATCGTTCGTGACACTGCGCAGTCGAGCTTGGGCTCTGGTTTCAGTGGGGTTCAGCCTGGTATCAGCCTCACTCTCCTTCATCCCTTCGCGGCTGACTGGCGCATTGGGGTGGGGGTGGAACAGACCTATTTTGAAGGCTTGCAGCGGTTTCGGCTACGGGTCATAGATGTCTACCTGCGCTACGCGCAGACGGTTACTTCTGTTGCGGGGTTCTTGGAGTGGATGCCCGTCCGGTTTCCGTTGGCGCGGGGGTATGGGTTCATCTCAGTAGAACCACGATGGACCATCGTCTCGCGAGGACGCTACACGTATGAACAGGTGGATACTCGCCAAGGTAGGGTCGTAGACCGCCTGGACACGCTCATCCACAAGCCACCAGAGCCCGTCTACCGCTTTGGGCTCTTTGGGCGGATTGGGATAGGGGGAGAGCTGGAAGGAGCGTGGCACTTTCGGGCGAATGTTGGGATTGGTGTGCTCAATCTCTTAGGACGCCGTCCTGAACGTGGCGAGCTGCTGACCCCGGTGAACTTCGGGGAACGAACGGAGAGCTACGCTGTGGCGATTGTCTCTGCTCTGCTGCTCCAGTACCATCTCCGAGTACCTTGAAGGCTCTCCTCTTGGCCAGATGGAGGAGCAGAAGCGATTGCTGGAGATCCTGGAGGAGTTAGCGCTGCTGTTAGAGCTCAGCGGGGAGAACCCGTACAAGGCTCAGGCATACGCTCGAGCTGCGCGTACGTTAGCAGAACATGAGGTCGATCTGCACCGCGCTGTAGAAGAGGGGACGCTCCGTCAGTTGCCGGGAATTGGGCCAAGTTTGGAGGAAGCCATAACCGAATACGTGCGCACAGGAACAATTGCGCTCTACGAGCGCCTTCGGCGCCAAGTTCCACAAGGACTCTTGGAGCTCACCCAGCTCCCCCTGGTTGGGGCTAAACGGGCTCGGCAGCTGTACGAGCAGCTCGGGATTTCAAGTGTAGAGCAATTAGAACAAGTCTGCCGTGAGCATCGTGTTGCTACTCTCAAAGGCTTTGGGCCCAAGATGGAGCAGGCATTCCTGGAGGCCATTGAGCAATGGAAGCAGTTCCGGAAGAAGCTGCGTTTGCACGAAGCACTCCAAGAGGCGCGACACTGGCGTAAGCGCATCCAGACGCTGTCAGACGTTACGCAGGTACATGTGACTGGAACCCTACGCCGGTATGCAGAGGTCGTAGAAGAGATTGTTCTTCTGGTGGTCTCTCCCCACCCAAAGCGATCCATTCAGCAGCTCCAAAAGCTACTGCCAGAGTTGCAGCCGGAGGCAGAAGATCGTTTCGTCACTCGTGGGAAGGCGGACGTGCTGGTCCGAGTCGAGATAGTGCCCTTGGAACACGCAGGTTGGCGCCTCTTTCGAACGACTGGTACGGCCGAGTTCGTGGCTGCTTTGGAAGCTGAACTCAGTGCACTGGGGTATGAGCCGCAAGAACGAGCACTGTTCAGGTATGGAGTTCCCGTTAGCCTGCAAACAGAGGAGGAGCTCTTCGCGCTCCTCAATCTCCCGGTGATCCCCCCAGAGCTGCGGGAGTCTGGAGGGCTTGTTGAGTTTGTGCGGCACCATGGGCTCCCCAGGATTGTGACGAAAGCAGACTTCTGCGGGATGCTCCATGTTCATTCTACCTGGAGTGATGGCAAGGCTTCCATCCGCCAGATGGCTCTGGCCGCCAAAGAGCTGGGGTATCGCTACATCGCCATCTGTGATCACAGTTCCTCTGCTCGATATGCTGGTGGACTGACTCCTGAGCGTCTAGCAGAGCAACATCGCGAGATAGACCGCCTCAACGCTACAGGTTTAGGGATCCGCATCTTGAAAGGCGCTGAAGTAGACATCCTGCCCGACGGTACCCTGGACTATCCTGAGGAGGTGCTGGAGAAGCTGGACGTTGTCGTAGCCTCAGTCCATTCTCACTTCCGCCAATCCCGCCAGGAGATGACAGCCCGGATTCTGCGGGCGTTGGAACATCCGGCAGTTCACATCCTCGGACATGCTACAGGACGCCTTCTCCTATCTCGGCCCCCGTACGAGGTGGACTTGGAGCCTATCCTTGAGGCAGCCGTACGGTTGGGCAAGATCGTGGAGCTCAACGCTCAGCCATACCGGCTAGATGTCTCCTGGGAGCACCTTGCGCGGTGGCGTACACGGGGGCTCCGCATTGCAGTCAATCCCGATGCTCATTCGGTTGCTGAGTTAGCTTACACTGAGCTCGGAATCATCTTTGCGCGCAAAGCACTATTTCCCCCGGAACAAGTGGTCAACACGCTCCCGCTGCAGGACTTCTTGCAGCTTTGCCAACGAATACAGGGCAGGAACACCTAAGGGCACACAATGGTCTCTTCGCGCTCCGGACCAAGGGAGAGCATCCGGATAGGGATGCCGAGGAACTCCTCGATGAAGCTAACGTAGCGTTCGGCTGCTGTAGGCAAGTTCTTTCGGGATGCGATCCCATTGAGTGGCTGTCGCCAGCCGGGGAGCAGGGCATATTCAGGTTCAACCTTCTCCAGGGTCGCACAATCAGGTGGGAAGAAGCGGAGGCGCTTTGTCCCGAGGCGATAGCCGACACAGACAGGGATTTCCGAGAAGTAGCTAAGGACGTCCAGCTTTGTGAGTGCTAGCTCTGTGATGCCGTTGACCATAGTGGAGTAACGGAGTGCAACCAGGTCTAGCCAGCCGCACCGTCGCGGGCGTCCAGTAGTAGCTCCAAACTCTGCTCCTAGTTCTCGCAGCCGATCCCCGAGCGGACCTGTTAGCTCTGTGGGGAAGGGGCCATGGCCAACCCGTGTAGTGTAAGCTTTTGCAACCCCAATGATGCGGGTGACTGCTGTCGGAGGAATGCCTAGACCCGTACAAGCGCCACCACTCGTGGGATTGGAGCTAGTCACGTAAGGATAAGTACCATGGTCAACGTCAAGGAGCGCCCCCTGGGCTCCCTCGGCGATGATATGCTTGCCCTGTCGTAAAGCCTCTGCCAAGAGGGCAGCCGTGTCCGTGATGTATGGGTCGATGAAGGTGTCGAATTCCAGGTACTCGCGCACGATGGCATCGATCTCCAGCTCTTTGGCATTGTAGAGGGTGCGAAGCAACGCGTTATATTCCTCCAGGTTGGTGCGGAGCTTGGCTTCGAGCGTCTCTCGGTGGAGGAGATCAACAATGCGGATGCCTCTGCGGCGGAACTTGTCGATGTAAGCCGGTCCGATACCACGTCCTGTGGTGCCAATGGGCTGTGAGCTCTGCTGCTCCTGAGTTTGGTCCAGCAGCTTGTGGTACGGCATGATGAGATGGGCGCGGTTGCTGATGAAGAGCCGTCCAACGGTCGGAATGCCTAGCTGTTCCACTGTTGCAAGCTCTTCCCGCAGGGCAATCGGGTCGACTACGACTCCATTGCCGATGACGCACTGGACGTGAGGGTGAAGGATTCCCGAAGGAAGGAGATGGAAAATGAGCCGCTGTCCTTGGTAAGTGACTGTGTGGCCGGCGTTGGCTCCCCCCTGATAGCGAGCGACGATGTCAGCCTCCTGCGCTAGGAAGTCCACAATCTTGCCTTTTCCCTCGTCACCCCACTGTGCACCGACGACGACTGTGACGGGCACCTTGCGTCCTACGGCTGATTAGGATACCTATGCTTGGGCAGTGGCTGCTTGCTGCTCGGCTTCCTTGAGGCGGCGATACTCTGTCTCCAAGTCCACCTTACGGACAGTCTGCATGAACCATACAACGAAGGCGCTTGCGATGAAGATGGAGGAATAGGTCCCGGTGATGATGCCGACGAGCATCGTGAAGGCGAAGCCTTGTAGGACTTCGCCGCCAAGGAAGAGCAACGAAAGGAGGACTAGCACAGTGGTCAGCACAGTATTGATCGTTCGGCTCAGTGTCTCGTTGATGCTCAGGTTCATGAGCTTGATGAGGTTCATTCCCTTGTAGCGCTCTCGGTTCTCGCGGATCCGGTCGAAGATGATCACCGTGTCGTTGATGGAGAAGCCAACCACGGTCAAGAGCGCAGCCAGAACGGACTGATTGACCTCAATCCGCAGGAGGCCAAGGTGGTGGACGATGGCAATAGCCGAGATAGCAATGATGACGTCATGGACAAGGGCAACGGTTGCACCTAAGCCGTAAACGAACTCGAAGCGGAAGGCAATGTAGAGCAAGATTGCGATGATTGCGATGATGACAGCCAAGAGTGCGTTGAGGCGCATTTCCGCGCCGATTTTCGGGCCTACCTTGTCAGATTTCAGGAGCGTGACGGTATGTCCCTCGAAGCGTGTCCTAAGGGCTTCCAGGATGGCGGTTGTAGGCTCTTTGCCGTGCTGATCTGCTGCCGACTCCTTGACCCGAATGAGGAATTGGTCAGGCTTGCCGTACGACTTGATCTCTGCCCCGCGGAAGCCAGCGCTGCCAATTGCAGCTCGGATCTCCCCGACGTCAGGGGCTGGCCGAATCTCGATAGCGACCTCCGTGCCTCCTTCAAAGTCAATCCCGTACTCTAGGCCCCAGATGGCTGTCACGGTAAGTCCGATGATACTGAAGCCCAGCGATAGCAGGAAGAAGATTCGTCGCTTGCCCAGAAAGTCTATGTTGGTTTTGCCGAAGAATTCCATGCGTGTTCGTTACGATGTCGCAACCAACCACTTGCGAGGTAGGCCGTAGCTGAGGTGGATGTTGTACGCTAGCAAGATTTCAGCAATGGCACGTGCAATGACCAGATTCGCAAACAGGGTCATGGCAATCCCGATCATGAGCGTGATAGCGAACCCTTGAATGGGGCCTGAGCCGAAGAAGTAGAGGATGAGCCCGGTGATGAAGGTCGTGATATTAGAGTCCAGAATCGCCGAGAGGGCTTTCTTGTGGCCTTCATCCACAGCGGAGCGAGGTGAGCGGCCGCGGCGGAGCTCTTCGCGGATTCGCTCGAAGACGAGGATGTTGGCATCTACGGCCATGCCCATCGTGAGGATGATACCGGCAATCCCTGGTAGGGTCAGCGTTCCCTTGAAGGCAGAGAGTAGAGCAAGGATGAGCGTGATGTTGACAAGCAGAGCAAAGACTGCCACGGCGCCTCCGGCCGTGTAGTAGCCGACCATGAAGAGGATGACGAGCACGAAGGCAATAAGACTGGCTATGAGCCCACGTCGGATAGAATCTTCGCCCAGTGAGGGGCCTACGACACGTTCCTCGATGATCTTCACCGGAGCTTTCAGGGCACCAGCCTTGAGCACGATCTCTAGCAGGTGCGCTTCCTGGATACTACTCATACCGGTGATCTGCGACCGGCCACCTGTGATTTTAGTCTGCACAACTGGGGCAGAGTAAACACGGTCATCTAGGACGATGGCAATCTTCTTCCCAACGTTTGCTCCTGTAATCCGGGCCCACCGTTCTGCCCCTTCGGTGTTCATGTCCATGAGGACGATGGGAGCGTTCGTAGTAGGATCGAAGGTGGCTCGGGCATCAGTGACCACGTCGCCCGTCAACTCGGGCTCTCGCTTGAGCACGTAGAAGGAGTAGATCTCGTAGCCCTGGCGCTGGAGTTGTTCGTCGGGCTTAGCGCTGATGGCTACTTCGTGCTCTGCTGGGATGAGCCGTTGGATATCCGGCCGGCTCAGCAGTGCCTCGAACTCGCTGAGGTGCTCCTTGGGAATCTGGAAGAAGTACTCGCCCTCTGGGAAGTCAGCTCGCCGGTAGTCGATCGGAAGGAAGCGGTCGTTCTGGATGTAGTACGTGATGAACAGCGAAGTGAAGGGAAAGTCTTCGCGGATGCGACGCTGGCGCTCTTCTTCAGGGAGTCCAGCATATGGGTCCCCGGTGTCTTGTGGCTGGGCTTGCTGTGCTAGTGTATCTGCGGAGGCACGGAGTGTATCGCTGGGAGTAGTTGTGTCGCTGGGGGTAGCAGAGAGAGCTGTTGCAGTATCAGTAGGCGATTGTGCAGCGGCTGATGCAGCCGTGTCAGGCGCGGCAGCTCGATTTCGCTTCAGGTACTGGTCGATCGCGTAGAATGCCCGGACAGCCTCCTCGTTGTTCCGGACCAACTTGAACTCCAGGCGGGCAGTCGTCTGGAGTAGTTGGCGCATCTCCGCTTCGTTCGTGACTCCAGGCAACTCTAGGACGATGCGCCGTCCCCCTTGCTTCTGGATATTGGCCTCGGCAACGCCGTACTTGTCCACGCGCTGCCGGATGACTTCTAGAGCTTGATCGATTGCGCCGTCGATGTTGCGCTGGAGCCGCTCGATGACCTTCTCTTCGCTGACTTCCCGAAGGTCTCCGACGTCGTAGTACGAGATCAACGAGCGCCCTTGCGGGCGAGCAAGCCGATCGAAGTTTCGCAGGAAGATCGTCAGTACGGACTCATCGCTCCTTTCTGCTTCACGCCGCGTGGCCTCGATTACCTGACGGAAGACGTCATCAATCGCTTCTCGCTCGGCTGCCTCCTCCAAGAGCTTGACGACATCCACCTCTAGGGTAACGTACATGCCGCCCCGGAGGTCCAGACCAAGTTTAAGAGCGTTCTGCTTGGCACTCTGGAGAGCTGCCGCGTACGTCTGGTTGAACTCCGCAAGCCGCACGGAGTCCCCGCTTGCTTCTATGGCTGCTTTTCGGCGCTCGAGATCCCATGCCCGGTATGTAGGAACCAAGATGTAGATCCCCAGCGCTAGCGGGAGCACAACGAGCGCCCATTTCCCCCATAGCTCTCGGAGTCGCTTCGGCACTCCTCGACCCTCCCCGGTGTTGGACTGCGGCGGACGCAAAAATACGGCTTTTGCTGTGGGGGAGGTATCGCAGTCCGGGACGAGGACAAGACGGGGCGTATTTTCGCGGAGTAGGTTGCTCAAGCTACAGCATGGCTCTGCGCGTGGTCACGGTTGACCTGTGGAATACCATCTTAGGGGCTGCTGGGAGTCAGCAGCGGCAGGAGCAGCGCCTACGGCGACTCCAAGCGTACGTAGAGCGTTTGGGGATGGAAAGATCGGAGCAAGAGCTGCGGGAAGCCTTTCGGCAGATGTGGCGGTATTACACTGCCGTCTGGTGGGGACAGCAACGGACTCCAACACCGCAGGAGCTGACCACTTTCCTCTGGCAGTGGCTGAAGCTACCGGAGGAGCCAGCTATAGTGGCCCAGTTGGCTGAAGAAATGGCTATTGGAATTCTGGAGAGCCCACCTCCATTGCTTCCCTATGCTCGGCAGGCATTGGAGTGGCTAGCGGAGCGTTATCGGCTGGCACTAGTCTCGGATACTGCCTTCTCGCCTGGCTCGGTACTGCGAGAGCTTCTTCGTCAGTACGACATTGCAGAGCTATTCGCTGCTTTCAGCTTCAGTGACGAGACCGGGGTTGCAAAGCCTCATCCACGGGCCTATCGGGTTGTCCTAGACAAGCTCGACACAGCTCCCGAAGAAGCACTCCACATCGGAGACCTTGAGCCCACCGACATCCAAGGCGCGAAGGGACTGAGAATGAGTGCCATTCTGTTCCTGGGCGATCTAGATTCGGAGTTCTCTCCACCAGCTCAAACGTTGGCAGACGCGATTGCGTATCACTGGCAGCAGGTTCCTGAGTTAGTGGAACGCCTATCGTGCTGCAGTCGTTGAAGACTATTGTTCTCGATCCCGAGCGTGATCCAATGGCGCTGCAGCAGGCAGCTGATCTCCTGCGGCGCGGGCACTTAGTTGCCTTCCCAACGGAGACCGTCTATGGCTTAGGGGCTAGAGTCTTCTGCGCGGAGGCGGTGGCTAAGATCTTTGCCGTGAAAGGACGGCCTACTGATAACCCCTTAATCGTGCATATCGCTTCGCCGGACGAAGTGCAGCGCATTGCGGTGGAGATTCCTGAGGCTTACTGGGTACTTGCCCGAACCTTCTTCCCTGGCCCTCTGACGGTCGTACTGCGCCGTCACCCAGAGGTTCCTCCCGTGGTTTCCGGAGGTTTGGAGACCATCGCCGTACGGATGCCACGGCATCCGTACGCTCTAGAACTCATTCGACTCACAGGCGAGCCTATCGCTGCTCCTTCAGCGAATCGTTCCGGTCGGCCTAGCCCGACGACAGCAGAACATGTGCTCCAGGATCTGCAGGGAGAGATTGCAGCAGTCGTAGATGGGGGCCCCTGTGAGATTGGCTTAGAGTCCACGGTGCTCCATCTGCTGACGGATCCGCCGATGATTCTGCGACCTGGTGTGGTTACTGCGGGGGAGCTCAGCGCTGTGCTGGGACGGCCTGTGGGGTATTGGGATGTTCAAAGGGCGGGTCCAGCTCCGTCGCCTGGGATGCGGTATCGGCATTATGCCCCGCAGGCGGCGGTCGTCTTGCTGAGTTCCTGGGAGGCGGTTCGGCAGTGGATAGTGGCTCATCCAGAGGCGAATCCCGTTGTGCTTGCACCTCAGCCTGGTGGCGAGCGACTTTCAGTACCTCTCCGAGCTTTGCAGGCGACTACACTCTATGCAGAGTTCCGCAGAGCTGACGATGAGGGGCGAAGCCATATCCTGGTGCTATGCACCCCCGCTGTTCAAGCGAACCGGGCTCTCTGGGATCGTCTCCGAAAAGCAGCATCTCAAGAATCTCCCTAAGTCTCGCCTTTTCGAAATGGCTATCCTTCGGGGACCACGCGAGAACGAAAGACAACCTCCTCAAGTCTTTGGCTCTGAGCCAGAGAGTAGCCTGATGGTCCGCGAGGGGATTGACGTGGATGGTTGCACAGAGGAGTCAACAGTTGCGGAGACTTCTCCCTTAGAGGTTGCGCGCTTTGGGGATCTTGGGCTGTGCGTAATCGACATGTGGCCCGCATCCCACAGTAGCTATGCGGGGTTTGTTGTGCGCCAAGTTTTCTGCCGACTGCGTAGAGGTTTCCCGAGCATCCAATGATTGGCTACCTGTGGGAATGGACATGAAGGGCCTCTCGTCCTTGCTTCTGTTGTCCTAAGCAGGGGTGGACATTGCACTTGAGGGTGAGAGGAGTCCAGCAACGGACTAAAGCGGTCGCCCCCTTGGTTTCTAAGCTAGGGTGTGCTGATACTGGAAGCCGTTCATTTGAGTGGTGCTGTTGACAGTCCAATGCTGACCTACGCAGTCTCGGATGCCCATGGTATTGTTTCTCACCTCGCCAGGAAAGAGCTCCATTCCCCGCTGGGCAGTCTGGATTGGAGGTCCTTACATGCTGCTGGAGCAGCCCGGCGGTAGAGCGGTAAATTAGAGGTGACGCTGCCTGTACCTGGCCTTAAGCTGATTTGCGCCGGAGCTGGGTTGGGCAGTGAGACGCGTACGGCCGAATAGCAAATGTCACCAGGAGGATGCCGAGAGGCGCTTGACAATTACTGTTGCTGTCGAGTCACAGTGTAACAGACATGCCACACTGTAAGGAGCTTTCTGACGGAAACCAGATCATAGGGCCCAGTGTACAAGGATCGCGGATCTATATCGCTCACTGTACGGGGAGTGGGCTGGGATGGGACTTGGTATCTTTGCGGCGCCAGCCAACGGTCGTGGGGAGTGACCGCTATGCTGCGGGCGGTGCTGGTAGATGACGAGGTAGGGGCCCTGGAGGCGCTCCGCCTGCTCTTGGAGCAGCACTGCCGGGATATAGTTCGAGTTGTAGCGACGGCAACCTCTGCTGAGGAGGCTCGGCAAGTCCTACGACAGCTCCGTGCCGATGTCCTCTTCCTGGACGTGGAGATGCCTGGTGAAGATGGCTTTGCGCTCCTTCGCTCCCTGCCCCAGCGGGACTTTGCGGTGGTCTTTGTCACTGCGCATCAGCAGTATCTGCTCCAGGCTCTTCGGATTAGCGCAGCGGATTATCTCCTGAAGCCCGTCAATCCCGAAGAGCTACGCGAAGCCGTTTTGCGGGTTCAGCAGTCGCGTCTTCGAGCCAAGCGACTCGAGGTTCTATTGAGCAACCTCAGCGCTGGGGCGCCGAAGCGGCTTGTTATTCCGCTGGTGAATGATAGGTACCGAGTCGCGTCGCTCCAGGAGGTCCTGTACTGTCAAGCCTACGGGAGCTATAGCTGGGTCGTGACGGATAGGGAGCGCCTCTTGGCGGTTCGACTCCTTGCTGAGTGGCAAGAGATTCTGGAACCAGCGGGTTTTGTCCGTGTCCATCGCTCATTTTTGGTCAATATACAGCGCATTCGCGAGCTCCGGCAGGGGTCGGAAGAGCAGGGTGGAAGCATCATGCTGGACACGGGCGAAGAGATTCCCGTTGCGCGACGCCGGTTTGCACATGTGCTGGCAGCGCTCCAGCATGGGGGATAGGGGATGTCTCCTGTACCTTGGCCGGACGAACAAGAGTTGGAGAGTCAGCTCCGCCAGTTCACACTACTACAGGCGGTGGACTATCTCAACGCGCTAGCAGAGAGGGCATCTCAGCAGGCACCGCAAAAGGTTCGGGATTTCGCCCGTCGTGCATATGAGTTGGCGCTGCGTGGTGCTTACCGAGAGGGGCTCGCGGAGGCCTGTCGTCTCCTGGGTGTTGGGGCCCTGTTTGCCGGGCAGTATGGAGAGGCACATACGTGGTTTGAACAGGCAGCGACCATCTTCGCTGAAGTTGGCCAACGGGAGCGGTATCTCCATACCTTGGTCAACTGGGCTCTAGCTTACCACGCTGTCGGAGATTCGGCTGCGGGATTGGAGAAGTTGCAGCAGGCTCTAGACGAGGGGGCCGATGATTACCCGGTCGTTTCGCTGAAGTTACGGCAGAACCTCGGTGTTATCCTAGCCGAGCTGGGACACTATGAGCGAGCTCTTCAGACGTTCGAAGAGGTGATTGCGCAGGCTCAGCAGCAAGGAGTGGTTCGGGTGCTGGTTCGAGCATACAACAATGCCGCCCTGTTGCTGGCCCAGCAGGGGCGCTACCAGCAAGCCTTAGAAATGCTCCACCGTAGCATGCAGCTCAAGGAGCAGTCGGGTGACAAGTACGGTATGGCTGTCGCCTGGGGGACTCTGGGATTCCTCTATGCACGGATGGGGAGGCTAGAGGATGCTGAGCAGGCCTACCAGTGCTCGCTGTCACTGCGGCGCCAACTCCAGGACCGTCGCGGGAGTGGATACGTGTTAACGAACCTCGCGCAGCTCTACCGCCGGAGGGGCATGTATGCTGCAGCGGAGGAAGCACTCGCGGAAGCAGAGCGGATTGCGGAAGAGCTTCAGGAGAGAGCACTGCAATTGGAAGTATTCCAAGAGCGCTCGCTCATTGCTCAGCATCAGGCCGATTTTACACAGGGGTTGTACTACCTACAGCGGTACGTGTCGCTCTCCCAACAGCTCCGAGCTGAGGCGATCCAACAGTCAGTTGCAAAGGTGGAGGCTCGGTATGAGGCCGAGCGCTACCGCCGAGAGCGGGAGCAGCTCCGCCGATGGCTTGTGGAGTGGCAGTATCGGGCACTCCAAGCTCAGATGAATCCGCACTTCCTCTTCAATGTCTTCACTGCCCTCCAACATCTCGTCTCCACTGGAGACTTAGAAGCAGCCCAGCACCTAATCTCCCAGTTTGCAAAGCTGTCACGTCAGGTCCTCCGTACCTCTCAGTGCGGACTTGTCTCTCTTGAGGAAGAGTTGGAGACGGTGGAGCTCTACTTGCGGGTAGAACAGCTGCGCTTCCGGGGGAGCTTCCGCTACTCCATAGAGGTGCAGCCGGGCTTAGAGCTCGGCGACGTATGGTGTCCGTCGCTCCTTCTGCAGCCGCTGGTGGAAAACGCTCTCAAGCATGGCCTTGGGCCGCGTGGAGGGATAGGGACTGTCCGAATAGAGGTTCAGCGTGAGGGCGACTCAGTGGTATGCGCAATTGAGGATGACGGAGTGGGGCGAGGGGCACAAGCACTGTCCTCACCAACTCATGGTGGTGCAGGGCTTCGGCTGGCCGAGGAGCGGTTGCGGTTGCTGAGTCAGCACCTTGGGCGGCTGTTCGCTCTGCAGATTGTGGACCTCCGTTGCCCGGATGGTTCGCCTGCGGGGACTCGCGTGGAGGTGGTGCTGCCTGCGGAGTTGGATGTATTGCGGCTCGCTGAAGTGGGGTTGACCACCATACCGGCTGCGGGAAAGCCTATAATTTCGCGATAGCCTGGGGTTTTGTGGGTTGCCCGTATGGAGCGGAGGAAGGCCCTGCTCTGCTGCAGCTTGCTGCTGGTCCTGATGGGAGGCTGCACAGGGGGACTGGACCCGGAAGCACTGCCCAAGGAGGCGAAGATCCAGGGAGTGGTTCACTTCCACGGCACTTGGCCTCCTCAGGATAGCCTCTACGACCTTCGGGTAGTTGCCTTCCAGCAGTACCCGCCGCGGAATGTGTTGGATGAAGTCCTTAGTGGGCGGGCGGTCTTCTCGGAGCGTCTTCGGTTCCGAGTGGACTCCGAACCGTACCAGCTCATAGTCAGCCAAGCTCCCACGGTCTTTCGCTACATTGTCGTGGCGCAGCGGTACGGGAGCGACATCTTCCAACATTGGCGTGTTGTCGGGGTCTACGCTCGGGATGTGACTCGTCCAGACAGCTTGCGGGTAGAGCCTGGGGAAATCTACACTGGGGTGGACATTGTCGTAGACTTCGATCGTCTGCCACCACAGCCGTTTGAGTAGGAATGGGTAGGAGACTCGGTGTGGCGTTGTTGTGGCTCTTGGGTGGGTGGGGCATAGTATGGGGACAACCTGCCGTGCTTGTCGGAAGAGTCGTAGAAGCACCGAGCAGTCGGCCGCTGGCTGGAGCAACGGTGCGGGTGGAGGGGACTATGCTAGGAGCTGTAACGGACAGAACGGGTGCGTTCACGCTGCGTGGTATCCCGCCGGGGGAGTACACGGTCAGCGTGTCCATGGTTGGATATCGGCGCTTCCAGCGGGTGGTGCGCTTCCAGAGTGGTGATACAGTTCGGATTACCGTTGTGCTAGAGCCGCAGCCGATTGGGTTTGGGGAGGTGATCGTGACGGCAGCAAAGCGTGCGCAGGCGCTCCAAGAGGCTCCGGTAAGCATTGCTACGGTGGAGGCGCGCTCGTTCCAGGAGCGTAGCATGGCCCGACTAGATGAGGTCTTGCGAACAGTCTCTGGGGTTGTCATCAATCGGGACCAAGTCAGCATCCGGGGCTCCTCTGGGTTTGCCTTCGGTGTTGGCTCGCGGACGCTGTTGCTCGTAGATGGTATCCCGCTCTTGTCTGGTGACGGCGGAGAGTTAAAGTACGATGTTCTCCCGTTGCTTGCCGTGGAGCGGGTAGAGGTACTCAAAGGGGCGGCCTCGGCGCTGTACGGTACGGCAGCGTTGGGAGGGGTTGTGAATGTCATTACGGCCGAACCCTCGGAGGGCAGCTCCTTTCGGTTCCGAAGCTACGGAGGGGTGTACACTCGTCCCCGCTTCGGGTCGTGGGATATTGGGACCCGGGGACTTTGGGGAGCCGATCTCTTCTACACTGGGCGGCATGGACCAGTTGGTGTGGTGCTGAGCACGGCAGGAGTGCGAGATGAGAGCTACCGCCGCGATGATGACTCTCGGCGATGGCAGGCTCTGGGCAAGGTGCGCTGGACTCTGTCTACGGCGTCAGTGTTGACTCTGCTGGGCTACTACACCGGCACTGAGAGCGGGAACTGGATCTACTGGAAGGGCCTCCGAGAGGCGACACGGCCAGGCAATCCCGACAGTGCCCAGCGTGTGCGTTCGGATAAGGCTGTGCTTGCAGTTCAATGGCAGCAGGTATGGCAGAGGGACCTCTCGAGCGTGCTGCGGGTTGGGCTCTATCGGACGGACTTTGCCAACCGGAACCCGGCAGGAGGAGCAGATACAGGACTGCCACAATCGCTGGCGTATTCCCTTTCGGCAGAGTGGCAGTGGACGAAGGAACTGCAGCCGCAGGTACTTATCACGGCAGGACTCCACGGGATTGCGAACGTGGTGGAGTCCGGACTCTACGGTGACCGGCGCCAGGCGGTTGGGGCCCTGTATGGCCAGGTGGAGCTTGGGGCGCAACGCCCGATTGGGCTAACCATCGGCGTGCGAGTGGACTGGGAGCGTACGTACGGAGCAGCACGGCAACACCTCGAGCTTAGTCCTCGCGTAGGGCTGACGTATGCCAGTTGGTTCGGTCCACAGTTTCGAGCAACGCTGGGGCGGGCATTTCGAGCGCCGACGGTTGCGGAGCGCTTCGCGACCGTGCGAGCTGCGGGGTTTGTCGTTCGACCGAACCCAGAGCTTAGACCTGAGCGGGCTTGGACCGCTGAGGTTGGGGCTATGGATACCCTCTGGTTCACAGTAGCAGGCTGGCGCTCTCCGCTCTTCGTTGATGTTGCGCTGTTCCAGTCGGAGTACTACGACCTCATCGAGCCGCAGCTCGGCGCGGCTGAGGGAGAGGTGGCGGTGCGGTTCCTCAATGTGACGCGGGCCCGGGTGCAGGGTGTTGAGTGGATCGTGCAAGCGTGGCTGGGTCCACGCACGTCGTGGTCCGCTTTGGGTCTGGTGGGGGTGGAGAGCGGATTGACGTTGTTGAACCCGCGGGATCTATCGCGCAACGACTGGCTTCGGTATCGCTCCCGGCGACTCTGGCGCGCGCAGTGGACTCTACCGCTACCATGGGGGGAGCTGCAACTTGAGTACCGCTACCAGAGCCGGGCAGACCGGATTGATGATGAGCTGGAGAACTTGCGGCTCATTCGAAATGCCTCTGCTCGTGTGCCGGTCCATGTTGTAGACCTTCGCTTTACAGTGGCGGGGCAGCGCACAGTTGGGCTTCCGCTAGATCTGACGGTTAACCTGCGGAATGCGCTGGATTACTACTACACGGAGGTGCCCGGAAACCTAGCTCCGCCCCGCCATATCGTCGTCCAGTTGTCGGGCAGTTGGTAGGAATGGCACTACAGCCCATAGGGCAGATTGCTCTGTGGGAGTGGCGGAACCAGATACGCCACTGGGGGTTTCTTCTTAGCGCCGGCTTGCCGGTCTTGCTATTCGCAGTGCTCAGCCTTGGTGGGCAGCGTAGGGAGCCCACTACGGCAGCAACACTCGCCGTCTGGGACGAGACAGGGCAATGGGTGCGTCAATTTCAGGACGTTGTAGCCCAGCGGACTTCAGGGTCCACGCTGCTTGTGTACCCATTGGTACCGGAGGACACGCTCCGGTGGACTTCCTTACTGCAGCGGGTTGCAACAGGGGAGTGGCTCGGAGTTCTCCGATTGCGGCCAGTACCTGAAGGGCTGGAGGCGGAGGTATGGACGACCGAGAGAGCAGCCGAGAGGGTTCGCTACATGGTGACACTTCTTCAGGAACGGCTGCGGGCTGCCCTCTTGAGGTGGTGGGGTATACCAGAAGCAGCCCAGCAGCAGCTACTCCAGCCGTTGAGAATCCAGGAGTACTTTCTGCCCAGTGCCGCTAGGGCACCATCGGATGTCGCGGTCGTCGTAGGGCTCTTCCTTCTTAGCCATGCCCTTCTGTGGGCTACTCGGGCAATTACGGAGGAGCGGTTCTCGCGGGTTGCTGAGCTCCTCCTCAGCATCGTTCCAGCGCAGAACATCATCAACGGCAAGTTCGTCGGGGTGGTTGGGATTGGGGTTCTGCAGATTGCCGCACTAACAGCAGCACGCGCGGCCCTAGAGAGCCCCACTGGCAAGCAGCTCTGGGATGCCGCCTCCCTGCTTCTGGGATACAGCTTCATGGCATCCTTCGGACTGTGGCTGGCGAGTTGGATCCGAAGTGAGGCACAGCTCTACGGGGTTGCAACACTCGTGCTCTTCGGCCTCTTGGCAGGTGCAGTGTTTGTGCTGCAGTCTCCAGAGCCCCTCTTGCCCGTCATGCTGGCCGTTCCATTGTGGATGCCGGTCGTACTGGTGGGGATGTCTCCTGAAGTGTCAGGAGAGATCATCCTCGGCGGAATTGTGTCGCTGTTGATGAGTGCTGCTCTCCTGCGACATGCTGCGCGGGGCTTACCATATGGGTGGGGAGTGAGTGGCAGCTCGGTCCGGTGACAATGGAGCGAGAAGCACGATCGTTAGCCGAGGTCTTGCAGCAGTTTCTCCAGGAGCAAGGGCTCCAGGAAGTGCTGTACATGGCTCGCCTACCAAAGGTCTGGGCTGAGGTCGTCGGGACCCCTGCAGCACGCAGTAGCACTATCCGGAGCTTCGCTAATGGAGAGCTCGTTGTGGAGGTTGCTGTCCCAGCATGGCGAATGGAGCTCCACATGCGGGCAGAGGAGCTCAGGAGACGGCTCAACGAGCGGCTTGGGCGAGAGCTCGTGCGTCGGCTTGTTATCCGATAAGGCATTCACGGACGTCTATACGGCCGGTTGGCAACGGACAGGGAGCCTGGAATGAGCGAGCTCAGCGAGCAACACGGCACGACGTCGCTTCTGACGGACGGCTATACCGAAGAGAGCATCCGTGTTCTGGAAGGGCTGGAGGCGGTGCGCCGGCGTCCAGCGATGTACATCGGGGATGTCGGGGAGCGGGGTTTACACCACCTCATCTACGAAGTCGTGGACAACTCCATTGATGAGGCATTGGCGGGCTTCTGCCGGAACATTGTGGTCACCCTCCATGCAGACGGGGGGTGCTCTGTAGAGGATGATGGGCGTGGCATCCCTGTTGGCATCCATCCCGAGAAGGGGATCTCCACGCTGGAGCTAGTCATGTGCACGCTGCACGCTGGAGGGAAGTTCGACAAGGTTGCCTATAAGGTCTCCGGCGGACTCCATGGTGTGGGGGTATCCTGCGTCAACGCCCTTTCCGAATACATGCGTGTCCGTGTTTGGCGCGATGGTAGCGTATGGGAGCAGGAGTACAGCCGGGGTGTTCCTCTGACGCCCGTACAGCGTGTTGGGGACACCGACCGGGCTGGGACGTTGGTCTATTTCCGACCGGACCCGACGATCTTCAAAACGACGGTCTTCCGCTACGAGCGCGTGGCCGACCGGCTCCGGGAGCTGGCCTTCCTGAATCCCGAAGTCACCATTCGCCTCCGCGACGAGCGAGAGGGCACGGAGGAGGTCTTCCACTATACAGGCGGCCTGCGCGATTTCGTTCGCTACCTGGATGAAGGGGAGACGCCGCTGACGCCAGTCATCCTCCTTTCCGGGCGGCTACCTGGGGAGTCGGGGAGTGATGTGTATGTGGACATTGCCCTGGAGTATAACACCGGCTACGAGGAGCGAGTGCTCTCGTATGCTAACAACATCAACACGGCCGAAGGAGGCACGCATGTAACGGGCTTCCGCTCAGGACTGACGCGGGCGCTCAATGCCTATGCGCAGGCAAACAATCTGGCGAAGGTCCAGTTGATTGGGGATGATTTCCGTGAGGGGCTCACAGCCGTTATCTCCGTCAAGGTTGCCGAGCCGCAGTTCGAGGGGCAGACGAAGACGAAGCTTGGCAACAGCGAGGTGGAGGGTATCGTCCGCTCATTGGTCAACGAGCAGTTAGGGCGCTACTTAGAGGAGAACCCTAGCGTTGCACGCAAGATCATCGAGAAGGCTGTGCTGGCAGCTGAGGCCCGCATCGCTGCTCGGAAATCCCGGGAGCTGGTGCGGCGGAAGAGTGCTTTGGAGAGCACTTCACTGCCGGGGAAATTGGCAGATTGCTCTTCCCGGAACCCTGAAGAGACGGAGCTCTTCCTCGTCGAGGGTGATTCGGCTGGAGGGTCTGCGAAACAGGCCCGTGATCGGCGTTTCCAGGCGGTGCTGCCGCTCAAGGGGAAGATCCTTAACGTGCAAAAGGCGCGGCTGTCCAAGATTCTGGAAAACGACGAGATCAACACTATCATCACCGCTATCGGTGGCGGCTTCGACGAGAGCTTCGACGTCTCCAAGGCACGCTACGGCAAAATCATTCTGATGGCCGACGCCGACGTTGACGGCTCCCACATCCGTACGCTGCTGCTGACGCTCTTCTTCCGCTACATGCGGGAGCTCATCTACCAGGGTCGGCTCTACATTGCACAGCCGCCGCTGTACAAGATCGCCCACGGCCGGCAGGAGTTCTATGCTTACTCAGACCAGGAACGAGACGCCATCTTGGAACGCCTGCGCTCCGATGGGGTGCGGCCGGAGTCCATCACTATCACGCGCTTCAAGGGGTTGGGAGAGATGAACCCGGAGCAATTGTGGATGACCACGATGAACCCAGAGACGAGGACGCTCCTGCAGGTTACGATAGAGAATGCCGCCGAGGCTACCCACGTCTTCGACATGCTTATGGGCGACAAGGTAGAGCCTCGGCGGGAGTTCATCGAGCGGAATGCCCTCTTCGTCAAGCACTTGGACATTTAGCCAATGGCAGCTGGGGTAGAAGCACTGCTAGCCCAGCTACGGCAGTGGGTACAGTTACGGCGACAGCTCTTAGGAGCTAGAGTGTACGTGGAGCTGCCATCCTCTCGGTCATTAACTCCTCAAATGCCGGCCGCCACTCCGTCAGGGACTAAACTCTCAGATGCTATGCCGGCGAATGAGCCGCTCCCTGTACTCCATCCTCCACGCTTTCGCATGCCAGAGGTAGGCGGTGGAGATCTCTTCCATTCTGCTCCTGTATGGCACCAGAGCCAGAGCTTGGAAGAGCTGTACGCACATATCCACACCTGTACGGCTTGCCCATTGGGGCTGACGCGAACGAACTTCGTCTTCGGGGTGGGGAACCCGCAGGCAGAGATCGTGGTCATTGGGGAGGCGCCGGGAGCTGAAGAGGATGCCCGTGGGGAGCCATTCGTTGGTGCTGCTGGGCAGTTGCTCAACCGTATGCTGCAGGCAATTGGCTTCCGCCGCGAGGAGGTCTACATCTGCAACATCCTCAAATGCCGTCCGCCGAACAACCGGCGTCCGACGCCGCAGGAGATCGAGACGTGCCGCCCTTACCTGTGGAAGCAGTTGGAGCTCATCCAGCCCCCGTTCATCTTGGCTCTTGGAGCGACAGCTGCGATGGCGCTGCTCCAGAAGGAATACAAGATCACCGAACTCCGCGGACGGCCAATCCCCTTCCACGGGATGGTGATGATCGTCACGTACCACCCCGCAGCGCTACTCCGGAACCCGCAGTGGAAGCGCCCTGCATGGGAGGACTTGCAGTTGCTCCGACGCCTCTACGATGCCTATCGGCAGCGGCTCCAGGCGGCGCAGCGCTGAGTTCTCCGTACGCCAATTCGGGACTCGGTTAGTGCAGCATGGTCTCGTGAGCCTGCTACGGGCTGTCGGAGCTGCACTGCGGTTCGTGCCATGGCGGTGGTACCACTCTGTCGGGTGGGTGCTGGGGCAGCTCTGGTGGCAGGCAAGTCCTCTGCGCCGACATGTCACGGTAGAGAATCTGCAGCGGGCCTTTCCTGAACGTCCTCGTTCCTGGCACACGCAGGTCGCGCGGCAGTGCTATACGAATGCTGGTATTGTGCTGGCGGAGATTCTCTCTCTGGCGTGGCTCCAGGCGGAGGAGCTGGAGGAGCGTGTTCGGTTCGTGAATCCTGAGCTCTTTGCGGAGTGTGCACAGCGGGGACGTGGGCTACTGCTGCTGTCGGGACACTATGGAAACTGGGAGTGGCTAGCGTGTGCTGCGGGACTGGCGCTACGTCGGTTGGGAATTCCTGTCACGGTCATCGTTCAGCGGCAGGCAAATGCCGTAGCAGACCAGTGGCTCAATCGCTACCGGACACGCTGGGGGAACCGTACCGTTGAATTGGACCATGCCGCTTGGGCCCTAGCGCGGGCACTTCAGAAGCGGGAGGCCGTCGCCCTTCTGGCAGATCAGCGAGCAAAGCCCGAAACCGCTCTGTGGCTACCCTTCTTCGGGTCGGCTGTTCCAGTCCACACGATGCCGGCTGCCGTTGCTCTCCGCTTCCGAGTACCTATCATCTTGGGCTTTGCGTTCCGCCAGTCTGATGGCAGGTACGTTGTGCCACTGGAGGAGTTGCCTTCGCAGGACCTGCCCGATACCCTGGAAGGGGTTCGAGAGCTAACCTGGCGCTACCTCCAGCGGCTGGAATCCGTCATCCGCCAGCATCCGGAGCTATGGCTGTGGCAGCATCGGCGGTGGAAGTACGTGCGCCCCGCAGCAGATGTCCCGAGCACTGCCACGGCTCCGTGACTTCTCGCGCATCGCCGTTGTACAGATGGCATACTTGGGCGATGTGGCACTCGTCCTCCCTCTGCTGCAAGCTCTGCGAGAGCTCCATCCTACGGCACGGCGAATGCTGGTGGTGACGCCGGCGGCAGCGCCTTTGGCAGAGTGTGCCGAAGCCGTTGATGAGGTTCTAGTCTACGACAAGCGGGGTGCCGATGCTGGCATAGCGGGACTGCGCCGGTGTGCACAGCGCATACGTCGCTGGGGAGCAGAGTTGCTCTTAGTCCCTCATCGGTCGCTTCGGACGGCATTGCTGACGTTCTTGAGCTCCCCGCGGTACTCCGTGGGGAGCCACCGCAGTGCATTGCCATGGGTCTTCGATGCTCGCGTGCCCTATGGCTGGCATCTGCATGAAGTAGAACGGAACCTCTCGCTCCTGGCCCCGTTTGCCGATGTTGGGCCAAGATGGCAGGAGCTGCGAGATATCCCTATTGCTCTTCGCTTTCCGGAGGGGACTATCGAGCGACTCTGGCACCGGTTACGGCAGGTCGGCATAGCACCAACATCGCCTGTCATCGTGCTATCCCCCGGTTCTGCGTGGGCAACGAAGCGCTGGAGTCCCCACCACTACGCTAGTCTCGCATGGCTGTTGCGTCAGCGAGACTATGCTGTTGTCATTACGGGTGGCGAGGCTGAGGTAGGGCTCTGCACGAGCATTGCCGAGCGTAGTGGAGCGCTCTCGCTGGCTGGGGAGCTCAGCATCCCCGAACTCTTGCTCTTGTTCCGGCATGCACGTTGTGTAGTGGGGAACGACAGTGCTCCAATCCACCTTGCTGAGCTGGTCGGAACACCGGTTGTTGCCATCTTTGGCCCTACGGTTCCCGAATTCGGTTTCGCACCGCGCCTGCCGCGCTCACGCCTCATAGCCCGGCAGCTTCCCTGTCGTCCCTGTTCAGTCCATGGCGGACATCGGTGCCCAATTGGTACCCATGCGTGCATGGAGAGCATCTCGCCGCTAGAGGTGCTGCAACAGGTGTTGGAACTGGCCGCTGAATAATTCGAGTCGCGGCGTGTGCGTCTCTTTGGGCGGTAGTCCCTTCAAGCTGGGGCCACGAGATGGCAGAGCAACGTCGGGAGACGTTGTCGCAGTCCCAAGGCGTTCGGATTAACAAGTTTCTTGCGGACGCGGGAATTACTTCCCGTCGCAAGGCCGACGAACTCATCCGTCAGGGTCGCGTCAAAGTCAACGGTAGGCCCGCCGTCATCGGTATGCGGGTCTTCCCGTGGGACGAAGTGACAGTGGACGGTAACCAGGTGCGCTCGCAGCGGAGGCTGGTGTACCTCCTGCTCCACAAGCCGAAGGATTACCTCTGCACGCTCCACGATGAAAAGGGGCGCAAGACGGTGGTGCAGCTTGTGCGGACGAAGGAGCGGGTCTACCCTGTCGGGCGTTTGGAGCGCAACACCACTGGAGCGCTCCTGCTGACGAACGATGGCGAACTGGCCAATCGGCTACTCCATCCTCGGTATCGAGTGCCCAGGGTCTACACAGTGACGTTGGATCGCGCTGTGCGGAAGGCAGATCTACAGCGTCTACTGGAGGGTGTGAAGCTGCGGGCTGGTACCCTAAAGGCAACAGCCGTGGAGCAAGAACCTGGGGATCGGCGACGGGTGTACGTTGAAGTTTGCGGACGGGATCGCTTACTCCACCGTGCATTTGCGAAGCTTGGCTATCGAGTCGTAAAGCTCCACCGTCGCTCCCTTGCCTTCTTGACATGCCAAGGGCTTGCTCGAGGGCAGGCGCGGCATCTGACTCCACAGGAGGTTGCTGCATTGCGTCGCTTGGTGGGATTGGAGGCTTGATGAGGCGGCGCATCTTCCTCGTTGCTGGGGATCCTTCGGGTGAGCGGTACGCTGCCCGGCTCATGGCCGCGTGGCGGCAGTTGGACCCTGCAGTGGAGTTCTTTGGGATCGGCGGGCCCCAAATGGAAGCCCAGGGGTTGCACTCCCTCGTCCCACTTCACCGCATCAGCGTTGTCGGGTTTTGGGAAGTAGCACGCCGTTATGGCTTCTTTCGGCACTTGCTGAGGCTGTGTGAAGCCACGATTCGGAGCCATTCTGTAGATGCCGTCGTACTGGTGGACTATCCTGGCTTCAACCTGCGGTTGGCCCAACGTGCCCGCCGGGCAGGGGTTCCAGTCTACTACTACATCGCTCCGCAGGTGTGGGCCTGGGGACGGTGGCGGCTACGGGCATTGGCGCGGACGGTTAACCTCTTGGTGGTCGCCTTTCCGTTTGAGGTGGAGCTCTTTCAGCGTGCGGGGATTCGCTGCGCATTCGTTGGACATCCCCTGATGGATGAGCCTCAGCTGGCTGCACCTCCGCCCGACCCAGAGCACCGGCCTCTTCAGGTCGCACTGCTTCCGGGAAGCCGACCACAGGAGCTGCAGTATCACCTCCCTCTGCTGCGCCGGGTAGTCCGGCTCCTGGAGCGGGAGCTGTCGCAAGTGCGGTTCTGTGCTCTGCTTCCTCCGACACTGCCTCGGGAGCACTTCCCTAGCGTGGAGGAGCCGTGGGAGTGGCAGCAAGACGCATATGCTCTGCTCCTCCACAGCCGCGTGGGGGTAGTGAAGCTGGGTACTTCGACGCTGGAGGCAGCGCTGTGCGGCATGCCGTTCGTGGCATTCTACCGGACGTCGTGGGTGTCGTATACAATTGCCCGGGCTCTCGTGCAGATCCCTTCTGTGGTGATGGTCAATCTCCTGCTCGGTGACACCGTGGTACCGGAGTTGTTGCAGTCCCGCGCCCAACCGGCGGCGTTGGCGCGGGCAGTGATGCAACTGCTGGAACCCGAAGCTGCTCGGCGGCAGTGGGAGCACTTCTTGCGACTCCGCACATTGTTAGGCGAGCCGGGAGTTGCACAGCGTGCTGCGGCCCTGATTGCCGAGCACCTCTCCGCTAGAAGGAACACCTGACTCTCTACCCTCAGGAGTCCTTGCGCGGGAGGCTACGTACTACAAAGGCAGCCAGCAGAAGTAGTTGCCCTACAAACGCGATGGCACGGAGGAGTCTAGTGAGGCTTCCTCAGGAGGCGGCGCCTGGTATGTCCCAGCAGGGTAACAGCGTCCAAATGAGGCAGCGTGGCGGCCCTCACGGTCTGTAGGTGAGCCTATGAGCCGTCGTAAGGAATAGGAGGCGCTCAATGCGGATTGCTCGGAGTGCTCAAACTCTGCCGTGGGCTTGCCAAACTCGAATCATGCCTTTGCTTTGTCAGTAGCTCAGTGCTGGATTGGGGATGTCGTCCGTGAGCACTGGAATTGGGTCGTGCGGACCCGGTGGGCAGGACAAAATCGCCGTGGCACGGCGGCGTTAATTTTGCGTTGAGGCTACTCTGGAGAGGGCCTTTGCCATGTCGCGCCCGGCAGAAACACCGTTGATGCGGCAGTACCGGCAGATCAAGCAGCAGTATCCGGACACGATCGTGCTCTTCCGGCTGGGGGACTTCTACGAGACGTTCGAGGAGGATGCTGCTATCACTGCTCGGGTCTGTGGGATCGCGTTGACACGCCGAAACAACGGTGCTGCGGGGGATGTCCCTATGGCGGGCTTCCCGCATCACCAGTTGGATACCTACTTGCCAAAGCTCGTGCGAGCAGGCTATAGGGTAGCGGTCTGCGAGCAGTTGGAGGACCCCAAGCTCGCTCGCGGTATCGTTCGGCGCGGGGTGATAGAGGTGGTAACCCCAGGCGTGGCGCTCTACGACAAGCTGCTGGAGGCTAAGCAGAGCCGCTATGTAGCTGCCCTAGCATTGCCGTTGCGGGTTGGACGAGCTGTTGGGATCGCGATCGCCGATGCTTCGACGGGTGAGTTCTTCGTCACGGAAGTTCCTGCCGAGAGTGCTTTGGGGGTGCTGGAGGGATTTGCTCCGGCGGAGATCCTGGTTGCCCGGCGCGACTACGGTACGGTTCGCGAGTGGGAGCAGCAACTCATCTGGCGGCCTACTCTGACCCGGCTGGAGGACTGGCTCGTAGAGGAGGGATTTGCACGGCAGCTACTGCAGCGCCACTTTGGGGTCGGGAGCCTGAAGGGATTCGGCGTGGAGCATCTCTCGGAAGGGCTTGCGGCGGCGGGAGCGGTGCTGCACTACATTCGGGAGACCCAACAGGAGCAGGCCGTACACCTCCGCAGCATCCGCTACTACGCCGCCTCCGAGTACATGGAGCTGGATGCGGCAACACGCCGAAACTTGGAACTCTTGGCGACGGTTGCCGAGGGGCGTACTGACGGAAGTCTATGGCGTGTGCTTGATAAGACGCTCACCCCCATGGGAGGACGGCTCCTCAAGTTTTGGCTCCACCATCCACTGCGCCGTCCGGAGGCCATCCGTCCGCGGTTAGCAGCAGTGCGAGTGCTGTGCGAGCATGCAACTCTGCGGCAACAGCTCCGACAGCTCCTGCCGCAGCTTGGCGACATTGAGCGTCTGCTTTCGCGGATCGCAACGAAGCGAGCGCTCCCGCGGGAGTATCTCTGGCTTGGGCAGAGCATTGCGGTGTGCCAGCAGATCGTGATGCTCCTTCGGCAGCTTCCGCTCGAGGGCCTTCTCGGTGAGTTTGCTTGGGAAGATCTCGTGTCGCCCGTGCTCCCGCTAGGGCGGCGGCTGCAAGGGGTGTTCCAGGAGTCTCCAGCGTCGGAGTTCGGTCGCGGTGCCATTTTCCGTCCCGGCTTCTCGCCCGAGCTGGACGAGCTGCAGCAGCTCCTCCGGTCCAGTAAGGAATGGCTTGCACGATACCAGGAGAGCGAGCGCCAGAGGACGGGAATCCCTTCGCTCAAAGTCGGATACAACGCTGTCTTCGGCTACTACATCGAGGTGACTCACGCACACCGCTCCAAAGTGCCGCCCGACTACGAGCGGAAGCAGACGTTGACGAATGCAGAGCGCTACACGACGCCTGTGCTCAAGGAGATGGAGCTGAAGCTGCTCAATGCCGAGCAGCGTATCGCCGCACTGGAGCAGGAGCTCCTCGAAGGACTACGGCAAGAGGTCCTCCAGAGCGTTGAGCAGTTGCAAGCCGTTGCAAAAGCGCTGGCGACCCTTGACTGTTTGCAGAGCTTGGCGGAAGTGGCGCAGGAGTATGGCTACACAGAACCTGAAGTGGACGATTCCGAAGTCATTGACATCCGAGCTGGCCGGCATCCTGTCGTTGAGCGGCTCTTACCGGCGGGCGAGCAGTATGTGCCGAATGACACCTACCTGGACACCGAGCGGGAACAGCTCCATGTCGTTACCGGCCCGAACATGTCGGGCAAGTCGTGCTATCTCCGGCAGGTCGGACTGATTGTCCTACTAGCGCAAATTGGGAGCTTTGTCCCCGCACGGCGAGCCCGGATTGGGGTTGTGGATCGCATCTTCACCCGTGTAGGAGCCCACGACAACATCACCGGCGGCGAGAGTACCTTCCTTGTGGAGATGCACGAAGCAGCAGCGATTCTCCACAATGCAACCCGTCGAAGTCTCATCTTGCTGGATGAGGTCGGTCGCGGGACGGCGACCTTTGACGGAATCTCCATCGCGTGGGCAATTGCTGAGTACATCCATGAATTCATCCGAGCACGCACGCTGTTTGCTACGCACTACCACGAGCTCAACGTCTTGGCAGAGCGGTATCCTCGCATACGGGCCTACCATGCAGAGGTCCGGGAGGTAGAGGGAAAGTTGGTGTTCACGCACCGGATTGTCCCTGGCGGAACGGACCATTCCTTCGGCATCCATGTCGCCCAAATGGCGGGGATTCCAGAATGGGTCATCCGCCGTGCTGAAGAGATTATGGCCGTCCTCGAAGCAGAGCATGGCTGCTCGGCAGCGTCGGCATTGCGAGCCAACGTAACTACCGCGCCACAGCCGGTGCAGCTCAGCATCTTCACCCTCATGGACAACCCGCTGCGGGAGCAGCTCCGACGGATTGACCCCAACACTCTGACACCGCTGCAGGCGTTGCAGGTTCTGGCCGAGTTATGTCAGCAAGCTCGGCAGGGCTCTTAAGGGTGTTGAGCGTGTAGAAGCCGCAGACGACGGGCTACGGGCTCGGGGACCAAGTCGGTGGGGACATGCCCGAAGCGGACCAGTTCCCGGACGATGCTGGAGTTGACGTAGATGTAGCGCTCGTTTGGGGCCATGAAGACGGTGCATATGCTCGGTGCTAGTTGGCGGTTGATGAGCGCCATCTGCAGCTCATACTCGAAGTCCGAAATCGCTCGCAGACCGCGGATGATTGCCACGGCCCCACATTGACGGGCATAGTCTACGATGAGTCCATGGTACACATCTACGCTGACGTTCAGCAGGTGCGCCACGGACTCCTCTACCATCTGCCGACGCTCCGTTTCGCTGAAGAGTGGCTGCTTGGCAGGATTTTGCCCGATTAGTACGATGACGTGGTCGAAGAGCTGGGCTGCACGCTCGATGACATCCACGTGGCCGTTCGTTATGGGGTCAAAGGTGCCCGGATAGATGGCGCGTCGTAGAGGTCGTTCCATGCCATATCCACCATTGAACGGACGTTTCACCGAACGAACGCTCAGCAGAGAGTTGCCAGCCTTCTGGGACACGGACGACGCGGTCCCAACGGCTGAGCTCCAAGCAGAGGATACCACTGGGACAGAGCCAATCAGCATCAGCGAGTGCTTGGAGGAGGCGTTCGGGTAGCCCTTGTCGGTACGGAGGGTCAGCAAAGACTAGATGGAGTTGCGGTAGCCCAAGTGCACGCCAGCGCTGCAAGATCCGGAAGACGTCGTCTGCCAGAATACGGTAGCGCTCTGCTTCGGCTCCCAGCACATGGAGGGCCTGCCGAAGGGAGTGGAGCAGCCGGCGATCCCGCTCTACGAAGATGCAGAGCGAAGCTCCGCGGCTCAACGCCTCCAATCCCAGGGCTCCCGTACCCGCGAAGAGATCGGCGACATAACTTCCCTCAAGAGGCAGTACGGATTGTAGGCGATCGAAGATCGCCTTTCGAACGCGGTCCATTGTGGGACGTATGGGGACAGCAACCGTCGGCAGACGGCGACTTCGCCATATGCCACCCGTGATGCGCATTATAGTACAAGCACCTCTTCTTCTCCCCATGGTAGGAGAGCTGCAACGCACCCCCAGAAGAGGTGAGCAGTCCGGATGGCATACTCCCGTAATCGCTGTGCTGCGGGCGGGAGCCACATCCGAAAGGCATTGAGCCGGCGACACTCTGGGACTTGGCCCGGATAGGTCTCCGCCAGTGCCCGCTGGAGGGCCGAAATGAGCTCAGGCCTAACTGCACTTCCACAGGCAACGATGCTGTGAGGTGGTTGAGACAGCGGGAGCTCAGCGATGAGATGAGCGCTATCGATCGCCAAAGTTTCGGGTGCTGCTGTTTCTACCGAACGGCTCCGTAGCGCTGCAAACTGTCTGGCAACGAGCAGCAATGCATCGAGGTATGGGGGCTCTACGTGGAGTATGACGGCGTACTGGTGGTCCCACTCCGGGTAGCTATACCGCCATAGGGTTGGGAGTCCGAATAGGTCGGGCACAATGGTAGCTGCGTGAGCCTCGGCCGGAAGACTGGTTCGGAGCACTTCAGTCTCGGACCGGCTGTAAGTCGCCGCTATGGCGTAGCGGGGCTCAGGAGCCGTCGGAGCCGAGGGAAGGACGAAGGTGGAGAAGCGGTGGCGGTCGTAGTCTGTGAGGAAGTGCCGAAGCTCGGCGTCAACGGCGGCGTCTCGAGCCTCCGACTGCAACATACTCAGCGGGAATACATGGACGAGCGCTGCTAGCTCTACCGAGAGAGCAATGTTGAGCACCTTGGGTGGGGATGGAAGACGCTCCAGCCAAGAGCGGAGAAGGTGTTGGAAAGATGCTATCGAGGCTTCCTGGTCTCCGTGGTCTTGAGGGAGTTGACAGTCGGCGCTGAGTAGGCGTGGCCCTCGAGGCGTGAGCTCTGCCGATAAGAACCAGAGGGCTCTGGGAGTAATGTGGGCGGCGGCAACGACCATGGGCCTACTCTACGCGGATGTACGGGCGGAGGCGCTCGTACTTCTTCGGCCCGATTCCTTTGATCTCTAAGAGCTCCTCTGGGCTCTCGAACCGCTTCTGCCGCCGGTACTCAAGGATGCGCTCGGCGATGACTTCGCCAACTCCGGGAAGGCTCATGAGCTCCGCCTTCGTTGCCGTGTTGAGGTTGATGGGTGTGCTGGGAGCGCTCTTCGTTCGCTCAGCACCAAGTGGGGTAGACGGGAGCGAATCTGACGCTGCCGACAATGCGGAGGGAGAAGATAGCTCCGAAATGGCTGCATACTGTGCCTGCACTATGCTGTCTAGCCAGTGGTGGAGCTGAGCCGGAAGGATGACCTGTTGAGGCTGGAAGAGCCAGCGGTAGAGAGCCCCTAAGGCAAGCAGACCGAGAAGGACGGTAACAGCGATGGCCTCCCGCCGGTTGATGCCGAAGAACCGCTGGAGTTTCTCCTGCATCTTCTCGTCGCTGCTGCTCACACCTTGCTCCAGCGGTTCTTGGGACGTGTAGCCTGCGGTCGGTCAGGAGGCTGAAAGCGGGGACTTTGGGCCAGGCGCTCGACCAGCTTCCGCTCTTCGCGGTCTAGCGTCTTGGGGACATAGAGGGAAATGTGGACGTACAAGTCCCCCCGCCGAGAGCTTTCCGGGATTGGCAACCCTTGACCAGCCAGGCGTATAGTGGTCCCGGGCTGGGTGCCGGGTTCCACTCGCAGCTTAACCGTTCCCCAGAGGCCGGGGATCTCTAAAGTCGTCCCTAGAAGAGCTTCTGGGATGCTGAGAGCCACAGTAGCGTGGATATCTGCACCATCGCGCTGGAAGAAGGGGTGAGCGAGCTCCTCTATAACCACCACCAAGTCCCCTGCTGGAGCATTGCATCGGCCAGCATTCCCTTCCCCGCGGAGAAGGAGAGAGTCACCCCCGTGGACGCCTGGCGGGATGTGGATACGGACAGTTGCCGTCCCACGGACCCTTCCCTCACCTCTGCACTGTGGACAGGGATCGCGAATTGTCTCCCCCCTCCCACCGCAAGTGGGACACGTGACGATCTGGATGACGTGTCCGAACACTGACCTGGTTACGTGCTGGACCTCGCCTCGGCCATGGCACTGCGGACAGGTGCTTACGGTACTCGTTCGGCTTCCTGTCCCTCCACACGCGGGGCAGCGGTTCCAGCGTTCTAGCTCTATCGTCTTCTCCGCGCCGTGAGCGATCTCGTCCAGCGTCAGCCGGATCCGAACACGAAGGTCTGTGCCAGGTTCGCCATAGCGCTGATGCTGTTGCTGCCGGCTTCGGAAAGTAGTACCGCCGAAGATATCGCTGAAGAAGTCGTCCCTGAAGAAGTTGGCAAAGTAGTTCAGCACGTCGTCTAGTGTCGTGAAGTGTGGAGCTGATACGCCGGAGTGCTGCTGGAAGCCGGCGTGTCCGTACCGGTCGTAGAGGGCGCGCTTCTCTGGGTCGCTCAGTACAGCATAGGCTTCCGCGATCTCTTTGAAGCGCTCCTCGGCCTCTGGATTGCCAGGGTTACGGTCGGGGTGGTACTGTAGTGCCAACTTGCGGTAGGCTGACTTAATCTCCTCCAGCGTTGCAGTGCGCGGCACCCCCAAGATTTCGTAGTAGTCCCGCATAGTTTACGATGCTTCGGGCGATGTCGATGAGTCGGCTGAGGTTTGGACACGGTCGTCTTTGGAACGCCCAGCAGAGACGACAACACGGGCATGCCGGAGGACACGATCCCGGAAGAGGTAACCACGCTGAAGCTCTTCAACGACGCTCCCCTCGGGCAGTTCCGAGGGCACATGGAGGACAGCCTCGTGGTAGTAGACGTCGAACGGTTGGCCAGGGGGGACAGCTATTGGCTTGACCCCAAGTTGCTCTAGGAGCCGCTCCAGATTGCGGTAGACGAGCTCCACACCGCGGCGGAGGCTTTCTGCGGATGAACTCTCTGCCTGCAGGGCCATCTGGAGTTGGTCGACGATGGGCAGGAGTTGTTGTAAGAGGTGTACGGTAGCCGCTTCAGCCCATGCTTCGCGCTCGCGCAACACGCGCTTGCGGTAGTTGTCGAAGTCGGCTGCCAAGTGCACGTATCGATTGTACAGCTCCTCGTACTGCTGCTGGAGTGTTGCAGTCTCTACCTCGGGCTGCGGCTCTGCGCCTGGGGGCTCAGCCTCCGTAGTTGCAGGAGGTGCTGCCATCGAATCCTCGGATGTACGGGATATTCCGGCGGCTTCTTGTGAAGGCACGTTCGGTTCGTGCTGAAGGTACGTTTGACGAATCTTGTCGGCCATTTCGGAAGGCACTCGGGAGTCTGGCGACGGATGGGACATCATCATGCCTCTAGAACACAGTAAAAATAAGAGACGAAGGCTCTATGGGTTTATGTCTGAGACCATAGTTCGGAAACACGCTGGGCAACCCAGCGGACAATTGGGATGACCTTAGAGTAAGGCATCCGCTTAGGGCCTAGGATGCCTACTACTCCGCGGGCGGAAGCTGTTCGGTATTGTCCCAGGATGATGGCGTAGTCCTGTAGCACGCTGAGTTGGAGCTCACGCCCAATACCGATGAAGAGGGATTCTGGACAGAGGCTCCGCTCGTAGCGCTCCAGGAGCTGGTTGAGGACGGAGTCTTCTTCTACAAGGGCCGTAATAGCCCGCATCCGCTCTGCAGAGGCGACTTCGGGGTATCGAAAGAGCTGGGCGGTACCGCTGACGAAGAGTCGACCAGACGGCTGAGAGAGCGCGGGCAGGCGGTCTGTTAATCGCCGGAGAATGTCGAGAACTGCGGGTGAGACACTCCCCTCCAGCGTTCGTACGACCGTTGCTAAAACTTTGGTAGCTTCACTAAGGGATCGTCCGCAGAGATGCTGGTTGAGTAGCTGAGTAGCGCTTTCAGCATACTCCGGTCGTAAAGGTTCAGCGGTAGGGATTAGAAGTGTCCGCACGATCTTGGAATCAACGATGACTACGAGCAGAGAGTACGAGGAGCTTATGGGCACAAGTTCCACACGGTGTACATGGAGCTGTTCTAGGGTCGGTAGGCGCGAGATGCCGACAGCAGAGCTTAGGGTGCTGAGAACGCGCGAGGCGTCTTGTAAGAGCGCGTCCCAGCTTTCCCGAGTCTGAAGGCTATGTTGAATAGCCTTCCGGTCAGCTGTGCTTAGTTCGTAGGTGTTGGGGAGGCTATTGACATAGGTCCGGTAGCCAGAATCTGTTGGGATCCGGCCTGCGGAGGTATGAGGATGGGTGAGATATCCCATCTCTTCCAGCTCTGCCATAACATTACGGATGCTGGCGGGGCTAAGATTGAGCCGACGCCGGAGGTGGCGGGCGATGAGGCGAGAACTGACAGGCTGCCCTGTCCGGATGTAGAGGTGCACAAGGGTTTGCAGTACACAACGCTGTCTCTCCGTCAGCACCTGGATCCTCCGTGGCATTCGAAGTCCAGAGTGGACCTCTGTGATGACGGAATATTCCGACGAACGTGATGCGCTACCTAGGGTATTCCCCAAAGGCTCACCACATATGAGACGTACGTACTGAGAGAACGTGAGGTCTCGCAGATCCCGAGTAGAAGCACCCCAGCAGTGACAGCAATCCAGGAAGTTCCGACGAGGAGGCTCCAAAGGCGGAGGCGCAAGATGCTTTGAGCCCCTCGCAGGATCCGCCAGCAGCTCCATATTCCGACTGCTCCCAGGAGCAGGAAGGTCGCTATCCTGGCTTCTGGAGAGCCCATGAGTCGTGCCCCTGCCAGTAGAAGCGGGGTTGGGAGCAGTACCGGTAGTGAGGCCCAAACGACGACGGAGAGTGATGTCATCCAAGAGACGTTCCGCCGTAAGAGGCGTGCCACAAGGGCGATGAAGGTGGAGGCCGTTACGAAAATCCCGGCAAAGAGGAACGCGTTGACGAGGAGTTGTGCCCATGGCCTAGTGATGCTCCATGCCACCGCTTCACGGATGGCGGAGCTCGGTAACAGATGCCATAGGAGGATGACCAGCGGAGGCTGGACTCGCAGCCATTCCTGGATGAGGGAGGCAAAGAGTGCAGCGGCGAAGTTGCAGAAGGCTCCCCACAGCAGAGTGGCGGCGTAATCTACGAAGCGGCCGTCACGTAAGTCAGCGAAGAAAGAAGTGCTTCGAGCTAAGGCGCGCCAGACATGCTGGCGGAACCGTGGGACACGGTTAAGCATCCAGCCCATGCCAAGGAGGAGGAAAGCCGCAAGCAGAGTGTGGAGTGGGGGTAGGTCAGCCGGGGGAGTTCCAGGTACCAGAAGCGGCTCTAAGTCCCGTTGGAGGAAGGCCTGAAGTGCACTGTAGGCCACTCGAGGGGTCCCTGTACTATCGGCAATCCCAGTGGAGCATACGTGAGCTGCTGGAAAGGGGAAGCTGATCAGAGGGAAGGATGTGGCATAGTCTTGCCAGCTCCATACGATTGCTCCGGCAGTGCCGGAGCTAGCACATGTAGAGAGGAAGCTCCATATCCATCGGGCCTGAGCTTCTTCTGAGTTCGGCACGAGATACCCACGGTGCTCCTCGTTTGGGGAGATAGGCATGCCTCCAATGGGTACCAGTGCATATCGGCGTGCATAGTTGCGCCAGGAGGTAGGGCTACTGCTGAGACTCGCGAGATCGGCAAACGGAGGATGGACGCGGAGGAAGAGTAGGGGAAAGCGTGGTGAAGACTCGAAGCGGGTATTTGCGTAGCTTTCCACGGCAAGGAGAAGGTTGTATGGCTGAAACCACCGCAGCATCTCGTCCTCGTATGCTCTTACAGCAGGGTGCGGTGGGAGGCCTTGCCAGAGGGTTACCGCGATGATTGCTGGGTTGCTCAACTGTTGGAGGAAGAGGCGAAGATAGAGCTGAAGGCTGCTACGGACTCGCGGAGATAACAACAACTGCGGTGGAAGCTCAGCAACAGGAAGGTCGCAAACCGCAGTGATCCCTGCCACAGCAAGGGCCTGCAATAGATCGGGCGATGGGTGGTCACGCAGCCGAACTGTCGTGATCCCGAGCGCCTTCCATTGTCGGACTGTCGCCTGTAACGATGTCGTAGAAGTAGGGGACAGTGTTGGGTAGTACTCCACCCCGTACATTGGGAGGCGGACAGCGTTGCATGTAACAACAGCCGCACTCTCCGTCGTAGTGGTGCCAACGGACCGAAAGCCAGTCCTGATGAGCGCACCATCTATCGGTTGTGTGCTCCGGAGCAATTCAATTCGGGCTTCGTATAGCGTAGGGGTCTCAGGCGACCACAGCTCCGGTGAAGTGAGCTCTATGGTGGTCTGCAACCGAGGGGGTACTTGAGGAGCGGCAAACGTCCGCTCAAGTACCATGGCGCTGTCGCGGAGGCGTTTGAGCTGGAAGCGAATGGTAAGAGGGTCAGAGCTTTCGCCTCCAATGCCAAGCTTGAGGTGAAGCTGCCCACTCTGCTGATTAGGGGATAAGGTTGTGAAGACTTCTGCTGCAGCAAGCCATGCCGATGATGTCCCTACGAGGAAGAGCTCGCGGAAACAACCGAGGACTCTCCGAGGGCCAAGGAAGGAGTGAGGCAGGAGACCTGCAGAGAGGCGAAGTTCTATGATATTCTCGCCTGCTCGCCACAGGCTTGCAGGAAGTGTGACGGTATTGGGAAGTCCGTAGCTGACAAGTTGCCCGGCATACCGACCGTTGAGATAGATCTCTGCGACATCGCCTAAGCCACGCGTAGAGAGGTGCCATACCCAGCGTAGGGCAGTGCTGTCCATCCGAATGCTCCTTCGGTAGCGGAGCTCAGTCTGCTGAAACACGGTATGCGGAATCGTAGTCGCATGCCACGTGCTCCCGCCATCGGTTGACAGCTCCCATGTCCCTTGCAAAGGAATAGACCAGCGATGCAGCCACTGGTCCGGGACTGCCCACAGGAGTTGTCCACTTACCCATAGGAGGAAAGCTGGCCAGTACCAGTTGTTGCGTCGTCCCCCCATAGCGCCTCTTCTTGGCTTACGCTAGCCGACTGAAGAGCTCCGTAGCGACGCGGTATGTGTTGACGTATGCCTGGACGCTGAGCTCAATCGGGTCTGCGTATCCACCGCCCAGTGTGAGAACGATAGGGATTTCGTGGCGCAGGCACATAGAGAGCACAAGGAAGTCGCGCTCCATCAGCCCCAGATGGCTTAAATCCAGGCGACCTAAGGTGTCTTCCCGCAGAGGATCAACCCCGGCTTGGTAGAGGACGATGTCCGGTTTGAAGGCGATGATACGCGGTAGCAAGCTCTCCAGCAGTCGTAAGTAGGTGTCGTCATCAGTGTGGTCCTCCAGTGGGACATCGAGGGTAGAGGGAACCTTGCGGTAGGGGTAGTTCCGGGCTCCATGCATGCTGAAGGTGAAGATCTCGGGATAGGCACTCAGGATGGCAGCCGTCCCGTTACCCTGGTGAACGTCTAGGTCAATGATGGCGATTCGGCGGACCTTGCGGCGCTGTAGGAGCGAAAGAGCAACGATGGCGAGATCGTTGAAAACACAGAATCCCTCACCGCTGTCTGGCATAGCGTGGTGGGTTCCCCCGGCGAGGTTGCCAGAGATTCCCTCCTGGAGAGCGGCCTCGGCCGCTGCGAGTGCTCCACCAACGGTAGCTAGCGTGCGCAACACCAACTCTTGGCTCCACGGGAAGCCAATGCGACGCATAATGTTCGGCGGGATCGTGCCGGATAGGAAGGCCTGGACGTACTCTGGGATATGTGCCCGTAGCAGGTCTTCCGGGGATGCCAAGGGAGCTTCGCAGAAACAGGAGCCAGGAAGGACGTCTTGGGCCTCTAAGGCATGTCGAACCATTCGGTACTTGGACATCGGGAATCGGTGGCCTGGTGGGAGGGGAATGGTGTAGTGGTCCGAGTAGAAGACGCGCATCTCAAGCCACCTCTAAAGGCCGGGCGACCGTGATGCCGGTGTGGGTTGGAACTGTAGCAATGTAGTCTGGGATAGGCCGATCTACCACCACCTTTCCAGCGCCCTGGGAGGCGTGGAGGAGGTGAATGCGGCCAGCATGGGGATACGCCAGTCCTAAATGCCCGTAGTCTAAGCCGCGGCGGTTGGTTGTGAAAGCGATGATGTCTCCGGAGTGTAAGAGCCTTTCGATAGTAGGAATGGAGTGGCGTGGGATGTACCAGTGCTGGAGGCTATTGATGTGTTGCTCGATCTGCGCGATTTGTGGGAGGAGTTCGGGGCGGGCCCTGAGGGCAGGGTACCGATGAGGGTTCTGGGACATGTAGGAGACTGAGAGGGGCAGAGGGATTCCGCCAAGCGCCTGTGTAATGTTCTGGAGGACACCATGCCGCTCGTTCTCGTAGAGCCACTCTGCAGTGTAGTGCAGCCGGGAGGTGTAGTCCCCAACCGTCCCGTTCCGGTAGCGGGTCCGCTTCACCTCTTCTAGGAAGCCGTCGTAGCTAGGCTTTCCGAGTTTGAGGGAGCGTGCAAGGCAGAGGGTTGCTTCTACGAAGGTGAAACAGTCCATGCCTGTGAAATCCACTCGGCAGGTCTCTTCCCCATCTTGGCTCTCCAGCGTGCCGGGGACGTAAGGTGTTCCAACAAAGAGTTCCCCGAAGCGGCACATGAGGACCCCAATAGGAAGGCGTTCCCACCCCTCGGCAAGGGCTCTCTGCTGCATACGCACGAGGATATGCTGGGTGATGGTCCCCTTGCCGTCATCGCGCTGGCGTTGGAGGAAGAGAGGTGCGGCAAGGAGCCACAAGAGGAAGGAACGGCGCTGCATGGTCTACCGAGAGGGTCGGAGACAGATGCCGAGCTCGTCGAGCTGCTCAGGTCTGACGGGGGCTGGAGCGCCGTCCATGAGCGATGCGCCGCTAGTAGTCTTCGGGAATGCGATGACATCCCGAATGCTCTCCGCGCTCGCCATCAACATGACGATCCGGTCGAGCCCTAGCGCAATGCCCCCGTGTGGTGGAGCTCCATAGCGGAAGGCTTCCAGAAGGAAGCCGAACTGGGCTGTGGCCTCCTCAAGGGGGAGTCCTATGACGGAGAACACCTTCTGCTGGAGCTCTGCCATATGGATGCGGATGCTTCCCCCTCCAATCTCTTCACCGTTGAGGACGAGGTCGTATGCTTGCGCCCGTACCCGTTCTGGGGCAGTGTCGAGGAGCGGGATATCCTCCTCCACAGGTGCTGTAAATGGGTGGTGGCGTGCGACGTAACGGCCCTCTGCTTCGGAGTACTCCAGCAACGGGAAGTCAACGATCCAGACGAAGCAGTGCCGCGAGGATGAAGTGAGTCCTTGACGCTCTGCAATCGCACGCCGTAGAGCCCCAAGCGCACGGTAACATGCCTCCCATGGTGCAGCAGCTAGGAGGAGTAGGTCTCCCGCTTGCAGCTGGAAGCGCTCGCGGAGGGCTTCCCGTTCCGTTTCGCTCAGGTGCTTGAGGATGGGAGATTGCCAGCCAGAGGCGTCGTACTTCAGCCAGATGACACCCGGTAGCCCCCACGGCGATACGACGCGTCCCAGCTCTTCCAGCTCCTTTCGAGAGTAGGCACTCCCACCTTCGATGCGCAGCCCTGCAATGACGTGGCCGGCCGCATAAGCCTGGCGGAAGATGCTGAAGTTGGTCGCTGCGAAGATATCGGTGGCTGTCTCCAGCTCCAAGCCGTAGCGAAGGTCTGGCTTATCGCTGCCGTAGCGCATCATCGCCTCTGTGTAGGACAGGCGGGGAAAGGGGGTGGAGAGCTCTATGCCCAGCACTTCATGCCACAGCTCTGCAAAGAGACCCTCAGTCAGAGCAAGCACATCTTCGCGATCTACGAAGGCCATCTCTACATCAACCTGAGTGAACTCCGGCTGGCGGTCGGCGCGCAGATCCTCATCCCGAAAGCATTTCGCAATCTGCATGTATCGGTCGAAGCCTGCCACCATGAGGAGCTGCTTGAATAGCTGAGGGGATTGCGGCAGAGCGTAGAACCGCCCTGGCTGAAGACGGCAAGGAACCAGGAAATCCCGGGCTCCCTCAGGAGTAGAGCGAGTGAGGATTGGTGTCTCGATCTCCACGAATCCGTTCCGGTCGAAGTAGCGGTGGATGATTTGGTAGACACGGTGCCGGAGGCGCAGGTGATGCTGCATCCGAGGGCGTCGGAGGTCCAGGTAGCGGTATCGCAGGCGGAGCTCCTCTGTCAGCGGGATATCGTCACTGATCGGGAACGGGATAGTGGCGGCCGGATTGAGAACACCGAGGGCCTCGACGGCAACTTCCACATGCCCTGTCGGAAGCTGGGGGTTGGGGTTCTCTCGTGGTTGGACTGTGCCGCGCAGCCATAGGACGCTCTCCACTGATAGCTGTCGCGCGTAGCGTGCTAGTTCAGGGTTCTCGGTGGGTCGGATGATGGCTTGACATACCCCCGTGTGATCGCGGATATCCATGAAGAGTATGCCACCCAAGTCTCGGAGCCGGGCAAGCCAGCCATTGAGGACGACAGGCTGCCCAGCGTGGGAGAGCCGAAGCTCACCGCAGTACGTAGTCCGTTTCGGAAAGGGCATGGGACCGCTCGGAGTGTGAGAGATGCCACCACTTTGCCATGCTCAGCAGGATGTTGACGCTATCGAGCCATGCTGCCAAGAAGCCGGGAAACCCATCCCGGAAGCCACCCCAGAGGATGTATCGCTCAAGGAACCGCTTCCATGAGCGGAGCGCCCCGTGCCATATGAAGGTGCTCCAGCGCAGACGCCCGTACCGCTGGGCGAGCCATCGGGCCTGAAACTCTGTATCGCGATCGAGCTTTGCAAGGTACTCGGAGAGAGTCCGGTAGGGGAAGTGCTCTAAGGGATTTCGGAGGTAGCCGACCCTACCTTCGATAACGGGATACTCGTGGATGTGCTGTGCCGGAAATCGGAGGGTCCCGCGGCGGAAGAGGCGTAGCTGGTAGTCGGGGTAGTTGCGCCCATAGCGCAGGGGGTAGCCGAAGTACCAATTCCGCCGCGGTATCCAGAAGCCATTCTCTGGGGGGTTCGTTGCCAGTAGGCGCTGGATTTCCTCAGCTAAGGCCGGTGGCACACGCTCGTCGGCGTCGAGCGAGAGGATCCAGTCTCCGGTCGCTAGAGCGAAACAGCGGTTTTTGTTGAGGTTCAGATTTGGGGTATGTTCAGCCGCAGCAACAACGGCCCCATGGGCAGCCGCAACCTGGGGGGTTGCATCTGTACTCCCGCAGTCCAAGACAATCACCTCATCGGCCCAGGCCACACTCGCAAGGGCTTCAGCAATACGGGTCGCTTCATTGCGTGCGATGATGCAGACCGAGAGGCGCATTCTTCTTAGGGGACAAGCAGAACTTGGGAATGGAAGCCACCGCTGAAGCGGAGCGTAGCAAGGTAAACACCAGTGGCTATCGAGGGCAGTGCAAGCTGCAGATGCACCGTGCTGTGATGCTCCCAACGCCCTACCAGCTCTCCGCTGAGGGTAAAAAGGCAGAGCTCCATAGCAGCCTCGGTTGGAAGATCCACAGTGAGGATGCCAGCGGCGTACCGGAGGATGGTGCCAGTAGCTGGTAGGGATAGCCCTGCCGATATAGGGCTGGAGCGCCATAATCCACGCGGAGTCCCAGCTAAGAGTTGGGTTGGCCGTTCCAGGAGGGCATACACGGGCAGCCCGTCCCCCACAGTGCCAAGAGAATGCCATGAGAGCCCACCGTCGGTAGAGCGGAAGACTTCCCCTTCCAGAGTCCCAGCGTACCACATTGCTGTAGAGGCGCCTGCCGCTAGAGCCGTCAGTCCTCGCAGCAGAGGGTCTGCGGTCCCAATCGTTTGCCAGCTTTGGCCGCCGTCTGTGCTGCGGTATAGGCGGCCACCCCTCGTGTTGGGCAGGGACGAAGCTGCCAGCAGTATCTGCGGAGCGGCCGGATGGGAGACGAGGAAGTAGCACTCCCCACCCGGATAGCTGCTGATAGGCTGCCATGTACTTCCTGCATCCGTGCTCTGCACGATGCCGTCGGCACCGAACGCGAGAAAGGAGGATCCAGAGGCAATGACTGAAGCTACTCGAACATTCAGTGCAGGGGGCTCCCACGCTGCCCCCCCGTCGATAGAGCGTAGTAGTTCCCCGAGATCGGAGAGAGCAAGGATTGTGTCCCCAGAAGGACTTGCGGCAATCGAGACTAGAGAGCCGACAATCGGTAGGTCCTCTGTCAAGACCTGCCACCTCCCTGTACTGTGGTCGTAGCGGTAGATTCCAAGGGATGTTGCAACTACTACGCCAGAGCGGTACATCCCTACAGCGGTTAGTGGGTGCGGTCGGGGCAGCGAGAGAGCAATGTTGCTTAGGCTCGTGGCATCGGTATCAGACCAGAAGAGGCCGGCGGGTCCTCCAACGACGAACGCTGAACCGAGTTGGGCTGCCCAGAGGATTGGGGGTGAGTCCAAACCCGTCCGAATGGCCTGCCATGATGCGTAAGGGCTCCACTGGTAAAGCTCCACGCCCCGAATAGCAGAGCCAACGAGCACACGGCCAGGGGCTATTGGGAGGAGAACGGTGATGTGGTCTGTGTAGCCGGAGTAGACAGTCTCCCACGTATTATCGGCGCGTAGAACTAAGAGCGCCCCCCGGCTAATCGCAGCAACTCCGGCATGCGAAGCGAATATCCCTCGAAGGGTTGTCCCTGGTAGGCTGGTTGCTATCCATGTAGTCCCATCGAAGCTTCGGTAGACTCCAGATGGTAGCACGACGCAGATGCTAGGCTCTACACCACCGGTGGTAGCTAGGTCTACCACTGGCTCGTTCGGTAGAGAACTGGCTACGGATTGCCATGAGCTACCACCGTCGGTACTTCGGAAGAGTCCAGCGCTAGTCCAGGCGAGGATATCGTTGAGAGCTCCAAATGGGCAGAGGTCGTAGAGGGTTCCTTGAGGCAGCGGAATCGGCTCCCAGAGAGCACCAGCATCTCGACTCTGCCATGCCATCTGACCCCGTATACCGACGACGACGTTGGGGTAGAGCGGATGGATCCGTATGCGGGTACCCCGATCGGCTAACACCGGATGGACTTGCATCCAGGTAACACCCTCGTCCGTGCTCCGCCAGAGTCCGTAAGGAGTTGTTACCAGCAGCACTTCAAGAGTCCCCATAGAGGCGAGCTCTACGCTGCTGACGGTGAGGGGGAACGTCGTAATACTGTTCCAGGCTGCCCCGACGGCTGGAGTCGTGTAGAGAGCTCCGTCAGCGCTCATCCACAGCCGTCCAGTGCGGGGGGATAGGACAATCGCGGTGGGGATGGCAGCCTCTACCTGCCCGCGAATCCTCGTCCACCCATGGGCTCCTACTTCAACTGCGACAACTAAGGCAAGACCGGCCAGAATGGGAGTGCCCCGTACCACATTCATCAGCTGTCAAAAGCAACTTCAGACATGCAGCTAGCGTGACGGGTGAGGAAGTCTTCTATCCGCTGCAGTGCTAGCTGGATATTCTCTACCGAGTTCGCATACGAGAACCGCACGAATCCTTCTCCGTATGCTCCGAAGGCTGTGCCGCTCAGGCAGGCAACCCCGGCCTCGTAGAGTAGGCGTTCAGCAAACTCCCGAGAGCTCATGCCGGTTCCCCTGATATCAGGGAAGGCGTAGAATGCTCCTTGGGGGACCACACATGTAATGCCTGGCAAGCGGTTGAGCCCCTCTATGAGGACATCGCGGCGACGCTGGAATTCCTCGACGAATTGGCGGACTGTCGGGAGCGTCCGGTCGCTAAGTGCTTCAATCCCGGCGATTTGCGTGAAAGTCGCTGTACAACTGGTGCAGTTTGTCTGTAGCCGAGCAACAACTTCAGCGATGTGGGCTGGCATGAGTCCGTAGCCAATTCTCCAGCCCGTCATAGCGAACGTCTTAGAAAAGCCATCTAGCACGATGGTGCGCTCCTTCATGCCCTCAAACTGCACGATGCTAACGTGCCGCGCACCGTCGTACATGATCTGCGAGTAGATTTCATCGCTGAAGACGATGAGGTTGTGGCGGCAGGCGATCTCGGCGATCTGCTCTAGCTCTTCGGCTGTCAGGATACTACCTGTTGGGTTGTGGGGGCTATTGAGCACTATCATCCGCGTCCGGGGTGTTAGCCGAGCCTCTATATCACCGACGTCTACGCGAAATCCCTTCTCTTGCCGGAGGGGGAGAGGGACGGGGATAGCGTTCAGGAAGCGGATGACTGACTCGTAGATGGGAAATCCGGGGTTGGGATAGATCACCTCGTCGCCTTCCTCCAGCGTTGCCATCATGCCAAAGAAGATGATCGGCTTCGCGCCGGGGGTAATGACCACCTCGTTGCCGGAGTAGAGCTGGATTCCGCGGGTTCGGTTGAAGTAGTCAGCGATTGCTTCGCGGACTTCTGGTAGCCCTGGTGAGGGACCGTAGTGCGTATACCCTTCGTCCAACGCCCGCTTAGCGGCCTCGCGGATGTTCTCTGGTGTGTCGAAGTCCGGCTCGCCAATCTCTAAGTGGACGATATGGTGCCCTTGGGCTTCAAGTTGGCGGGCACGGGCAAGGACTTCAAAAGCTGTTTCTGTGCCCAGGCGGCTAATTCGGCTAGCAATGTGCATCAGCGCGCCTCGTTGGGTTGGACGTGTGTGATGCGGATGATTCGTAGAGTGTCAGCGTCGGGAGCGGGGTCGATCGAAATGGCATAGTGAGGGATCGAAATGAGCGAGTCGGCGTGTTCAGACCACTCCACCATCTTGATTGCAGAGGGATCGGCAATGCACTCCTCGAAGCCGATGTCGTGGAGTTCTTGCAGCGACTTGATGCGGTAGAGGTCCACGTGGTAGAGCACGACTTCCTCGCCGTCGGGGAAAGTGCCGAGGTACTGGTTGATGATGGTGAAGGTGGGACTTGTGACAAGCTCCTCTACTTGGAAGTACTGACAGACACCCTTGACGAAGGCTGTCTTGCCAGCCCCCAACTCTCCGTAGAAGGCAACGACATCCCCAGGCTTGAGTCGTTGAGCGAACGTGCGGGCGATCTGCAGGGTGTCGGCTTCGCTGTGGGAGAGGTACTCCTCCACGCCACCGTTAGGGGAGACTTTCGGCATCTGGACCGTCAAGAGACCCCAGTAGACTACAAAAATACGCGGCGCGCTATGCCCGAGGTTCTAAGATAGCCACCGGCAGCACCATCTCCTCCAGAGAGATTCCACCGTGCTGAAAGCTATCGCGATAGTGTTGGGCGTAGTAGTGGTAGTCGGTCGGGTAGACAAAGTAGTAGTTCTCCTTCGCGATCACCATTGTGGAAGCAGCGCTGCTTCGAGGCAGGAGCCATTGCTGAGGATCGCGGAGGTACACGACGCCGCGCTCGTACTCTACGCGGAGATTTCGGCCCAACTTGTACCGGAGATTCGTCGTCGTCTCCCGATCGCCATACACTTTCAGCGGTCGGAGGCATCGGATGGAGCCGTGATCGGTGGTGATGATGACAGTAGGCCTCGGCTCTGCTGTTGCCAACGTGCGCAAGATGCCGAAGAGGCTCGAGTGGAGGAACCAGGAGCGTGTCAAAGTGCGGTATGCAGCTTCGTCGGGGACGATCTCACGCAGGATCGGGGATTCTGAGCGTGAGTGGACGAGCATGTCGACGGCATTGACTACGATGGCAATCAGGCCGTGCTGGAGGTAGCGCCCGATTTCTTGCTCCACCTTGCGCCCGAAGGCGGGATCGATGATTTTGAAGTAGGCGATCCCACCAGGGACCTCCATACGACGTCGCTGGAAGTAGGATTCCAGGAGTTGCCGCTCGTAGGCATTCTGGCTCTGCTCGTCTCCAGATTCATGCCACCATTGCGGGTAGTACTGCTGGATCTGCAGCGGGAAGAGCCCAGAGAAAATGGCGTTTCGAGCATAGGCAGTTGTTGTCGGGAGGATGGAGCAGGCGTAGTTTCGTTCGATGCTGTAGAGTCGATGCAAGACATCTTCCAACACTAGCCACTGGTCAAGCCGCAGACAGTCGATCACGATGAAGACAACGGGCCGCTCTGCTGAAATGCGTGGTACTACGAACCGCTCGAGGAGGAACGGAGAAAGGGTCGGTACGTCTTCCCCTTTGGGATTTCGGAGCCATGACTCGTAGGCCTGCTCTACGAAGGTTCCGAAAGCGGCGTTACATTCGCGCCATTGAGCTGCAAGCGTCTCATGGAGGCCCAACTCTGGGTGTTCTTCCAGCTCCATACTCCAGGTGACAAGCTTCAAGTAGATCTCCAGCCAGTCGTACCACGTCAGCGGCTCATTCAGACGCCGACCAATCATGTAGAAGCCCCGTAGGTAGTCCTGCGTTAGGCGCTCTCCTGTGATCCGCCGAGCCTCGAGCAACTTTTTGCAGGCTGCGAGGATCTGCGTCGGATTGACCGGCTTAGTCAGGTAGTCGTCAATCTTGCGTCCGATGGCCTCCTCCATAAGGGTCTCGGCTTCGTTTTTGGTGACCATGACGACTGGTACATGAGGGGCAAGCTCTTTAAGCACCTCTAAGGTCTCTAAGCCAGTCATCCCCATCATCATCTCGTCCAGGAAGATGAGGTCGTAGGCGTTCTGCCGGACGAGTTCGATAGCATCCTCGCCGGAAGTAGCAGTAGCGACCTCGTACCCGTGCTGGCAGAGCAGGAGGATGTGGGGCTGTAAGAGTTCTACTTCGTCGTCTACCCAAAGAATTGTACCACGGCTCTTCATCGTGTCGTCCTATGCTGGTGTCGTCCGGAGCAGACGAACGGGGAGCCTTCGCATTACCAAGTACGGTGCCAACGTGGGCAGCTGCGTTTTTCGTAAGTTTGCATGCTTGCGAGCTACATAGCCTCATGGGCATAGCCCTCACAGAGTTTCTAGCACTGGTAGACCAAGAGTTTCCCCCAGAGACGGCGAACGAAGGTGATGTAACAGGGCTCCAACTTCAATCAGGGCGGCAAGAAGTCAATGCCATCCTGGTGTGCTACGAGGTCACGGATGCTGTCATTGAGGAGGCTCGGCAAGGTGGGTATGACCTTATTGTTGCCTTCCATCCTCTCCTCTTTTCGCCGCTTCGGGCTCTTACGGAGGCGGATCGTGTTGGGCATTTGAGCACGCTGCTCATCCAGTACGGGATTGCCCTTGTGGTCCTCCACACACGGGTTGATGCCCATCCGGAAGGAACGACTGCACGGCTTGCTCATGCTTTAGGGCTGCGGGTCCGGGAGCCGCTGCTGCCGGATCCTCGGTATGCAGGGTATGGGATGGGATCGGTTGTGGAGTGCGATCCGCCCCTGGAAGCCCGGGAGCTGATAGAACGTGTCGCAAGGTACAGTGGACAGCCAGTACGGTATGTCCCGGGTAGACCTCACGCCATTCGGATGGTTGCTCTCGTTGGTGGGAGCGGAGCAAGCTTCTTACCGCAGGTACTGCAGCGGGGTCTGGACGCTTTCATCACCGGTGATGTCAAGTACCATGCCTTCCTCCAAGCACAGCATCGGCTGTGGCTCATTGATGCAGGGCATGCAGAGACAGAGCGCTATGTCCCGGAGGCGATGGCAGAACTTCTACGACGTTGCCTTTCTGATTCCGTCCCTGTGAAGATCGCGCGTTCGTGGCGTGCGCCTATTCATTGGTACTGGCAAGGGGCTCCAGGTCTCACAGCTGCTGCTGGACTCAATGAAGGACCAGATCTACTACCTCGCGCTCATCGCTGTGATTGACCGGCGACTGGATGAGCTGCAAGAGGACTTCGGCGAACTGCCTGACCAAGTACAGCGCGCCCGCCAAGCTGTACAGCACCATGAGGCACTAGTCAACGAAACTCGTGGCATCATCGAGGAGATCCGCTCCTTCCGCGCTCAGGCGCATATTACCATCCAAGAGTTGCGCGACCGCGAGCAACGACTCTCCGAGCAGCAGTTCCGGGTCCGGAACAACCGAGAGTTCGATGCGTTGACCCGTGAGATTCAGAATGTACGGAGCGAGCGGGAACGTATTGAGCAGGAGCTCCGCAATTCGGTGGTCAAGTTGGAGAACCTGGAGAGCATCCTCCAGCGGCAAGAGGAAGAATTAGCACGTGCGCAACAGGAGCTGGCAGAACTGGAACACGCGCTGGAGCTGTTGAGCAGCCACCAGAGTGACGAGGTCGTGCAGCTCCACCAATGGCGGCAGCGACTGGTCCAGAAGGTACGTTCGGAGTTGCTGGGAGAGTATGAGCGCGTCCGTTCCTTCCATCGCGATGCATTGGTGCCGGTCCGCCGAGAAAGCTGCTCTGGGTGCTACAGTCGCATTACTCCCCAACGGTTGGTGGAGATTCGCATGTACCGCGAACATATCTTCCGTTGCGAACACTGCGGCAGGATTCTCTACCCAGAGGAGCGCCTTCCCGAGCTCGAAGAGGCGGAAGCGCTATCATGAAGCTACATGTCTTCATTGATGGAGCAGCGGCTGGGAATCCCGGCCCGGCAGGAATTGGTGTGGTCATCGTAGGTGACAATGGCGCTCCACTACTCCAATGTGCTGAGTCCATCGGAACTGCAACGAATAACGTCGCCGAGTACCGTGCTCTCCTGCGGGCCTTAGAGATCCTTCCCAACTTGGATGTCCAACTGGACAGCGTGACTATCTGCAGCGATAGCCAACTGTTGGTTCAGCAGCTGACTGGCAGCTACCGCGTCCGGACACAACACTTGCTCTCTCTGTGGGAAGAGGCACGGCGGAGATTGCAGGAGCTGCAGGTTCCGGTCCGCATAGAGCATATTCCACGGGAGGCTAACTACGAGGCCGATCGACTGGCGCGAGTCGGGGCTCGGATGTCGCAACGACAGTATGCTAAGGGCAGTGAATCTTCGTCTTTCTACCAGCAAAGCCGGGGGACGCGGGCAGCCGCGGGAGCCAATGTGCTGGTTCCTGAGGAAAGTCCGAACTCCGCAGAGCAGCGTGCCGGCTAACCGCCGGGCGGAACTCCGTTGGGGAGGTCCGACGGACAGTGCCACAGAGACCAGACCGCCAATCCGCTCATGGAGTTGCCACGACTCCATGGGGTCATGGAGGCAAGGGTGAAAGGGTGGGGTAAGAGCCCACCAGCACCTCGGGTAACCGAGGTGGCTTGGCAAACCCCACGCGGAGCAAGGCCGAGTAGGGATGTGGACCACGCTCCAGGGGTGGCGGGTGGCTCGCCCGCTGGGGGCTCCCTCCAACGGAGACCCCTCACATCCGGGTAGGCCGCTGGAGGGGATGGGAGACCATCCCCCAAGATACATGGCTGCCTCCCCCGAAGAACGGGGAAGACAGAATTCGGCTTACAGTGTCCCCCGGCGCACTTCTTCTCCATCGGTTGACTTCGGGAAGGGGTGATGCGGCTTCCGGATGACCCATTGCTCCGAGAGCTTCTGCCGGAGTTCGTAGATACGTGGCAGCATGAAGCACCTCTAATCCTGGAAGCAGCTCACAAGCAGAATGATGCCGAACTCTACCGGCTTGGGCATACGCTCAAAGGCTCTTGCCTGCAGTTTGGGCTGACTGAGCTGGCGGAGCTGGGAATTCAAGTGATGGAGTGCGCGCGGAATCATTCTTGGAATGCTGTCCCCGCTCTCTACGAGCAGATTGTGCTCCATCTACAGCAGCTTCAACGGTTGGTAGGGCATTCGCAAGGAGAGCAATGAGGTATGTGATTGGCCTGGCCGTGCTCAGCGTGGCCCTTTGGGCCCAGGTACGCATTGCAGTTCTGCCGTTCCGCAACATGGACGGGGACCTGCGCTACAACTTCTGGTGTTATCGCCTTGCTGATAGTATCACCACTCTGCTAGCCCAGGCTGATACAGCTCGGCAGCACTACCTCTTGATCCCTCGGGACTCGCTAGAGCTCGTGCTAGGCGAGCTCAACTTGGACCCTACGACGCCACAGTACGACTCGGATATTTGGAAAGCAGCGCAGTTACTGCGAGCTGATAAGGTTGTGACTGGAAACTTCAATCTGCTGCCGGGCAAGATACTGGTGAACGCCTACATCTACGACATCCGTACGAAGCGAGAAGAGGCTGGGGCGCGTAACCTTTACCGCAGTGAAGAGCGGGCCGCTGAGCTTCCAGCAATCATCGTTGCACGACTCCTTCCGCACCTAACCCATGGACGCTGAAAGGAGGTTGCGCTATATCGGCTCATTCGTCCGAACGCACGGACTCCGCGGAGGGCTCGTGCTCCGTTGGGCACCGGAAGTGGAGCGATGGGAGCTTCGCGGAGGCCAAATCGTAGCGGTTGGCTACTCGGCGGAGTTCGCGCATCCCTACCGTATCCGTTCCCTGCAGCCCCTGGTGCGGGGGATGGTGGTGTTCTTGGAAGGAATCACAACGGTAGAGCAGGCTCGGAAGCTGCTGGAGCATGGGGTCTTCGTTGAGGAGGTAGAGCTCGCAGGCAGTACACAGGAGGAGGGGTGGGCTATAGAGGACATCCTCGGATGCACGGTCGTTGAGGAAGGGGCAGGGCAACATCTGGGCACGGTGGTAGATGTCTGGCTACTGCCCGCCAACGATGTTTGGGTCGTAGAGTTAGAGACAGCGTACTTGCCACTGCCAGCTATCCCGGACGTTGTACGGTGGGTGGACGTACGACACCGCCGTATTGGAGTCCGGCTGCTGCCGGGGCTGCTAGAGATAGCAGAGCCGAAGCGGAACCATGGAGCAGAACTCTCTCCGGACTTCGGAGTTGCTGCGGATTGACGTCATCACAGCCCTCCCAGGGATTATCCAGCCCGTCATAGGGCAGAGCATCCTCGGGCGGGCGCAGCGGAGAGGGATTGTGCGGATTGTCATCCACGACCTCCACCAGTACGGCGTTGATCGCCACGGACATATTGATGACGCCCCGTACGGTGGCGGCCCTGGGATGGTTATTCGATGCGAACCCGTCTTCGCGTGCATCGAGAAGCTACAGGCTGAGCGGCAATACGACGAGGTCATCTATATGACCGCAGACGGGGAACGCCTTACCCAGGCTCTGGTGAACCGGCTGTCGTTGTGCCGGAATCTCATCATCTTGGCAGGCCACTACAAGGGCGTGGACCAGCGCATTCGAGATGTGCTCGTGACGAAGGAGATCAGTATCGGAGACTACGTCCTTACGGGTGGAGAGTTACCAGCGCTGGTGCTGATTGATGCTATTGTGCGGCTCCTGCCTGGTGCGCTGAATGACCCTGAGTCCGCCTTGGAAGACTCTTTCCAAGCCGGGCTGCTGGAGCCGCCGATCTACACTCGGCCGGCCGACTTCCGTGGCTATAAGGTTCCCGAGGTACTACTCAGCGGAGACCATGAAGCAATTCGTCAGTGGCGCTACGAGCAAGCTCTGCGGAAGACCCTAGAACGTCGGCCAGAACTACTAGCAGACGCTTTCCCGGAGTTAGTGCAGAAGAAGGATGGCTGCAACTCCTAAGCTGGCTGTCGCACTGATGAGCGGTGGCATGGATTCTACTGTTGCGGCTGCACTCGTGCGCCACCAGGGGTACGAGATAGCAGCTCTTCATGTCACCTATGCTCATCGCACGGCCCGCCGTGAACAGCGGGCATTCCACGATATCTGTGAAGCTTGGGGAATCAGTCGGCAGCTGGTGGTTTCCATTGACTACCTACGCTCCATCGGAGGGAGCGCGCTCACTGATGAGCGGATCCCCGTTCCCGAAGGACGGGTTGATCGGGCTGAAGTGCCGCCGACATACGTTCCGTTCCGCAATGCTAATCTCTTGAGCATTGCTACGAGCTGGGCAGAAGTCCTGAAAGCGGAGGCCATTGTCATTGGAGCCGTGGAGGAGGATTCCAGCGGGTATCCTGACTGCCGTCAGGTCTTCTACGAGGCTTTCCAGCGAGTCATTGAGCTGGGGACGCACCCAGAGACGCGAATCACACTTCTGACTCCAGTCATCCACATGCGCAAGTGTGACATCGTACGCACGGGGGTAGGGTTAAGAGTGCCGTTTCACCTAACGTGGTCGTGCTACGTTCGGGAAGACATTCCTTGCGGCCGTTGCGACTCTTGCTTGCTTCGGCTTCGAGGGTTCCAGGAGGCAGGGGTTCCCGATCCGCTTCCCTACGACGCCCTAGCAGCAGAGTAGACTCGGCTTCTGTCGGATGCATCTTTGCCCCACGCCTAGAGGTGGGAAGGGACATGTGGCCGGTAGAAAGAGAGCCCTCTTATGAAGCCCTCTTTACCCGAGGCACCGCTCACCGTGTCCGTCTGTGGGACCTACGGGTAACGTGGGCTGCCTTCGTTGTCCTCCTCGTGCTGTTGGGGGCGAATCTGGCACTATGGTGGCAGACGCGGTCGCAGATTCGGGCAGAGCAGGAAGCACTCTTCGATCGCGCCGTCTCTTCAGTCCTCACCCGTTTGGAGCGTCACATCCGGCATCACGAGGAGATTGCACGCTCGGTCCAAGGGCTCTACACCAACTTCGTCCAGGTCGTCCGTGATGTATTCGAGCTCTATGCAACAGTACCGGCGCGCAGCAATCCCGCGGTACTCTCGGTTGCTTACGCTCCCTGCGTGGAGAGTGAGCAGTTGGGGAATTATCTGCACTATGCGCGTTCAGAGCGGTACTGGGAATACCGCATTTTCCCTTCGGAGACGGTGCCATACCTCTTCCCACTCCTGTACGTCGTGCCGACGGATTCAGCACCTCAATGGGTAGAATGGAACGCGATAGCCCATCCTGCATGGCGGGATGCTATAGAGCGGGCCTACTCGACTGGTAGCATTACGGCTACTCCCTGGATTCCGCTGCGGGCAGATCGGGATACAGTGTGGGGCTTCGGACTCGTTGCGCCGATTTATCGCACAGAGCCCCATCCCTTCAGCCGCCTCCGGGTAGGTGACCGCTTCGTCGAGGGAGTCATCGTCCTAGAACTTGCTGGGAAGCCGCTGTTCCAGAACGCTCTGTTACCACCTGCCCCAACGGACTCCTTGATCGTTTTTGAGGGCTTTGATGTTCAGCCGGCGTCGGGAGAGGAGACCCATACCGTACGGATTGTAGCTTCGCCTAACTGGGAAGCAGGAAACAGGGAGGCGCCTCTGCTTGTCGCCGAGCGATCGCTGAGGCTCGGAGATCGAAACCTGCGCTTACGCTTCGCCACAGTTCCAGCGTTTGAGGGGCTTTACCAGCGATGGCTTCCGTGGGCAGTTCTGGGAGGCGGGATTGCGCTGAGTGCTATCGGTTTCGGATTTGTGCTGTCGCTCGTTACAACCCGGGCACGGCCTCTAGCCCTAGCGGGGCAGATGACGCGGGCACAGCGGCGGATTTTGGAAGCGTCGCAGGATATCATTGCCGTATGGGAGGTCGATGGGCGGTGGCGGACGTCAAACCCAGCATTGCAGGCTGTCTTAGGATTTGAGCCAGAGGAGCTGGCTGGAAAGCCTGTGGAGGAACTTGTCGTCCCAAGCTATCGCGAGCAGGTACGCCAGCAGATTGCCTCTGCCCCAGACGAAGAGGCCGTCATCGTGGAGGTTCCAATGTGGACGAAGACTGGCCAACAGCGCTGGATAGGGTGGAACCTAACGCGCTCTCTGCAAGATGGTCTGATCTACGCTATTGGTCGCGACATCACGGCGCAGAAGGAGCTTCAACGACAGCAGGAAGTTGCGCGGCGGCAACTCATGTTGGCCCAGCAGTGGGCTCTGGAGGCGAGTGAGTTCAAGGCAGACTTCCTCTCCCGCCTAGGCTTCCAGCTTCGGAATGGGTTGACAGGGCTCGTGGGATTTGCAGAGCTCATTGCGCAGCGGCAGTATGCTTCAGAGGAGGAGCTACGGGACTACGTTGCTGCGATTCGCGAAGGAGCGGAGTACCTGCTTGGGATTGTCGCTGAAACTCCAGAGATTGCTGTTACCGTCACCGAGCAGCCAGTCGCTGTGGCCTCAATTCTGGGTGAGCTGGTTGCGGAGGCGGAGCGCCTTGGTATCCAGCTTTGTACGTCGATCCCGTCGGAGGCAGAGGCAACGGAAATTGGCGTCCAGGCCTCCCTCTTCCGGGAAGGTTTGAGCACACTGTTACAAGCCCTCTCTGCTGGTGGAGTTCGGGGGAGGTAACGTTGCAAGTAGAAGCAGATGCTCGCGAGGGGATCTCCGAGTGGACGGTCGTTGCTCTGGCAACGCCTGCTCTCGGTGATGCGGTTGTGCGGATACAGTCGTGCTCTCAGCTAGAGGCGGTCGAGGACGAGATAAGCTTCCTGTTGCTCTTAGCGCAAGCGTTCTTCCGTCGTCTCAGGACCGAGTTGCGAGTGGAGTGCATAGGAGGTGAGTTCGTTGGCATCTTCACGCTACCGACCCAGCAGGCAGGGAGCGTTGACAGTTCGGGTCCGATGAGGGGGTAACACCTATTTTTGCTCCTGCTGACCTTACTTGGCGGGAGTGAAATGGGCGTACGGTATGGATGGCTGATAGTTGGGAGCGTTGCCGTCACCATAGCTCAGGTTCCGCAGCCGATTGCACGCGTTGGAATCTCGTGGGGCTACGGGGCGAATCTCTTCTCGGCACAGTTCCGCCAGTTGCCAGGCGTCCCAAACTGCTGTCCTGGCTTCGATGGGGGGCGCGGGACCGGGATGACAGTGGGCCTTGTAGGTGAGTATCCCTGGCTCCCCTACGCTTGGCTATCCGGTCAGCTTGGGTTCTGGACGCTCTCAGGAGAGCTCTGGGAGCGCGAATCGATTGGCAACGTTGCCCTTCGCGAGGAAAATGGGGATATCGTCGTGCGCACAGCGGAGGTAGAGCATACACTGCGGGCTTCCCTAAGGGCTGTGGCAGCTGATATTGGACTGAGCTCGCGCTTCTTTGAGCGTTTCTTCGTTCGCCTTGGAGTCAATGTTGGAGTGTTGATACACCGGCGCTACCACCAGTATGAGCAGCTAGTAATGCCAGAAGGTGCTGTTTTTGCGCTGGAGGGAAGTCGGCGACGCAATGAGTTTGAGGGCCAGATTCCAGAAGCTCCCTGGGCACTGCTGGGAGGCAGCTTCGCTGTAGGCTATTGGCTCCCGTTGGGACATGGGGTGGAATTTGCCCCTACGCTCTCTTACACCTTCTTTCTGACCAACCTCAGCAGTGTCTCCTGGAAGCCATCGGCCTTCCGGTTGGGGATATCGGCGGCGTACTCCCTCTATCCTCCTCCGGAGCCACTACGCGACACCATCTACCACAGAGATACGAGCGTCGTTAGGGTCGTTGGCCTTGCTCGAGAGGAGGTGGTTCTGCGCGATCGGCAATCGCGCACGGATACGCTGAGCGCTGGGGACCGTCCTTTGTACCGTACGACAGTAGCAGAGCTCTGGGAGCGTCGTGTGCCGCGGCATCCAATGCTGACGCCGACTGTTCAACTCGCATTGCCTGACACGGCGACCCAGCTGGTCGTGGAGGAGCTGGAGCAAGAGGAAGCTTTCCCACTGCTCCCCTACATCTTCTTCCCTGAGGGCTCAGCAGAGCTGTCGCAGACGCGTATGCAGCTCCTTACGCCGCCGGAAGCGCAACACTTCAATGAGCGTTCCCTCCCGATGAAGACGTTGCAGGTGTACTACCATCTGCTCAACATTGTCGGCAAGCGTTTGCAGCAGTTTCCTCAGGCACGACTGACCATAACGGGCTGTGTCAGCAACGTGGGTGTGGAAGAGAACAACCGGCAGCTAGCACGGAAGAGAGCGGAAGCTGTGCGCAGCTATCTTACCTCCGTCTGGGGGATAGCTCCGGAGCGCCTTCAGGTTCAGTCCCGTCTTCTGCCGGCGATCCCTGCTAATCCGGCTACCCCAGATGGGCAAGAAGAAAACCGGCGAGTGGAGCTCTCTGCAACGGTGCCGGAGATTTTAGCTCCAGTGTTCCTCTCTGAGATTGGCTACGTGGTCAATCCAAGCACGATCCTTGCCCGCATGTCAGTGCAGGCGGAAACTACTGTTGCGCGGTGGCAACTGCGGCTCCTCCGTGCTGGCACAGTCCTGCAGAGTCAGGAGGGTAAGGGGATGCCGCCAGCAGAGTTGGCACTGTCCCTTGTACCGGAGCAACTTGCTACGGGGGATACAGTAATCTCTGCCGAGCTTTCAGTGCGAGACACTCTGGGTACAGAACGAGTGGCCCGGATCACGACTTCGTTCCGTCGTCTCAGCCTTCGCCACAAACGCGCTGAGCGCATGGGCAACGAGCGGCTAGAACGGTTTGCCTTCATGCTGTTTGAGTACGACAAGGCAACCCTTACGAAAGACCATCGCCGCCTTCTTCCGGTTATCCGGCAACGGATCATGTCGGGGACGAGAGTTGTCATCAGTGGCTACGCCGATCGGACGGGCGATCCAGCTTACAACAGACGTCTTGCTGACCAGCGCTGCCGAGCTGTCTGGCAGGCTTTAGGGGTCCGCGATGTTACCCCGGAGATCCGCGCGATTGGCAGCGATGTCTTGCTGTACCCGAATGAGCTGCCAGAGGGGCGAGCGTACAGCCGAACGGTGCTTGTGGAGCTGTTGACACCAATAGAGTGACGTCCACCTGCGGAGTAGTTCTGCAGAAGGGGGCCGGGGATGGTATACTCTAGCAGCGTGGAGAGTAGTCGTGCAGGAGTGTCTGTTGGAAAAAGGCAGTGTTGGCGCGCCGTCTCAAGGAGTTGGGGGCAGGAATCCTTGTCGTAGAGCCGTTTTCAGGGTGATGCGAAGTTGCATTTGTGGATGATTTGTTGTATTTTAGTGACGCCGTTTGGGATATTGTGCCACAACTATGGGGTGGTTCCATGAACAAGGCGGAGTTAGTTGCGGCAATCGCTCAAAAGACCGGTTTATCTAAAGCGGTTGCCGAGAAGGCGCTCAAGGGCGTCGTGGATGCTGTGTCTGAGGCACTGGCTAAAGGTGAGTCGGTTGGGCTGGTGGGCTTTGGAACCTTTAGTGTGCAGCAGCGGGCAGCGCGGAGAGGGCGTAATCCGCGAACGGGTGCCCGCATTACTATCCCGGCGCGCAAGGTGCCGAAGTTTACACCTGGGAAGACGCTGCGGGAGCTGGTCAGCGGTCAGAAGAGGGCTGTAGCTCCAAAAGCAGCTGCGAAGAAGGCAGCGAAGAGAAAGTAGGCTCGGCAGCCCTTGAGCGTCAGAAGAAGGGCCGTCTCCCCTTAGGGGTGGCGGCCTTTTCTATGTCTTTGGGGCCATTCAGAGGTAGGATCCCCCAAGCAAGCGGCATTGTGCTTGGGCCTTTGAGGTGCGTCACTTAGAGAGGCTTGGTGGGATCATCAGGAGAGCTCTGCCGAGCTGAGTGCAGAGGCGAGAGATGTGCATAGCATTTTTTGGAGCATCATGGCGCCCGGCTTGCGGCAGCATCATCTACTGGGTATTTCTGAGTTGACGCGGGAAGAGGTTGAGCTCATCTTCCACCGTGCAGAGGCGTACCTGCCGTACTGTCGCTCTGCACAACATCGTTTGCCGGACCTACGTGGGAAGACCGTCGTGCTGGCCTTCTTTGAGCCTTCCACTCGAACGCGGGTAAGCTTTGAGTTGGCAGCAAGGCGTCTTTCGGCGGATGTTGTCTCGTTTCAAGCAGCTGCTAGCAGTCTAGCAAAGGGAGAGTCATTGCTCGATACGGTGCAGACTCTAGAAGCCATGGGAATCGACGCTCTAGTAGTCCGCCATCGGGCTTCGGGGGTCCCTTGGCTGCTGCGGCGCTTTCTGAGTTGCAGTATTATCAATGCAGGTGATGGCCAACACGAGCATCCTACACAGGCCCTTCTGGATGGCTTTACGCTCTGGAAGCACTTTGGGACTCTGCGGGGGCTACGAGTGTGTATCGTTGGGGACGTGCTGCATAGCCGGGTTGCCCGTTCCAACATCGCCCTTTTGCGGCTTTTTGGGGCTGAAGTTGCCGTCTGCGGTCCGGCGACGTTGCTGCCCCACAATGTGGAACGGGTCTGGGGGATTCGGTTATTTCGGGACTTGCGCGAAGCTGTAGAATGGGCCGACGTCCTCAACGTACTCCGCCTCCAGCGGGAACGGATGGAAAGCGGACTAGTGGCGAGCCTAGAGGAGTATCACCGCTTCTTCGGGATTACCGAGCAGGTCGTGGGGTGGAACCCTGCTGTACGGATTCTGCATCCCGGTCCGGTGAACTACGGTGTGGAGCTAGTTCCTGAGGTGGCTTTGGGGGCGAACTCTTACATCCGGCAGCAGGTCACGCACGGCGTAGCTATTCGGATGGCAGTGCTGTCGCTACTTCTGGGTGGCGGGTGATGTTATCACCCCGTTGCATTCGCCTGGGGATGCGGCGATGGTGAGTCTGGTATTTTTGCTCCTGACCCGTGGTATGTGCCATGTTTTGTCGCCAAAGGCCCATGAGAACGATCAGAATGACATGGGTACTCACCATCTGCCTCTGCCTCCAAGCGGCAGCGCAATCCAATCCGACCCCGTTTGACCTGTCGTCAGGTCACTACAGCTTAACAGAGTGGTCTCCTACGAGTCCAGCTGGTACGTACCCGCCGAACATGATCTTCCACCGAACGAATGTTCAGGATCCCCAGCTCGCCGACGAGATGGTAGCAGATTACACAGGGGCATACAACCTTACGAGCGGAACACGTATCAATGGCCTTGGGGCCGATGGCTTTTCGTTCCTCAACACTGCTACGAATGGCAATCTTGGCGCAGCGGTCTTAGCGCTGAACACCACGGGACGAGTCAACATCCAGGTAACCTGGACCGGCGGCACGGTAGCGACGGGGGCACGCGAATATCGGATTCGGCTGCAGTACCGGATTGGTACGACGGGTAGCTTTACTGACGTCCTCGTCGGAGGCCAGCCAGTGGAGTACGTAGCCAGTCAGACAGCGGGGCATTCGCAGACGTTTGGCCCGATTACGCTACCAGCAGCCGTGGAGAATCAACCCGTGGTGCAGCTTCGGTGGAAATACTACTACGTGCCGCCGGCAACGGGAACGCGCCCACAGTTGCGCGTAGATGACATCTTCGTGACGAGCGTCCCTGCAGCGGGGCTGCCGACACGGCTGTCCATCACAGAGATCGTGCCATCTACGCCCTCAGCCCACACCCCTTTCTCCGTCACTGTGCGGGCTGAAGATGACAACGGCATCCCGCGGAACGTTACGCAGAACACTACAGTAGTGCTCTCGGTGGCTACGGGAACGGGAACATTGAGCGGAACGCTCACGGGCGTTATCTCGGCTGGGACGAATACAGTCGTGATCTCTGGGGTTCGGTACTCAGTAGCGGAATCGGGCGTGCGGCTGCGGGCGAGCCGTACGGCGGGACAGCTCCTCGCTGATGGTGTCAGCGCACCATTTACAGTCCTACCGCGGGCGTCTCATTTAGCCATCACTGCGGCACCAACTGTAGGGTATGCAGGTGTTCCGCTACCGCCGCTCACGGTGGAGGCTCGCCGGCCTGACGGTACTGTAGACCCTAACTACCCGGAGGTGCTGACGGTGACGAAGGTCTCAGGCCCGGGTACCCTGAGTGGAACGCTTTCCAGGACGCCGACGAACGGGGTAGCAAGCTTCACAGACCTGGTACTCGATCAGCCGGGGACATACGTTCTGAGAGTTTCCTCTCCGGACCTACCGGCAGTGCAGACGGCGCCGTTCACCGTACTGCCGTTACCCCAGATGAGTGAGCTCATCGTGCCACAGTACATGAAGTCACTCAGCGCCACGTTGCGGCTTCCCACGTGGGCGTTGGTGGAGCTGACGGATTTGCAGCCTAACACGACATACCGCTACTTTGCCGGTGGTGATACTTCGACAACTACCACGGGGGTGGGGGCGGGGATCACCATCTTCTACGATGCCATACGCGACAGCTTCTACTACAACCCGTTGCGTTCGCTGACTACCCCAGGCCAATACTCTGTCTTCCGCACTGGGCCGGGGCAGACCAGCGTACGGCTGTGGTTGAACCTAATCCCAAGTACCAACATCCGCTTTGCGGAGGGCAACCGGATCTACTGGCTTCTGTTCCTGGGCGACAGCGTAGGCAACTTAATCCGTCGCTTCAGTGGTACGCTCTTCATGCGGACACTGGAATTCGGCAGCGAGCCGTCCCGGGCCACTGGCTTAGCAGATCGGCGCAGTTGTGTGCTGCCGAAGCGTATCCTCTGCTTCTACGACAATGAAGCGGGGACAGGGCGTCCAATCGCCACAGCAATGGTGCAAGATGAAGGACTCTTGCTGCCTGGTGGAGCGCCATTCTATGCAGCTCTAGATTCCGTCCGTGGCGCGTGGGCAACACTCATCCCGAACACTCTGCCAACGGGGATCCGACGGATCGAGGAGCGCCGGTTTGAGGATGGAGCCTTGGTGAACTACTGGACTTCTCCCGACGGGCGATGGCTGAACGTCTCCACGGTCAATCCCTCTGGCGGCTCAGCGAATCCAATCTACATTGAGACGCCATGCCTTCGGATCGTAGAGCCGTCGTCGGGTGCGCAGTGGTGTGGCGGGAACGTGCATCAGATCCGATGGGAGGCGCGCGGGGTAAGGACAGTGCGGATAGAGTTGTCGCGCGATAGTGGGCGTACCTATCAGGTCATTGCGACTGGCGTTCTGGCGGCAGCTGGGAGTTTTGCCTGGAGTGTGCCTGACACGGAGAGTGTGGGGACCGTCTACCGGATTCGCGTAGTAGATGAAGCCCGTCCGTGGTATGCTGATACCAGCGCACTCTTCACAATCAATGCTCCCCCGCGTATTCTGGAACAGCCCCGATCGGTGCTGGTGTGCATAGGCGGGCCGATAGAGCTACGCTTGAGAGCTACGGGTACGGGCCTTCGCTTCCAGTGGTACCGAGAAGGCAAGCCGATTCCAGGGGCGACTTTCCCCATCCTTCGGATTCAGGAGTCGGCCTATGAGCTGGGAGGAGCTTATTGGTGTGTAGTTACGGGGGTCGGGACGTGCCCGCCGGAGACCTCTGCAATAGCCTACGTCTATGTGGTTGGGCCGACACGCATCACGCAGCAGCCAACAGACCAGGCCGTTCCTCTTGGCGAGACGGTCTACTTGAGGGTGGAAGCTGAGGTAGTGGATGGCCGCTACCAGTGGCGCCGTGGTGGTGTTCCGTTACGAGAGAGCGACAGGATCACGGGGGTAAACTCGTCGCTGCTGACGATTCGCCGTGTCCAGCCATCGGACACGTTGGGGACCTACGACGTTGTCGTGATCGGACGGTGCGGGCGTGACAGTTCTCGGCCCGTCCGAATTACACTGCTGCGCGTCAGCTTCGCGGAGCAGCCCCGCGGGGGTAACATCTGTGCTGGGGATGTCCTTCGATTGCGCGGCTTGGCTATCTCTGTGCCCTCAGGGTTGCCAATCCGCTACCAGTGGTTCAAGGATGGGGTACCACTGCGTGACGGTGGCCGCATCAGTGGTGCAACCACCGAGGAACTCCGGATCTTCCCTGTGCTGACTAGTGACTCCGGAACCTACCAGCTCCATGCTGCGATTGAGGGTGCTGAAGCCTTCTCGGCACCAGCACTTGTGGATGTGCTGGAAGCTCCTACAGCCCAGGCAGAGTTAACACTGCCGAACAGCCTCTGCCGAGGCGATGTGCTGACCTTCACACTCCGACAGCCAGGGAAGAGGCTTCGGTACGTTCTGCTCTGCAATGGACGTCCCGTGACGGGTCCACGGCCTGTTGGACAGCCAGTGGCTGTGCTCATCACTGACACCACCGTCGGAGAATACCGCTACGTCGTCTTCAACGAGTGTGGTTCGGATACGTCGCTACCAGTAGAGGTTGGGCTCAAGCCTGACACCCGAGTTACCCAACAGCCCCAGCGGCAAGTCACAGTCGTGGAAGGGAGTCCGCTCGTGCTGAGCGTCGCTGCTGTGGGGAGTGGAACGTTGCAGTACCAGTGGTACCGAAACGGACAGCCGATTCCCGGCGGAACCTCTGCGACGCTGACGATTCCGGCTGTGCAGCGCCGCGACTCTGGTGCTTACTACTGTGCCGTTCGCGGCGAATGTGGGATTGCACTCTCTGACACTGCCCGGGTAGTCGTGCAGCCAGTTGGGATCAGCGAGGAAACAGCAGAGACGGAGTTCCAGGTTGCGGTAGTGACGCAGCCGGTGCAGCAAGAGGTCACGGTCCGAGTGTGGAATCCTCACGGCATCCGCATTCGGCTGGTGCTCCTCTCCAACCTTGGGCAAACGCTCTGGAATGGCGAGGTTACGCAGGCCGGTGAACGGCTCCTGGCTGTTCCTGTACAGCAGCTCGCCAGTGGTGTGGTGTGGTTTGTCGCTGAGGCGGAAGGACAGTATCAGCGAGTGCCGGTACTGATTGTGCGCTGATGGAGGAGTGATGGGCTGGCGGCTGTATCTGGCCATCGTTGTAGCTGCTGTTACAACGGGTGGTCATCCGTTGAAGTCACAGACGCCACCAATCATTGTCAGCGAGTACTTCAACACCAGCCCGTTGCCGGTGGAGGAGTGGACGGAGCTCCTCGTGCTTGCCGACACGTTGGATCTGCGTGGTTACGTGCTGACCGACAACAACCAGACACAGACTCAGCAGCAGGGGGGTGTCCGCTTTCGGAATGTGCCGCTCTGGAGCCGCTTGCGGGCTGGTACCATCATCGTCATCAACCACCGGGGCTCCCAAGTGGTGGACGCTGACCCGCGCGACGGCTACATCGAGATAGGAGCCCAGAACACGACGTACTTCGAGCAGATCCGGCTGGACAACAACCCTGGCCTGACGTGGGAGGATGTCGCACTCAACGTAGCGCTGCAGGGGGATATTTTGCAAGTGCTGGACCCCCAGGGGCGGCACGTGCATGCCTTGGGGCATCGGGATGTGCCCGGACCCTTCTTTGATTCGCTCCCGCCACCAAAGGTACACCACAACGGTCCATGCCCAAATCCTGGTAGCGTTCGGGTAGTTCCTGGACTGTCCACAGCGGCATACGCGTCCGGCTCAGGGATAGACTCCACAGCAGCACAAACGGAGGACGTCACGAAAGGGCTTCCCAACCAGAGTCCACGACACCGTGACCTCAATCAGTTACTATGGCGTCGGGTTCGGCAGCCGCGCTGGAATGCTCCGGCATTCCAGAGGACTGAGTTGACCACTGCTGGAGTAGTGCTGGAGTGGTCTGCAGCGGAAGATGCTTATCCGCAGGATAGCCTGCAAGGGTACATCGTCGTGCGCGATACTGTCGGGCGACGGAGTGTGCCCGAAGACGGGCGGACGTATGCCGTAGGCGAGCGGATCGGGACAGGGATCGTTGTGGCACAGACCCTAGGTGCTACCCGGCGGGCTGTGGATACGTTCCCCTTCCCCTGCGGAGCTCGCCTGACGTACCATGTCTACGCCTTTCGCTACTGGACCGATAACCGCTTAGGGAATGCCCCAGGGGCTACATTGGCTCGGGGCCGTTCGTATGCGGAAGAGAGCTATGCTGAGGCCACGGTAGAGAAGCCGCTTCCACCAGTGCCGCAGGTGCGTGCCTCTGCCCGAGAAGTCTGTGAAGGCGACAGCATTGTGCTATGGGTAGAGAATGCCGATACGGCGGCGTATCGGTACCAGTGGACACTCAATGGGGTGCAGCTCGTTGGGGCAACGGAGCCACGGCTCGTTGTCCGTACCAGCGGACGATATGCCGTGCAGGCGCGGACAGCACTGGGGTGTGTGACTTCGGCAGAGATTGAGGTACGCGTCCACCCACGGCCTCGGCTCTGGGTAGCGGTAGAGGGTGACTCGCTTCTCTGTCCCGGAGACACGGCGGTGCTGCGTGCTTCAGGAGCGTGGCGGTATCGGTGGTACTACGAAGGGACACCCGTCGACTCCAGCCCAGTCCTGCGGACAACCCGGCCAGGGCGCTACTGGGTAACGGGCTGGAGCGAGGCGGGCTGCATAGGAACTTCTGGGGTCATTGAGCTGAAGCTGCGGCGGGTTGAGCTTGTGGCGGATTCTGCCGTGCTGGATTTCGGAGTCTTAGGTGCGTGCGAGAGCGTCCGAGAGCGCACGGTTCGGCTGACGAACAGGGGGAATGTTCCCGTACTACTGTTTCGTCCCTCGTTGCCCTCGGGGTTTGCGATCGTTGGGCAGAGCTTTCCGGCAGAAGTGCCGGTCGGACAGTCGCTGACCCTTCGCGTACGCTTTGCCCCACCACGCGGTGGGAGCTATGGTGGGGTCGTTCGGTTCCTCACCCTCCCATGCTCGGCCGTTGTGGAACTGTCAGTGCGCGGAGAACGGCAGCCTGGGATTGCCAGCTTTGGAATGGCCGAACTCTCGTTTGGTACGGAGGCCCTCTGTCAGGCTCGTCCGCGGGATACGACGGTGTGGCTGTACAACCAGAGTGGAACGCAGCTGACAGCAGAAGCAGCCCAGGTTGGTACTCCATTTCAGCTTCTCGGTCCAGCCTTCCCCGTGGAGCTCGCTGCCGGAGACAGCATCGCTTTGCGGCTTCGCTATACTCCAGTGATTGGAACCCACGCGCAGGAGCTGGCTGTGGCCGTCAGAGCTGGGCAATGCCAGGATACGGTCCGGGTAAGTCTGACGGCGACAGCAGCGCTGCCTCAAGTGCGTCTCTCGGCCTCCCAGATAGAGCTTCCGGCGCTGCGGGGCTGCCAGGTGGTGGCGGAAACGAGCTTGGTGGTGAGCAACGTAGGCATCCTTCCAGCACGTGTAGAAGTACTGCCTGCGGTGGGTATATCGGTCTTCGGGATGCCGGCAGAGCTACAGCCCTCTGAGAGCCGGACGGTACGCCTACGGGTGGTGCCTCCGGGACAGGGACTGTTCCAGACGGAGGCTTCCTTCGTCGTGAGCCCCTGTGGGGATACCCTGCGCGTCCCGATCCGTGTCCTTGTCGAGGGGGTCACAGCAGGCTTGACTGTCAGCGGGGTTGATTTTGGGACCGCCGTGTGGTGTGGAAGTCTGGATACTGTAGAGCAGGCGGTTGAATTCCGCACCAACGCTCGCGACGTAAGGCTTGTTGGGTACGAACTCGTTGGGGATGCAGAAGCCTTCTCGGTGGAGTGGTCTGCTGGGACACTCCTTGCCGACGGGCAGTCCATCCACGTGCGCTTCCATCCCAGGCGAGAGGGACGGTACCGAGCAGAGCTGGAGTATCGGCTGCAGGTAGATACCTGTGTGCTCATCCAGCGCCTGACGCTGCAGGGAGCTGCACAGGCCGTTGGGTATGAGCTCAGTGCCGATGCTACTGATTTCGGGCAAGTTAGCCTCGGGCAGCGGGGCCAGCGGACATTGCGAATTCGGAATCCGAATCCCTTCCCCATCGTGTTGAGCGCTGTGGAGGGCATCGTACCACCATTCGGGCTTGAAGCCCCTCCTCGGCTCCCCGATACCCTCGCTGGCGGAGAGGAACGCTGGCTGCGGCTCTTCTACGCTCCCGCGCAAGCTCCGCGGCGAGATACTCTCCAGCTGCTGCTCCGATGGGCGGAACCCTGTGATACAGCACTACAGCTCACCTTCATTGGAGAGGCCGTGGAAGCGGCAGTCCGTCCAGCGCGGCTGTGGCTGGGGATGCCGGTCTTGCGAGCCAAACCAGGCGAGCAAGTGGTCATTCCTATCAGTGCGGTCCTGGAGGACAGTGGGGCTACAGTGGCCGTGAGCTTCCTCAGACTTCGGCTCCGGTATGACTGGCGGCTCTATGCAGTGCAGCACGTGGAGGGGGCTTCTACTCTGCGATGGCGAGAGCAGCGCCCGGGCGAGCTCCTCGTAGAGGCGGACTTTCCCGAAGGCCTACTGCAGGAAGTCCCTTTCCGTGTCGTTGGCAAGGCGCTATGGCATCCCCAGATTCAGACGCCGTTGGAGCTACTCAGTGATAGCATTCGTGCTACTCGACTGGTCCTGCTCTCCACCCGGGCCGGGATGTTAGTAGTGGATAGCCTCTGCCTTGCTCAGCAGCGTCGCTTCGGCACCGGAGCAGCGACCTCAATCTGGGTAGAGCGAGATGGCGATTGCCTGAGGCTCGTTCTCTTGCTTGGCTCGGACGAGGGGGCTGACATGAGGGTTGTAGACCTCTTCGGTCGCGAAGTGTTCCGGTGGCGTGCCGACAGTGGACGTGCTGGGCAGCGGGTAGAATTCAGGCTCCCATGCACACAGATGGCGTCCGGGATCTACACAGCGGTTGTTAGGCAGCCTGACAGCCCACCGAGAGCAGTGCGTTTCCTCTGGATGCCGTGAGTCCTCCTGTCACGGAGCGCAGCACGGAGGCCTGCGGAGGAGGGGTCCCTGGTACTCTACTACGTCTGCAAAGAGGTCTATCCGGCGGACTACGTCCAGTTCGTAGTAGTCATCAACCCGCTCAGCTGTGTACGCAGGTCTTCTGGGGATCACAGTGGGGTCGTACTGTCGCCCTTCGGCGAGGAAGATGATAGGCGTCTGGCGGATGCGGCGCTGGAACTCCTCTACGGACTCTGTATCCGTTGGCAACAGGATCTGCCCGTTCCTTCGGAGGGCAGTGAAGAGACTGTCCTCCTGAAGGCGCTGGAGAAGCTCGCGGAAACCGAAGAAAGCGCGGAGCTTAGAGAGGGTGTCATTGTCACGTCCCACAAGGCTTGCACCAGGCAGGACGACAATCGGGTAGAGCCGAATCTGGCCTGAAGCGGAGTCGTAGGAGCCGCCAATGTAGCTTACTACCTCACTGCCGCGGTAGTCTCCACGAATGATCGGGCGGAAGTCGCTGTAGGCAGCTAACGTGATGATGAGCTTCGCCTGTCCGTTCCGCCGAGCGTTGTAGTCCAGGAATCGGGGGATGATGATGCGGGTAATGCTATCGGCCAGGAGCCGAAGGTTTCGCTCAACAATCCGGGCAAAGAAGGCGTACTCAGAGACACGCTTCTCATAACGTCGCTCTCGCCGCATCCGGAGGGCAGCCGGCTGGACGTACTGGTAGCCGAAGTACTGATTGTCCGGGTGGAGCTCGATGAAGCCGGCATCCTCATACGCTCGGGTTCGAAAGAGAAGTAGGTGGCGTCGGAGGTTCGCCGGGGTGTTGACTTCCCAGAAGGCCGTCTGGTAGTATGGCACACTACGCCGCAAAGGGTCTCTGAGCATCTCAGAGAAGATCCAGGAGCACTGCGGGGGAGTGTACCAGGCGGGGAAGACCCAGACGGTGTCAGAAATGATAGTGTCAGCGGTAATCCCAGCAATCATGAAGCTGCCGGTCCTGCTCCGCTGGGAGAGTGCGAGGCGCTGCCGCGTCGGCGTCCCATCGGCGTCAGTGTAGAAGGTCAGCATTCGCTCTGGGCGTTCGCACGTTAGGGAGTCGTACAGGGAGCCGCCAGCGGCGCTGTAGGGTTTGCTTGGGGCGAGCTCAAAGGTTGCTCGTTGAGCGGTGCGCCGTTCTATGACACGTCCAGAGCCATCGCGTAGCTCCAAGACAGGCTGGGGGACCGGACGAGAGGGGACCTCGGCATCCAGTATGACGATGGAGTAGGTGATCCGAGGCGGCCGGCACTCGAGGACGACGGGGAAAGCGTACAGGTCGATGCCACCAACGTTGCGGATAGAGCGCTGCGGCGAGTGGGGACTGGGCCGTGGCGAGGTATCCCGGTCTGAGGCGAAAAAGAGCCACCGCAGCGAGTCTGGAGTTGCATGCGGGTAAGGGATAGCAGGAGAGAGCTCTGCAGCACGGGTGTTGATCGTGTCTTCTCCCTTCGGGAAAGCCCGCACTGTGCGGACTGCCAGACGTTGGCGAGCGAAGTCCACGTCGAGCTCAGCGATGTAGAGGTCGAAGTCCCCCGTCCGATTGCTGGTGAAGAGGAGGCGTGGACGGTACTCTGGGCAGAAGAGGAATGGGAAGTACTCCTGCGCGGGGGTGTTAACACTGCTGCCTCCAGGGACTTCTGCGAGGTTGCGGGCAGGTGTCCAGCGCCCGCCAACGCGGAAGGCGTAGTAGAGGTCCGCGTTCCCCCAGAGTGTGTCCCCATTCGGAAGCACGGAGAAGGCGTTTGCGAAGGGCCTACTCCACCCACGTTCTGGTGAGGGCGAAGGGACCATGCGATCGGAGGCGAAGATAAGGAGGACCGTGTCTCCACGGGCTCCGATCGTGGGCTGGGCATCCCAGGCTGGTGAGTTGATGGTATCTCCTAACGGGAATGCACGCCAGGTCCCGCCAACGAAGATGAAGCCGAAGAGGTCCATTCCGCCGGAGACGGGAGCTTCAGGCGTGATTGCCCGCTGAGCTGCTGCAATCCCCTCCGTTGGAGAGATGAAAGCAGCCGTCCCCTCGTTTGCAGGCAGGCTCGTCAGCCAGCGCCCAAAACCGGAGGAGTCCAGTAGCGGTGGTTGGAACTGTGGGGAAGGGGTGCTGAGCGCGATAGCGGCAGACCAGAGGTCCTCTGAACCTCGGCGGCTCGATGTGAAGAAGAGCTCGTTTGGGGCGATGGGCCGGAAGCTAGGGGCAAAGTCTGCTGCGGGAGAGTTCACGGGCTCCAAGTTCCCACGTGGACGCTCGAAGCGTGAAGGCGTGGAGCACCCCCACCATAGCGCGACAAGGAGTACTACGGAATGGAGCAAGTGTCTCATGGCGTCCGGCACCCCTCTACTGTGAGCACTTGCGCGAACTTGATTGTGACGCGGTTCAGGTTCGGTGGAAGCGTCCCAGGACGGATGTCTTCGATGAGCACAGCGAACTCCGCTCCACTCTTTGCCCGGTAGTAGTAGACCTCGCCGATACGGACCCGGATGTCTAAAGCAGGCTGGAGGAATGAGCTTAAGAGCTGGACGATGTCCAGTGGCACGGGGACGGTCCCTGTGACATCATTGCCCTGGGCATCCAGTACACGGAGCACAACATCGTCCGTGGCTCGCTGGGTCGGTAGCCCTCTCCCGAAGAGCGAGGCCGAACGGGCCGCTGCGTTCAACTGCCCCAGACGAGCTCGGAGGTAGTTGACGAAGTCCTCTGCACTGGCCGAGAGGAGTGGATCGGGGAGGCGCTCAATCCAGCCAGCAACGCGGATCCATGCCTCTGGCGGGTTGGTTGTGGGGTCTACCTCCACCACCATCCAGTCCCCCTGCATAGTCCAGTTTGGAGGGCGGACCGTGACGGCTTGGGCCGTATACGTCTGGCCCTGGTCCACGAAGCTCTGCTGCCCTAAGACTAAGAGCTGTCCTAAGGCAATGCGATCGTCGTTCGGCAGTGATCCGGAGCTGGCCGGTGTAGAGGGGAAGAGGAAGGTGTGGATGGAGTACGTCGGCACGGGTACACCCCGTGCGGCATCCCAGCGGGGGTCAAACTGCGTAATCGTGGCCTCTCGAACCCTGACGTCCGAGAAGGGATCGGGCTGCAGCTCCGGACAGGTACAGGAGAGGCTCAGCACGAGCAAGGAGCTCAGCATAGTGATAGTGCGGATGTGCATGATCTCCTCACTCCGCAAAGGGACTTCCTCAGAACGTGACGCCGACGCGGAAGAGCCAGGCATTGAGCCGCCGGCTGGAGGGCACATTCTGGAAGCCGAGCAGGTTGGTCTCTTCACCAATCGCAATCGAGCGCCAAGCAACGTCTGCAGCAAGGTCAATCCAAGGGGTCAGCGTAATCTCGACCCCAGCTCCCAAGCCCCAAGTGATAGGTAGGCTGAAATCTACCTGTGGCAGCCGTCCGGAAGCCTCTAGATCGCGGAGGAAGCGGACGCATTTGCTACAGTCTTGTCGCTGCGACAGCCAGAAGCGCGCCATCCGAAGCGTTAGACGGTCCAGGCTAGCGCCGAGCTGTGCGAAGAGATAAGGTCGTATGCATCCACTGACAGGGGCGGTGGAACCAATAGCTTCCTCTATCTGGGCCGAGATCTCTTGGGGGCCATGCATCGGGTCGAAGATAAACCGCTTCTGTGTCTCCCGCCGTACTCGGTGGTTGCCGATCTGGTACCGGACATGGAGGAGCGTTAGCGGACGCCGAAGTAGCTCGCTGCGGAAGGAGTTGTACACAGGAATCCCAGAGCTGTAGAGGAGCCCAATTCCCCACTCGCGGTAGGTTCCTAAGCGTACTCCTGCGGCTACCTCGCCGAGGTAGCGGAGTCGGCCTATGCGGCTGTCGCGGGTGGGAACGTCGCTGTAGAGAGCCGCCGTGCCTCGGAGTTCGAGGAAGTACCATCCAAAAGCCCGCTCCGGACAGCGAATAGTCAGCCCTGGGAGCTCTACGCCCAGCGGTAGACAATCGCACTCACGGGCACGCACGGGGATGGAACGGATTCTGGGGATGCGTTCGGTGACGGCATAGGTTTCCACGATGTCCCAGCCACCGTAGCGGCTCGTGTCCAGCCCAAAGCGGAGGGCAATGTTCTGAAGCTGCACTACTGGGACTTGCCAAAATTGGGGACGCTCACCTTCCGTCTCAGCGGGTCGGAAGAGCAGGATTGTATCATGCCCACCGCGAGGGTTTGGGCGGATCTGGAGTTCTACGGCCGTCCCTCGGACGAAGAAACCGCCGTAGAGCGTGTCCTGGAGTGCATTGCGCCACTGGGAGACGAACTCTGGTCGGATGCGGAGGATGTCGTCGTACTGTGGTGGGCGAGTACATCCAAGGAGTAGTACGGCAGCAACCCAGTACCAGTGCTTCATAGCCCCAACCGGAAGTGAAGTCCAACAAGCCAACTGCGGACGATTGGACGGGCTTCATCCCGCAGGAGGATATTCCACAGTGCATACTGCCCCGAGGCTTCCAGGAACCACGAGCAGCAAGGATCAGAGAAGGGGAAGACAATCCCAGCGCCGATAGCCGTTCCCAGTCCAGCAGGCAAGGCACCGTCGCGGGCATTGATGCCGTTAGCAAGGAGCCCGACGTGGGCATACAGTGGTACCTGGGTAGGATGCCATGGGAAGAAGCGGAGGGCAGCTTCAAGGCTAACGACCTCTTCGTACTTCGGGGGTAGCGGGCGGTGCCGGATCTCGCCAGAGTCGCGCATCTGCAGCCGATAGTAGTGGACGCCTACAAGTCCCCACAACTGGCAGTACTGCCGAGAGCCCAGCACGAGACTGCTGCCGTAACCGATTCGGACCGCATCGTTGACCTCCCTGTACGGTATCCACACTGTAGGACCGATCCCCGTGAAGTTGAGCTGGGCAATTGCGGGAAGGCTCAGTAAGCAGACGAGAAGCAACCTCATTTGCTTTGCCCATCTGTTGTTGACCTGACTTGCGCAGAGATGGGCGTCCGATAAGCTACCGTCGCCCAGTGCCTACATGAGCCCTCTGCCCTCGGGTGACGAGGATAGCTCGTACAGGCAGTGTTGTACCATAAGACCTGCCGCAAAAATACGCTCCATATGCAGCCCTGTGATCGTCGGAGCCAGAATGTTAGCGTGACAGAATTGCAACGAGTTGTGACATTCTAAACACGCCGTTCCAAGAAGACACGCCAGGCTTGATGCAGCCGTCTTAGTAACTATTGTGTCACAGTCATCAGCTTGTGATGGCGAGTTTAGCTGAACTCAAGCAACAATTCCGACAGCGTGATCGGGTCATCCGGGCACTAACCGTTGACGGTGCTTTTCGTGGGGTCGTGGTCAAGAACACCGTCGTAGCGCAGACAGCGCAGTCCCGGCATGGGTTGGAACCCGTTGGAGCTCGCCTGCTGGCGCAGGCTCTGGCGAGCGCCTCTCTCTTGGCCTCGTTCCTCAAAGGGGAGGAGCGTATCATAGTGGAGGCCGAGGGGGATGGGCCAGTCGCTGTCGTTGCGGCCGAAGCACTGCAAGTCGGAGAGGTACGGGGCTACGTCCGCTATGCCACCGAGCGGTCCGATGGCCTGCCACTAGCGGCGCATCCGTATCCCCTAGGGCGGCACGGTCTCTTCCGCGTGGTACGTATCCTCTACAACCACGTTGAGCCAGTCGTCAGCGTCGTGGAGCTCCAGCAAGGGGATATCGCTGCGAACTTGGAGTACTACTTTGAGCAATCGGAACAGATCCTGACGGCTGTTCGGTTCGACGTTGCTTTCACTCCCGATGGCAAAATCAGCGCTTCAGCAGGGTTACTGGTGCAGACGATGCCCGGAGCTGCGGCCCATGTCATCCTCACCGTAGAACGTCGCCTGCAGGAGCTCCCTCCGCTGGCGGAGCTACTTACCGCTGGCGTTGCTCCGGAGGAGATTCTGAGCCGTGTCCTCCCGGAGACTTTCATGGTGCTCAACAACACGCCGATTGACTTCTTCTGCCGCTGCTCTCTAGAGCGCTTCAAAGAGCTCTTGGCGACACTGACCTACGAGGAGGTCAGCGAAATGCAACGCTTAGGGCAGAATGAGTTGGTCTGCCAGTACTGCAGCGAGCGCTACCAGCTACGGGATAGCGACTTTGCTGAGGTCCTCCAGCGGATTCGAGCACGCATGAATTAGCGTCGGCGTGCCAAGCCCCAGATAGCAGCGAGCGCTGCGGTGTTGATCTTGACGGGGAAACGCTGGCGTAGGCGCTCTAACCACTGTTCCGTCAAGCGCTGCTGCTGGAGCTCCTGGAAGGCTGGAGCGAAGTCTGGGATAGCCTCTTCAAAGCCCTTCTGTCGTGGGGGCTCGTAGTCGTTGATCCGGAGCAGGACGAAGCCGTTCTCGTATGGCAGGGGGCCTATGATATCACCTTTCTTTGCCTGCTGCTGCTCTGCAAGGGCGGCGAGCTTGTTCTGCTTGGGTGTGAGCTTGCCCCAGTGCCCTTTCTTCTCTCGGTAGCCAGGGCGCTGAGTATACTGTTCAGCTAGCTTTGCAAAATCCGCACCTGCATCGAGCTGAGCCCGGAGTGTTCGGGCAAGAGAGTCGGAAGTGACGTAGATTTCGCTGAGGTCGTAGACAGGTTCGGTGTAGTAGCGGTGCTTCGTGGTGTCGTAGTAAGCCCGAGCAGCTACGGTGTCAAAGCGGCTGAGCTTGCTCCAGACCTCTTGGTCCTCGACGCGGAATAAGAGGAGTCCATCCCGGAACTCCCGGAGTAGGCGAGCGAACTCAGGGTCCTGGCGCTCGAGGCCACGGCTAAGGTAATCCACGATTGCCGGGGTCGTGGCCCGTTGGACCGTTTGTAGGAGGTTTGCGGAGCGCAGAGGAAGGGTACGGTAGAAGGGCTGTGAGAGGGTGTCGATGAGATGCCGCACGGTAACGGGTTGGAGATGACGACAGAGGTAGATCGGCTGGTCGAGCAGTGCTGTCGGGATGCGGGTAGCCCAAGCGGTGTCAGAGGGGTTGTTCGTTGTATCAATGGAGCTGACGAAGGCTTGGTAGACAGGTGTGTTCCATTGACAGCCCCAGGCTGTGCGAACCGAGTCCAGAAAGCGCTGGCGGTCCTCCTCGAAGTAGAGCCGGCGGTAGAGTCGCCGAAGAGTCTCGCGTTCCTCCTCTACCGCGTAGCGCTTCGTCGAGTCGCGGCGGATGATATGGACACCGAAGCTTGTGACGGTAACCGTTAGGCCTCCATCGGGGATGGAGAAGAGCGCGTTCTCGAACTCCGGGAGCAGGCGGCTGGGGATGTTCTCGAAGCCTAGTGAGCGAGTGTACCAGCTTCCGAAGCTCCCGCCACGCTCGGCCGTGACATTGTCAATGGAGTTCTGGCGAGCTATCTCAGCGAAGTCTGCTCCGGACCGAAGGAGCTGTAGTAGCGAGTCAGCTTTAGCTAAAGCTGCAGCCGTATCTCCGTTAACGATAGGCAGAAGGATGTGCCGCGCCAATACGGCAACTCGGGGCTCTCGTTGCAAGAGCTTGACGACAAAGTAGCCGTGGCGGGTACGAATAGGGGCTGGGTAGAACTGCCCGGGCTTGAGTTGGTATGCCACGTCCTCAATTGGCCGGAGCACCATCCCGCCGGTAATGAAAGGGAGGATACCGCCTTGCTGGGCCGTTTCGCGATCGTCGGAGGAGTCCCGGGCGAGAGTCTCGAATGGCACCCCTTGCTGCAGTAGGGCAATGGCTCGCTTTGCCCTCTCGTATGCAGGCAAGGTGTCCTGGTCAAAGTTCTGTGAGAAGAGCATGATTGCCAGCCGCAGCTCCGACTGGCGGCGCCGTAGGAGCTCTTCGACAGCGGGTTCGACAAGGCGCTTGTCGAAGAAGTACGTCTCGGCCAGCAGACGACGGTGGTTCTCAAACTCCCGCAGGAATGCGGAATCTTTGTCCAGTCCGCGGGAGAGAGCATCCAGGACTTTCAGGCGATAGTTGATGTAGAGCCGCAGGAAGGACTCGACGCTATCGCGCGGGACTTCGTAGAGTCGGGTGTGTTGGCGGGCGGTATTCCGACGGTATGCTTGCTCGAGCTCTCGGTATGTGATCTTCTCTGGGCCGACGGTAGCAAGCTCTTGCTGTTCGATCCGAGAGATGTGGATAGTCCGGGCTTTGGTCTTTTTAGGAACGACCTGCTGGGCTGCTATGCAGAGGGTACTGCTGGTGGCCGCCACGACTATCCATAGCCCGTACCGGAGACCCATGGCAGAGCCCTTTAGGAAGCACAGTTAGACACGCAGGCCCACAAAATTACGGGGTAATAGTAGCGGCGGTGGAGGGGGCACTCCAATTGCCGGTGGTCAAGCTGCGGAGTCGGAGGCGGTAGTAGTAGAGCTGTCCACGTCGAACGGCTGTGTCCAGAAAGCGCCGCTGGGCGATTGGGAGTAGGGGCGTGATTGGCGTAAAGCGCTCCCCGTCGGTGCTCCGTTCTACGATGATGGCAGCGTCTGAGGAGGCGACTTCTCGCCAAACGATGACGACACCCTCTGGAGTAGCGTAGACGGAATCGAGAGTGGGGGGCGCAGGGGGACGGGTGCTGTATGCTTGCCCGGCAATGCGCCCTGATGGCATGGAGAGGTTGAAGGCGCTGTCGATTGCAACGAGCTCATACCAGTATATCCGCCCAGGCTCAACGAGGGAGTCTCGGTACTCTCGAGCCGTTCCTTCTATCGGCTCACCCCCGTTGAGCGTGATAGGGGACTTGAGGGTATCTTCGTACCGATTGAGCCAAAAGCCTAGGAGATCACTGGCAGCACCGATTTGCCAGCGGAGTCGGATAGCGCCGTCCTCTGCGACTGCCTCTGTGAAGTACGGAGATGGTGGGGGCACGATGTCAGGCAGGAGTACCAGTACTGCAGGCGTCCAGTCGCTACGGTTTCCGCGGCGGTCGACAGCACGGACTCGGTACCAGAAGGTCGTGCGCCCGGCTTCGGGGGTAAGGATGTCCGTGAACGTGGTGTCTTCCAGGATGTGGGTGCTCACGAGCGTAAACTCATCTATGGGTGAAAGGGCGCGTGCGACCTCATAGCCCCAGACGTCTTGAGCCATGCTACGGGTCCATACGAGGCGAGCCTTCCCAACTTCGCCGTAGCCCATGAAGTACCGTGGAGGTGGCGGCGGGATAACGTCGGGCACTGGTACGATGTGGGGGAGTGAGAGATCGCTCTCTTCCCCCTCTTCGGTGACGGTAGTGACTGCGTACGCGACGTGCTCGGCGGGGAGTTCCCCAGGCCAGTCTACGATCCTGCGGACATCTGCTGGTAGGGGGTGCGGGGTCAAGCGGACTCGGGCGGTATCCATGCCAAACGGCCATCGGTAAACGTGGTAGCCGGCAGCGCGGTAATCCTGCGAGGCCTCCCAGACGATAATGATGCTGTCCCCCTCGGGCCGAGCAACAACACCGTAGGGAGCTAAGATTGGGCGGGCATCTCGGGCCACGACAGCAACGGGTTCGCTCCAGGGCCCTTCGTGTCCGAAGACGTCCACAGCGCTGACCCGGTAGCGGTAGAGTTTGCCTTTCTCCAGTCCTTCCACATCGGCGTAGAGGTACTCAGCAGGAAGGTTCTCGTCTATCCAGAGCGTGATGATAGGGTCTTCAGTCATGCGAATGAATCCTGTATCCCCTGGTGCTTGGCGCCAGACATGGTAGCCCCAGATGCCCCGTGCTTTCCCACCCTTGAAGTCCCAGAGGAGCCGGATACGGAGGCTATCGACAGCCTTTCCTTGCAGGTTCTTTGGAGGCTCTGGAAGCTCTCGGGACCCCGCCAGTACGTCCAAGACCTCCGCAACGACGGAGTCACCAATGGCAACAGCGTAATCGTAGCGCCGTCCACTCCGGGCAGTCGTGTCGTGATACGTAGTGCCAAGGACCGGAGCAACGCGAGGGAAGTCGTCGATCAACATCTCCTGCAGCAGTCCCAGGAGCTCGCGGCGGACGGAGTCTGGCTCTCGCGGGTCGGCAGCGGCTGTGATGATAAGCTCAACTGTGTCGAGCCATCCAGGGGAGGCATCGGCCGGTGCATACGGCATCCATTGGGTCCTCGGGAGTCGGCGTGTGACCGCCAACGGCTCATAGACATTCTTGCGGCTCTCACGGCGTAGAATTCGGTACTCTGCGGGCAGGGGGCGATCTAGAGGGAGGGTCCACGCTAGGCGGATACCCACACTATCGCCCTTCGCCCAGAAGAAGAGTCGGGGCTGCGGCCGTGCAGCTATTGTGCTGCAGAGGAAGACCCCCACTGTGGCGCCGAGCCAGAAGGCCCTTCCCTTCCCCATCCCTAAGTTCCCCGACTACTCTGCCTCAGTAATGGGACTCGGAATGTGCAAGCAATCTGATGGAGGCTGACACTGTGCGCAACCGGCCTGCGGACCCGTATCTACACAGTTGTCAGTGTGGTTACTCTCCGTGAACGGTAGCCGCGGCAGAATTCGAATACTCCACCCTTGGAGGTCCGGCTCTATGGGGATGGTAACGGGAATGGTTACGCTGCCTCCTGGTAGGAGGGTCTGAGGCAGATGCCATACCGAGCGGATTTCTGTCACTGTTCCCCTAACATTCTTGCGGACAATGATGCGGAAGGGGGTGCCGGCGAAGAGTTTCTGAGCTCCTGTGTTCTCTAGTACAACTGTGTCCGTGTAGGGAATGTTCGTGCCACCCACAGCAGCCGGAGCATACCATGCGTCATCGCCCGGGGCAAGAGAGGACCAGCGGAGTCGAGTAGAGAGTCGGAGCTGTAGCTCTGCTGCCGAAGGCTGGCGAGTCCATGTCCAGCGATCGAGTTCCAGCGGAAGCCCCTCCAGGAGTCGGTTGGCCGTGTCAGGACGCGGTGCTGTAGAACCCGCCTTCTTAGCGTTGAGGAGTGTAAAGTGGAAGGTGTTGGGGCGGATTGGTGAGATGACCATGTTGGTTGCTATGGGTTGGAACTCGAGCGTATCCAGCTCTAATTGAACTCCGAGGGCTGCTCCTGAACTGGCTGGACGGACGGCTCGGATGGGAGGAGTTGGGGGACCACGCCATTCGTACGTGCGTCCAACACCGTCGCGGATACGGAGCCAGATGTCACGACCAAACTGGAGTGGGGATATGAATTCTAGTCCCCGTAAGGCGTTGTAGAGGGCTATGAAGGCTGGAGTTCGCTGGGCGCTGGTATCTCGGATGGGGCCTATGGAGGAGCTGACTTCAAACTGCATCTCGCTGGGAGCTCCAGTAGTAAATGGCAGCGTATCGCGAGAGCGGGTAATGTATGCTTCGGTGCCGTTTGGGTTCCGTGCCCAGAAGTCCCCCTCTATGATGAGCCGATACGGTGTGTTCGGTAGTAGCACGGTTGCGAAGGAGGAGCCGCCGATCTGGAGGAGTGGAACAAGGGAAAGGGAATCGACGTGCAGGTGTTGTTGAATGCTAACCTGGCGTGGGGTGCCAAACCCCAGATCCCACAGGGATACAGCAAGATTGCGAATTTGCCACTGTCGGAGTCCTGAACCTCCGCTGCTCCAACTGCCGTTGGCAGGCGCTCCCAGTTTAACCCACAGCCGTTGAGTAATGCTAACGCCAGTCTGGCCCCGACCAGGAGAGGATGTGATGACAAGAGCTGGAGGCTGTTGCTCGCTGACGTTGTTGTTTGCCCATTGCTGGCGTTCGTTTGCGAGCCCAGAGCACGAGAGGGCTTCTGCCTGGTTGGCGAGCGGACCGCCTTTCTTAGCTCCCTCTCGGTTGTTCCAGCGTCCGTATCCATAGTATCCGTAGTCAGCGGAGATCGTCAGCTGGTGGAGTTTGGGGAGACAGACCTGCCGTCCAGCAACAGTGAAGCATGTCCGTGGGATGCTGATCTGTCCATCGAAGACCCCGCGAGCGCGCAGCTCTATGGATACTTGGCGGCAATCTTGAACATCTTTGTTACAATCGTCGTTTTTGCGGCAGTGGCTCCAGTGTTTGCTTAGGTCCACCCAGTTACCGGAACCACAGTAGTACCCCTGGAGATGGTCCGCTGCCTGAGTCCCTCGCCATCCTTTCCAGCTGGGCCAGCCGGACTGATCGAAGGTTAGCGACAATCCTAGCCCACCACCGAGCTTTGCCCGGCCAGTGTAGTTGTTTCCACTCCGCTGGAAGCGGAAGTAGTAGTAGCCACAGAATCCGGTACTGAACTCTACCCCAAAGTGGAAAGGAACTGAGGCTCTAGCAACTTCGAGCTTAACTCCGACAACACCAGCGCCTCGGAAATTGCCCTGGAACTCGCCCTCTGTTGGGCAGAGGCGGACATAGAGCCCCCATAGGCTGGCGTAGGCTTTTGCCACTACTTCAGCCCCGAGGATGTCTGTGCCGATGTTCGCATCCAGATCGGCTAAGATCCAGTTCCGGTCTGGAGAAGGGCCAACATGGAAGCAGGAACTGCCTGGCTGGATCTGTGTGGAGAAACCCGCAGAGAAGAGCTGAATCCTGGATAACCGGACGCTAGCTCCTCCGCTCAGCGAGATTGGGGGCTGGAGGCGTCCGCCGTTAATTGCCATCGTAGCGTTAGCACTGCCTTCCACAACTCGCAGCGCGGGGATGATCACGACCCCTCCGTCTATCGCTAGTTGTGTAGAGCTCCCAAAGGCGATGGTGCCGGTGACAGTGAGTCGGTAGAACTGCAGCGAACCGTCGGCGAAGATAAGCCCGCCACGGAGCATCAAGCCGGTGTGAGGATCAGGCACCAGTGGCGGCGGAGGTACGATCCCATTCGTCTCGCTGATTTGGTTGCGGTTGACGTTATCCAGTTTGACATGCCAACCAGCTCCTAGAAGGCCACCGACCAGGTGGAAAGCCCCGGGTACGATGGGAACACCACCAGGCACCACCACGGCTCCCTGAACAAACCAGAACTTGTACGGCGATGGCGAGCTAACCGAGCCCAGTGCGAAATCCACTTGGGCCTCCACTCCGCCCAGGCATGTAAAGCTCCCGCTCAGAGTCCCTTGGAGACCTTTCGCTTGAACAGAGCCAGAGCCCGAGCCATAGGTGATGTCTCCCCAGCGTAGCTCGCCGCGGATAGAGAAGGAGCCAGAGATGGAGACGTCGATCCCAGAGCCCTCACTAGTCATGCAGAGGTTGTCGTAGATTCGCAGCCGGCGGACACGGACTCCATTTCCTCCGCCAGGTAGTCCTGAGTTGGCGTTGATGCTAATGCCGCCGCTGAGGCCAACCCACCATCGCTTCTGCGGGCTACTGCAGGAGCCCGTCGTAGGCTGGTGGTAGCCAAGCCCTACCTCTTGCACCTGAATGTCAATGCCGCCGACAGATAGATTTGCCCAATTGCTGACATTGAGCCACCCCTCGGTCCCCTCTAGTTCAACGCGCCCGTCGTTCCAGATGCGGAGGCCGTTGAACGTTACAGAGTTCGTGCCATCAGCCGGTGCATGGAGGCGAACGTTGACGAACTCCAAGTACCCGGAGCTCGGACCCACCTTGACGAGCCGAGCATTCTGGAGGATGAGTCGAGCATAGGTGCCAAAGTCTAGCCGGATGTTCCCATAGATGTCCAGCGAACCCGTCCAGTTCCAACTGGCATCGCACGTGAACCGGATGTAGAGGCTATCTAACTGTGTCCAACCAGCCGGCTTGCTAAGTCCAGGGGGGAGCAATAGCAGTCCGCGGAGGGCAAATTCGCTAAAGGTACCCCGACACCACCGCGCGGTGAGGGTATCTAGGCGAATACGGAAGCCAGCAAACCGGATGGTGTCTCGGACCTTTACGCGAGCGTTGAGGCTGAGCTTGAGCTGCCCACCGACATCTTCTGCAACGACATTCCGTGCCAGGAAGTCCGCTGTATCGTTGTCCCCAATCGGCACGGAGAGCTGAAGGCTTGGAATCCAGAGGCCTCGCCAGTTAGGTGAGCTCCAGTCCGGGAAGGTACACCCGCCTCCAGGGGGGAAACCCGTCGGATTAGCTGTCTGCGCAATGTCTAGCACTAACGTGTCTAGGCTAATTCGCAGCGGTGTGCCGACTACTTGGGCGCGGATTCGGTGCACGATTGTGACGAGGAAGTCTGCGCCCCCACGGTCCAGTCGCAGGTAGAAGTAAGCGTTTGCAGGAGGATTGAGGCACTGGAGCTGTAAAGTGCCGCCAACGGTGAGGTGGCCTCTGAAGTTGCGGGGTGGGAGGGTATCGAAGCTGGCGTCGATCAAGATGGAGTCAAAGCGGACATGGAAGCACTGTCCAAGGAGCATCCCCGCTCCGCTACATTCCCAGGCTGTAGGAATCTTGATGCGAAGGGGTGGCAAGCCAGTCAGCTTTACGGGTTGCCAACTCAGCTCTACTGAATCGCGTCCTCGGCAGGTGAGGCCGGAGCCTGTCCAATCGATGCTGAGGCGCGCTCGTACCTCGGCCATTGTGGCGGTGAACTTCCACTCTAGGATTTTAAGCACATGCTGGGCAGCCGCCACCCCGCTCTGGAGTAGCCGCTGTTTTACGGCAGAGGAGGTGAGGGTGCCACCGTGTAGACTTGGTAGGCCGAGGCTCGTGATAGTCAGGCTCTTAAAGGGAACTACCAAGGTGTCGCCCAGCCAGGGGATATAGATGTAGCCGGTATCGGGCCCGATGGTGCACGATGACCCCCTGCGGCAGAGCACTGGAGTGTGGAGGCGCATGATAAAGCCTCCACCCAGCCGGATATGAGTGATAAGGACTGTGTCTGGGCCGATAACTCTTCCGGTGCGTGGAGCGCTACCTCCATCCTCTTGGGAGGCATCTTTAGCTGGAGGTGTAGGCGGAGTTGTCGGGGGAGCTTCTCGCGCCGCTGGACCGGCCATGGGCGGATAGAAGAGGAAAATCGAACTCTTGCCATCGTTCCGAGCGGCGGGACGCCCATCAGGAGTCAATGCTTGCACCTGCCAGACAAAGCCCTGGGCATCTGGGTAGAGCGAGAAGCTGGGGGCTGTTGGAGGATACCTCAGCGTCGTTGTCGAGAGAAGCTGCTCGTAGACAGGGGTGTTCCGCTCCAAGGCAGAACGACGGTCTTGCCCAGCGTAGAGCGGGGCAATACGGAGCCGGTAGACAACTGGCCCTACGAGAGGTCGCGGGGGTGTCCATATGAAGAGCGGCGTCAAAGAGGAGAGGCGAGTGGTATCTTCAGGGGCAAGGAGCACTGGAGGGTCGGGCGATACTACGCGTGCTACTGCACAGGTCCGTCCTGTTATGACAATTGGACGGAAGTCCCTATCTAAGAGCCGGACGCAGAACTCGTATACACCTTCAGGCAGGAGACCGGTAACGAGGACCTGCTCTTCGATGCCAGCCTCGATCTCTGTTGCTTCATAGTTGATAATTTCAGAACCAGTAAGGGTCAACGTCGTCGGCCCAGCCGGGATCGCAATGCGGGGTTGGCGAGGGTGGCCATCCTTGGAGCGAGCTACAACTCTCTGCGTCTGCGCATCCCGCAGCTCAAAGCTAATCACAGCATTTGGGTAGCTTGGCGTTGGGGAGGAAGAAGAGATGAGCACTCGAATGAGCGTTGGATCCTCTTGCCAGGCTGAGATCGCTGCCGGCAGCGGATCGCGGAGGAGGACGGTGAGACTGAGCTGCTGGGCCGCCACAGGGATGGCGCATACAAGAGCTATCAACCAGTGCATTGTGGAGTTCCTCTCTTGGTCCTACCTGGACTACACCCTCCCCTGCGTTCGCAGCGCATAGTACTTGTGTCCCTCCCCTAAGGTTCCTTTGGGAATAAGTGCAAAAGTAGGGGATCGGCAGCCATGATACGGCACGTTGGTTGAGCTACCCTGGACAAAGTTGCGATGCGTCAATAGTACGCAGCAGAGAGGTATTAGTGGCCGTGCTGCATGCGACATATCGTGACGAGGGTTGGCGCCTCCGAGGGGCGCTCCTCCTGACTTGTGGACTCGTCGTCATCCAGGCTGTAGGGGCATGGTGGTCGAGCAGCCTTGCTCTGCTGTCGGATACGGGGCATTTGTTGACCGATCTCTTGACGCAACTGGCTGCGTACGTAGGGCTGTCCATCGCCAGCTACTCACCGCGTCCTGGCTCTCGCTTCACTTATGGGCTGCACCGGGTAGAAGTGGTCGTGGGAATTGTCAGTGCGGCATTCCTCTTGGTGCTCTGTGGATGGATAGCATGGGAGGCATTCGAGCGCCTGTGGACCCCCTATTCTGTCCTCCCACTGCCGATGGTTATCGCTGCACTTGTGGGGTTGGTGGGGAATGCTGTGGTGGTTGCCTTCCTGCGGCACGCTCATAGCCTTAGCACCCGGGCAGCGTACCTCCATGCGCTCAGCGACATGGCATCGTCGTTAGCTGTTGTGGTTGCTGGCGCAGCTTTGTGGTGGACAGGTGCTGCATGGATTGATCCGGTACTCTCGCTCGTTCTAGTTGGCTTCTTACTTCGGCATACGCTTGTGCTGTTGTGGGAGGCGCTAGGGATTGTGCTGGAAGCGTCTCCACGCGGGGTATCAGTCCCTCAGGTAGAGGAGGCACTTCGCCAGCTACCGGGCGTGCTGGATGTCCATGATTTGCACGTGTGGGGAATTGCCTCGCAAGAGGCAGTGCTGAGTGCTCATTTGGTTGTGGACTCCTCGGCCGCTACAGCCACTGTGCTCGAGCAAGCACAGAAAGTGCTCCAAGAGCGCTTTGGAATTCACCACAGCACGTTGCAGCTTGAGTCATCCGAGTTTGCGCAGGCCCGGCAGTGTGCGAACTGCTGCTACGCTGGGCGGTGAGGGGACCTGTTACGCTTTCGTAACGTGCAGGTAACACCCAGGTTGCAGTGCTGGGGGAATTTCGCGCCTGGCAGAGGGTACGTGTCACAACATTTGCAGCTCCAATGGGATTTCTGAGTGTGTGCGCTGCTGCCTTACTGGTTGGTCATGCCATTGCCACGGCGCAGAGTAGCGACGGGCTGTTACGAGGGATCGTGCAGGATGCCGAGACGGGTGAGGGGCTGGGGAGGGCCACGATTATAGTGATGGGGCGCGATACAACAGGGGCCTTTGCAGACTTCCGAGGGAACTTTCGGCTGCGGGTCAAGCCGGGTCAGTACCGTCTCCGAGTATCCATGGTGGGCTACTCGGCAATGGAGCGCGAGCTCACAGTCCGGGCTGGCGACTCCGTCTGGCTGAGTGTTCGCCTCTACCCGACGGTACGGCAGATGGAAGGGGCCGTTGTGGAGGCTCGTCGCGACCGAGCGAGCGCGGAGAGTGCGATTAGCGTTCGGCGGTCTGCGACGGCCGTCGTGGAGGTCGTAGGAGCAGAGCAGTTGCGCCTCAGTGGAGATGCTGATGCAGGGCAAGCCCTCCAGCGGATCAGCAGCGTGACCGTTATGGAAGGGAAGTACCTCTTCGTACGTGGTACGAACGAGCGCTACAGCACAATCCTGCTCAACGGGCTGCCAGTTGCAATGTCGGAACCAGACCGCCGCGGCATAGCCTTAGAACTCTTCCCCACAGAGCTCCTAGAGCAAGTCTCTGTTGCAAAGGCTGCTACTGCTGAGAGCCCTGTTGCCGCAGGTGGGGTTGTAGAGCTACGGACGGTGGACATCCCGGATCGCCCCTTCATCCAGCTACGCTTGGGCAGTCCATACATTGCCGGGACGAGCTTTCGGAAGAACGGTTACTGGCACTACCCTGCAGGACCCCAGGACTGGCTGGCATGGGACACCGAGTGGCGCCATATGCCGCCCGGGATACCTAGCTCGCGGCGTGAAATGAGCGAACTCCTACGGGCTGTGTGGAATCCATACGACACAACAGGAGCACAGCAGCGGTGGGTAGAGCTTGGGCGCGGCTTCAACAATCAGCTCTGGAGGCGGGATACGACAACGGTTTCCGTGTTGCCCAACTTCCAGTTGGCGGCTGGATGGAGTTCGCCAATTGGGACTGCGTCTGAAGTAGGACTCGTGGGAACCCTACTCTACGAGCGTTCGGCGGCTATTCGAGAGGGACTCTGGCGTGGGCTCTTGGCAGACCGTCAGCTCCTATTCGAACACGCGGGCAGAGAGGCCAATCGTGGTACCAGCTTAGCAGCGTTGCTCAATGTCGGCTATCGTCTCGGGGACGCGCATCGTTTCCATCTCCGTAACCTCTTTAGCCGTTCGCTCTCAGACCGCTTCCTGTTCTTAGAGGGGGCTGATTTTCAATACCAGATGCTCCAGCTGCGCCACTACGTCTACCACCTGACGCAGTATCAGTTCTGGAACAGCCAGCTAGGGGGCGAGCATGCTCTCAATGGTTACGCGCTGGCATGGGAGTTCAGTCGTGGGGAAGCTCGGCAGCAGCAACCGGACTACCGCCGTCTCCGGTACCAGCGCCAGATCCACAGCAACCCCGACGATCCTTACGTAGCTGAGATTCCGGCGACCCAACAGGGCGACGGAACGCGGGCCGGGCGGTACTTCATAGACCTCCTGGAGAAGACCTCAGCAGCGAAGGTTCGGGGGCGCCTTCCATTGGCGGTCGGTTCACTGCAGCTTGGGTTCTCCTGGGAGCAGCGTCAGCGGCATTTTACAGCGCGCTCCATTACCCTCGTCCAGGCCCGAGGGGGAGCGCGTGACGTTGATCTGACGCTGCCGCCAGAGGAGCTCCTCCGCCCGGAGAACTTCCGCGAAGACGGACTTGGGATTTCTGAGGATACGAAGCTGAGCGACTCCTACCAGGCTGGTGAAAAGGTGTGGGCAACCTACGCGATTGGTGAAATCCCGGCGAACTTCTTGCAGCTCTCGCTTCGCTTCGCCGTGGGAGTCCGAGCAGAGTTAGCGCAGCAGGACCTGTCAACCCACTACATCAACGACCAGCCATTGAGCGAGCACCGTCAATGGCTCAACTGGCTACCGACTGTCAACGCGGTGCTCCGTCTCAGCGATCAATTCCAGATCCGAAGTGCGCTCTTCCGCTCGGTGACCCGTCCAACATTCCGAGAGGTTGCTCCTTTCGCTTTCTTCGATGTGACGGAACAGGCGCTCGTCCAAGGGAATCCTCTACTGAAGCCTGCTGAGACGTGGAGTGCAGAGCTGCGGATGGAATGGTACCCGACACTATCGGAGTACTTCAGCGTGGGGGTCTTCGGTAAGCGGATCACAAACGCGATCGAAGAGACGATCTTCCCGCAGCAGAGCGAGCTAACACGCACGTTTGCAAACTCCGAAAATCCAGCGCAACTATGGGGAATTGAGCTGGAAGGTCGGAAGAA